>NZ_NERD01000002.1:3892500-4313447 GCF_002799155.1 Stenotrophomonas maltophilia
CGGGTCAGGCTCTTGCCGGACGGGTCCCCGATCATGCCGGTGAAGTCGCCGATCAGGAAAATGACCTGGTGGCCGAGGTCCTGGAACTGGCGCATCTTGTTCAGCAGCACCGTATGGCCCAGGTGCAGGTCGGGCGCAGTGGGGTCGAAGCCGGCCTTGATCCGCAGCGGGCGGCCTTCCTGCAGGCGCGCACGCAGATCCTCGAGCTTGAGGATCTCGTCGGCACCGCGGCCGATCAGGGCAAGGGCTTCTTCAATCGAGGACACGTGACTACTCCCGGCAACGCCGATTCTTGTGTGGGGTGTTAAAGCAAAGTTAACCCGATTGGCTTCACAAAAGCCAATGGGCACAAGGGTTTGACGCGGTTTTCTCAGGTGTCTATGGTAACCGGCGATCAGGCCCGCGCTCCCGGGCCGCCAGGAAAAAACCGCAGATGCACAATTCCGAACAAGGGCGCGCACGCAAGCAGCGCTTCCAGGAACGCCTCCACGTCCTGCACGACAACGCCCTGCATCGGAAGCTCAGGCATCATCTTCCCGCCGCCTTCAATGAGCGCTGGACCCGCCGCCATTGGATGCACGCCAGCCTGTTCGCGACCATCGGCGCCCTGGTGGCGACGATCGTCCCCGGCTTCTCGCACACCATCGATGCACCTTACGCCGACAGCCACACCAGCCTGGCGCTGCCGTTGCCACCGCTGGCGATGGCCCGCCAGCAGCAGGTGCCCGGTGACAGCTGGCAGGTGCTGCGGGTGCAGCGCGGCCAGACCCTGAGCGACCTGTTCGACAAGGCTGGCATCCCGGCCACCACCCTGCACCGGGTACTGGACCACCCGGGCGCGCGTGAGGCGCTGACCAAGCTTCGCCCGGGTGCCGAGATCGCCTTCGACATGCCGCTGTCCGGCGACCTGCGCAGCATCCGTTTCGACCGGGATGCCGACAACCGGGTCGAACTGAGCCTGGCCGGCGATGACATCAAGGAGAAGGTGACCCAGCGCGAGACTTCCACGCGCACCGTGGTCACCAGCGGCGAGATCACCAGTTCGCTGTATGCCGCAGCCCGCCGGGCCGGGCTGTCGCCGTCGGCGATCGCGACGATGACCGACGACATTTTCAAGTACGACATCGACTTCTCGAAAGACCTGCAACCGGGCGATCGCTTCAGCGTGGTGATGGATGAGACCTGGCGCGAAGGCGAGAAGGTGGACACCAGCAAGATCCTGGCGGCGACCTTCACCACCGGGGGCAAGACCTATTCCGGCTTCCGCTTCGACCGCAACGGCAAGTCCGAGTACTACGACATCAACGGCCGCTCGCTGAAGAAGAGCTTCATCCGCATGCCGATCCCGTTCGCGCGGCTGAGCTCGACCTTCGGTGCGCGCAAGCACCCGGTGCTGGGCAAGATGCGCATGCACAAGGGCGTGGACTACGCTGCGCGCACCGGCACCCCGATCATGGCCGCCGGCGACGCCCGCGTGCAGTTCGCC
This sequence comes from Stenotrophomonas maltophilia, assembly GCF_002799155.1. Classification (GTDB taxonomy): domain Bacteria; phylum Pseudomonadota; class Gammaproteobacteria; order Xanthomonadales; family Xanthomonadaceae; genus Stenotrophomonas; species Stenotrophomonas maltophilia_R. The sequence continues at coordinate 3,893,987 of NZ_NERD01000002.1, forward strand.
GGCGTGCAGCGCGGCTACGGCAACGTGGTGATCCTCGACCACGGCCGTGGCCACACCACCCTGTACGGCCACATGTCGCGCTTTGCGAACATCAAGACAGGCCAGCGCGTGGCCCAGGGCACGGTGATCGGCTATGTCGGCTCGACCGGCCTGGCGACCGGCCCGCACCTGCACTACGAATTCCGCGTCAACGGCGAGCACCGCAACCCGCTGACCGTAACCATGCCGCCGCCGGAGCCGCTGAAGGGTGCCGAGCTGGTCGCCTTCCGCGCGCAGACCGCACCGGCGATGGCGCGCATCCAGGGCATGGAGAAGCTGATCTACGCCGATGCCAGCCCGGCACCGACCAGCCGCGACGAGGCCGCCCCCGAGGTGGCCAGTGCCAAGGACAAGCAGGCGACCGGCCGCAAGCGCGGCTGAGCCCCTGCGTTGACGAAGAAGGACGCGGCAGCCCAAGCTTGCCGCGTCCTTTTTTTATGCCTGCCATGAACACGACTGCCGACGTTGACGCCCCCCTTTACCTTGGCCTGATGTCGGGCACCAGCGCCGATGGCATCGATGCCGCGCTGGTGCAGTTCCCCAGTGGCGGTGGCTGCCGCTTCGTGCACGGCCTGACCGCCCGCTGGGAGCCGGTGCTACGTGCGCGGCTGGTGGCGCTGGGTGAAGGTGGACCGCTGGACTCGCTGGAGGAACTGGGCGAGCTGGATGCGCGGATCGCGATCAACTTCGCCGACGCCGCCAACCAGCTGCTGGCCGAAGCCGGCGTGGACCGCAGCCAGGTGCGCGCGATCGGCTCGCATGGGCAGACCGTGCGCCACCGCCCGCTGGCCGACCCGGCGTTCACCGTACAACTGGGCGACGGCAACCGCATCGCCGAGCTGACCGGGATCACCACGGTGTCCGACTTCCGCCGCCGCGACGTGGCGGCCGGGGGCCATGGTGCGCCGCTGATGCCGGCCTTCCATCTGGGCATGCTGGGCACGGCCGATGAAGACCGCGCGGTGCTCAACCTGGGCGGCATCGCCAACCTGACCCTGATCCCGCGCGAGGGCGCGGTGCGTGGCTTCGATACCGGCCCGGCCAACGCGCTGATGGATGCCTGGTGCCAGCGCCACACCGGCCGCACCTTCGATGCCGACGGCGCGTATGCCGCCAGTGGTGCGGTGGACGAGAGCCTGTTGGCCAGCTGGCGGTCCGACCCGTGGTTCACGCTTCCGCCGCCGAAGAGCACGGGCCGCGAACAGTTCCACCTGGCATGGGCCGAGGCGCATATGGACGAAGGCCAGTACGCCGCCGCCGATGTGCAGGCCACCCTGCTGGAGCTGACCGTGGCGACCGTAGTCGATGCGCTGCTGGCGCAGCAGCCGCAGACCCGGCGCCTGCTGGTCTGTGGCGGTGGCGTGCGCAACCAGCAGCTGATGAAGCGCCTGGCGGCGCGGCTGCCGGGAGTGCAGGTGGAGTCCAGCGCGGTGCACGGGCTGGACCCGGAGTACGTCGAGGCGATGGGCTTTGCCTGGCTGGCGCAGCGGACGATGGACGGGCTGGCCGGCAACCTGCCGAGCGTGACCGGGGCGAAAGGGCCGCGGATCCTGGGCGCGATCCACCTGGCGTGAGGTGGTGCCATCCGCGCATGGCGTGGATCTACCGGGAACGGCAGTCGAGCATGGCTCGACTCCCCAAAGGCGCTAATCGAAGCCCTGTCCTGCGGGCAGGGCCTGCAGGGCGGCGATGGCGTCGGAGAGCGCGTCCACTTCGGGATCGCCGAAGCCGGAGCGGACCTCCAGTTCGCTACTGAACAGGCCCTGCTCCAGCAAGGCGGCGCAGGTCTGTTCGTGGGTCCAGCCGCGGGCAACCGCGACGCGTCGGATACGTTCCAGCAGCAGCGGGTCCAGGTCCCGCAGCACAACATCGGCCATGCTCACTTCCCCGTTCGCAGGGCACCGCCCCCTCGGCGCGTCGGGGGCGATGATCCCGCAGTCGGGGCGGGCAGGCAATCAGGTGACCGGCGGCCCGCGGTCGGTGATCCGCGGCCACAGCCACGCCAGCAGCAGCAGGGTCGGCACCACGGTGATCGAGCTGAGGATGAAGAACGTGCTGTAGGACGTGGCTTCGACGATATAACCGGAGACACCGCCGACGAACTTGCCCGGCAGGTTGGCCAGCGAGACCAGCAGCGCGTATTGGGTGGCGGTGAAGTTGCGGTCGGTCAGCGACGACATGAAGGCGACCAGCACGGTGCCGGCAAAGCCCTGGAACAGGTTGTCGGCACTGAGCGCGGCATAGAACGCCCACAGCTTGCCCGGATTGTGCGCCATCAGCAGGAAGGCGAGATTGGACAGCGCCACGCCCAGTGCGGCCACCAGCAGCATGCGGCGGAAGCCGAACGCGGCTACCGCGATGCCGCCCAGGAACGCGCCGCCGATTCCCATCCACACGCCGAACAGCTTGGACACGGTGGCGATGTCGGCCTTGTCGAACCCCGAATCGAGATAGAACGGCCCGGCCATCACACCGATCACCTGATCGGGGAACTTGAACAGGCCGACGAAGGCCAGCAGCACCAGCGCCAGCGCCACGCCATTGCGGCTGAAGAAGCTGGAGATGGGCTGGACGAATGCTTCGGCGATATCGATGCGGCGCTGCACGGCGATGGCCGGGCGCTCCGGTTCGGCGCACAGCAGGGTGGTGACGATCGGCAGCAGCATCAGCGCTGCCATCGCCAGATAGGCGACGATCCAGCCTTCGAACTGCGCCAGGTACAGCGCGCCAGCACCGGCCAGGATCAGGCCGATCCGGTAACCCAGCGTATAGGTGGCCGCCAGCGCCGCCTGGGCGGCCTGCGGTGCGATCTCGATGCGATAGGCATCGACGGCGGAGTCCTGGGTGGCACCGGCGAACGACGCCACCAGCACCCACATCACCAGTGGCCAGACACCCTCCTCCGGCCGCACGAAGGCCAGCGCGACCAGGCCAACCAGCACCAGCACCTGCGACACCAGCAGCCACGAACGGCGGCGGCCGAGCCCGCCCAGCAGCGGAAAGGCATAGCGGTCCAGCAGCGGTGCCCACAGGAACTTGAGCAGGTAGAAGAAGCTGGCCAGGCTGATCAGGCCGATGCTGCCCAGGTCCAGGCCGACGTCTCGCAGGCGCGTGGACAGCGTCTGCGAAGCGATCAGCAGGAACGGCAGGCCGCTGCCGAACCCGAGCATGGCCATGGTCAGCGCCGACGGGGTACCAAAGGCGCGCTTGATGCCTGCCCAGCCCTTGTAGCTGACCGGCGTGGCGGCCTCGGTCACAGGTCGTAGTCCACGGTGAACGGCGCGTGGTCGGAGAAGCGCTCGTCGCGGTAGATCGAGCAGCTGCGCAGGCGGTCACGCAGGCCCGGGGTGATGAACTGGTAATCGATGCGCCAACCGACATTGTTGGCGCGGGCGGCGCCACGGTTGCTCCACCAGGTGTAGTCCTCGCCGGTGGGGTTGAGCAGGCGGTAGGCATCGGCCCAGCCGCGGCCAGCGGCGACATCGGTCGCCTGGCCGTGGTCGGCGCACAGGGCGTTGAGCCAGTCACGCTCCTCCGGCAGGCAGCCGGAATTCTTCTGATTGGACTTCCAGTTCTTGATGTCCAGCGCCGAACGCACGATGTTCCAGTCGCCGCACAGCACGTAGTCGCGACCGCTGCGCGCCCACTCCTCGAGGATCGGCCGCAGCCATTCCATCACTTCGAACTTGAAGCCCTGGCGCAGGTCGCCCGAGCTGCCGGACGGAATATAGAAGGAGACCACGCTGAGGTTGCCGTAGCGGGCCTCGATGTAGCGGCCTTCGTCGTCGAACGGGGCCCAGCCCAGCGAGGTGATGACTTGGTCCGGCTCGCGCTTGCTGTAGATCGCCACGCCGCTGTAGCCCTTCTTGGTGATGGCGTCGCGGTAGAAACAGTGGTGGCCATCGGGGCGGAACATCGGGTCGGTCAGCTGGTCTTCCTGGGCCTTGGTTTCCTGGATGCACAGGACGTCGGCGTCCTGGGCACGGAACCAGTCGAGGAAGCCCTTGGTCGCGGCGGAACGGATGCCATTGGCGTTGAAACTGATGATGCGAAAAGTCACAGTAACCTATTGTTCTTAAAGGAGGTCTATGGAGCTTCGTGCCTTCCGTACCAACACCAGTACCAACTATTTCAGGCGCTGCGTACCAACACAATTGCGCCCGCAAGACTACGTCTCACAGATCCACATTGCCATACGGTAAGGCCCGCCCGGGTTCTCTGCGGTCCAGCTGCACCGCGCTGTGTCGATTCCAAGCGGGCATTAGCGAAGGGCACCTTGCCTAAGTGTTTGCCTAACCTGAAAAAATCTACTTTTGCTCCACGATGCATACTGAATGGAAGCTGAACTAAACAAGCCAATGTCGCAGCGGCTGAGACCACAACATGTAGGAAGAGGCGATCCTCAACCACAACATCTTGGGAGTTTCAGTGGATAAGCCTGTGGATATCCGCCGAATAGAAGGCATCCTTGGCGGCTTGCGAAGCCATCTTCCCATGGGAATAATTCGTCCACGGAAGGGCCATAGGCCCCATCCAAAAGAAAACACGGCCGTTTGCAGGTGACATATAAGAGAGGCTCGACCTCCACCTGCAACCGGCTTTTTTTTGCCCAAAGGAAGGGGATACCGTGGGTAAGAGGTACGCGCTGCTATTGGATGCGGGGTTCGTCAAGCGCAAGATCAAGCGAGATCTTGGCGGAGTGACGGCTTCGAACATTGAGCGGTTGGTCGCCTCTATTCGCAAGCATGAAGCTGTATCGGGATTTGAACTTCACCGCATCTACTACTACGACGCAGCTCCCTTGGGTCGATCAGTCGATCACCCGCTCACGGGAGAATCAATCGAGTACGGCAGTACAGATGTGTTCAACGAGAACGTAGCGCTGCTCAAAGAGGTAGCGAAGCTACCGCACTTTGCTCTCCGCAAAGGAGAGTGTACGCACGACGGCTGGAGCGCCCAGTTCAAAAAATTGAAGCGTTCAGCGGCGAGGTTCGATTCTGAAAACAGCACGCTGCAAGTTCGCCCAACCGACTTGAAGCCGGTGATACGTCAGAAGGGCGTCGACATGCGAATCGGCATGGATATCGCCGCCTTAACCCTGAAGAAGCATGTCGACGTGATCGCGATGGTTACGGCAGACAGCGATTTCGTGCCGGCTATGAAGTTTGCTAGACGCGAGGGCGCGCAGCTCCACCTCTTCACCCTCGCGCATGGGGTGAAGGAAGAGATGTCCGAGAATTGCGACCTTTTGATTCCGGCCAGTGCACGATCGTTGGTGGATCTGCTACCCGTTGATCCTTCGGCGACAACCCCACAGGCTTGCTGAAGAACCGCGTCCCGCCGACCGAACGTCGCCTGGTCCTGGCCCTACCCCATCCAGCCGAACGGCGGTTTCAGGTCGGCCTTGGCCAGCCGGTTGCCGCGGACCCTCTCCTGCCAGGCCAAGATGGCGGCCACATCCTCCCGCAGCCTGGCCTCGTGCCTGGTCACCCACAGCTCGGCCCCCGCGCGGCCCTGCTCGTAGCTGCTGCACACGCGGAACGGACCGCCCGGGCCATGCCGGTGCCGGTCCAGCGAGGCAATCCAGATGCCGTCGTTCACCCGACGGATCATGGCCACCACCCACACGCTGTGGCAGGCGACCACGGTCAACGGGTCATCGGGGAGGCTGGCAGACCGGGTCGTCCAGCGAAAGTCAGGGGGGAGCGTCATGGCCGGCAGCATACGGCCAGTCGTCTCAAGGGCCGCGATCGCGTTGGCGTCCTGCCTGAATCGTTAGGGGATGGAGTTGTTAAGCGCTGCACCGGCGATTTGACGAAATGGTCAATTTGGCCGAATTGCAGGGCAGAGCCTGGCTCGACTCTGTGCCGGCGCGGCGCTGCTCACGCGCCCCCGGGTTGAGCTGCCATAGGCCCCGAGTCCGGCATGGCCAGCATGCTCGTCCCGCCTCACCAGTGCCATAGGGCAACTGCGCGCGGCAGGATCGGTAGTTCCCTACGCCGCCAGCCGATGCTCGTAGAACGGGTGCCGCTTGTCGTCGAAGATCCGGTACAGGCTGACCAGGTCAGCGGGGTCCGGGTTGAGCCACGCTTCGACGTGCTCGGGCTTGATGTTGATGATGGTCCGGTCGTGGCCGGCGGCAGCCACCTCGGGCTCGGGGTCGTCGGTGATGGCAGCGAACGACAGCAGATCCGGCTCTTTGCCGGCCGGGTCCTTCCAGTGCGACCACAGGCACGCGACCAGCATCGGCTCGCCCGTGCGCGGGGTGAACTGCACCACCTGGTTCTTCCCGTCCGGCCCCTCGACGTTCTCGTAGAACGTGTCGACCACCATCAGGCCGTGGGTGTGTCCGAACGCCGGCGCCCAGAACTTCTCCAGGCTGTCGCGGCGGGCGTTGTAGGTGCCGGGGAAGCGCTGGTCGTAGTTGGCCGGCTTCCCGGCCAGGCGGCACTGGTAGCGCATCGGCTTGATGACCAGCTTCCCGCCCTCGGAGATGATCACCGGGGCGTAGACGCCGGGGAAGATGCGGCTGTCGCGGTCCTTCGGCTCAACGCGCTGCAGGTCCGCCAGCCGTGCCTTGGCCCGCTCGATCTTGTTGCCGGCGATCCGCACATCCTCCCGAGCCTTCTTCGTCTCCTTCACCTGCAGCGCGCGCTCAGCGTCGGCCAGCCGCTTGCGGTTGGCGAACAGCTCCTGCTCCAGGATGGTGGCCTCGGCCCTGTTCCATTGCTCGATCTCGGCCCACACCGCCAGCTCCGCCGGGCTAGCGCCAGCCCGGAAGGCGTCATCCATGGCCTTCGGCGTCTTGGGCCGCTTCTTGCCCGGGTCATGCGCGTAGAGCGCGGCGAACTCCTGCAGCGACAGGGTGGCGCCGGTCATCCGGACCAGCTTCTGATAGGCGGCGGTGATCTGGGCGGAATAGCACATGGGCGCAATCTGGCCGCAGCCACCGTCGTGGCGGCGTGAGGAAGCCCAGCGTCAAAAGAGGCGCTATGGCCAGTTAACGGCCATCCACGTCCCGGCCGCCGAAAACCCTGCCTCCCGCGCTGCCATAACGCAATCAAAGCTATCGACGAGTTCCTCCTCTACGAGAAGTGTGCTGCCATGTTCAACTCGAAAGCTGGCTGCAATTGAACCATCGGTCACAACATTGACTGTTATTTCGCAACCTCTCCGTACGTCATGGAAGGCCTCAAAACTGAAACGATCATTCATGCCCATCTACTCCACTAAGAAGTGATATGAGCATTTCACCTTCCACACCAATTTTCCACGTCGACTATTTCTGAACCGGCAAAACCATCAGCACCCCGCTCTCACGCCGACACCGCCGCAAACTCGTTTGCAGGGGACAGCCCCTCAAGCGGTCGGTCCGGGATCCACCGGGGGCAGCTGTGCCGCGCCTGATGGTGGCTGCAGGCTCGCAAGATAGACGGCATCGGTCGCTGCCTTGATCATCGCCATGAGCTTCCACCCAGGTTCAGTGCTTTCTTCACCGGTCAGCGGGTTGGTGATGACGTATGTCATTGCTAACAGGTCACTGATCTTTGCGGGAAGGACGCCCAGAAAGGTGCGCTCCAACACCGTGCCGTCTGCCTGTGTGGTCAGCTTCTCGAAGTGGAATGTTACGGGGCCATCGTTGGTGTACGGGTTCCAGTCGATGCCTATGCGCGGCGCAATTGCTTCCACCCGAGTTCCGAAGGCCGCGCTCTCGCTTATCAACGCCATGTTGGTCTCCATGTCAGTACCCCGCCACGTTTACGGTCATGATGTGCATCTGGCTGCTAATCGCCCGCGGCGCCGGATTGCCAAAGAATGCATATGTCCCCTCCCCAGTCGTCCCTTGGGCGACCGTGTAGCCGTTTCCGTTTGATGTAAGCAAGCCAGCGAAGCAAGCCCACTGCCAATCCGCGCTAGGCGAGGCTTGCACGCCGGTCCAGCGAAAGCCCGGCACGGTGATGATCTGCGCGTAGGTGCCTGGACCTAAGTTCACGTCTGCGGACGGCGTAGAGCCCACCAGGGTGCGAGCATCCACCACGCGCATGTACCGGTTCTGCGAGTCGAAAACAACGCGTTCCTGGGCGTCGAACACCTGCAATCCGAAGCCCGGGCCGGACCGGACGGGAGGTCGGTCAAACACGAATACCTCAATTGTGTCGCCGACTGCAGCACCGCCTCCATGCACGCTGATCCAGCCGAACTCCCACCCCCCGCTCACCTGGCGCGCACGACTCACGGTGAATGGTTTGCTGCAGCGCGCGGCCACCAATGGTCTGTCGCCGGTGACGGTCAGGAAGGCTTGGTTTCCGAAGCCTCCTGTGACCGGCCCTGCTGCAGTCTGGAAGGTCAGCGTGTGCTTTGAAATGAAGGCGTAGTTGAAGAAATTTTCGTCGATGATGACGTTGTCATTGTTGTTGATGAACTGGAACCCGGCAGGCATCAGTACGTCCCAAAGTAGAAGTTCGCAGGTGTGGTCCAACTAACGCTTGTGCCGCTGATAGTCGGCACGGTGATATCGACCGGATACATGAGGCCGTTCTGGTCAAGGATCGGTAGCACGAATGGGATTCCCTGCGAGAGCGCAGGCTCTTGAAGCGATCCACCGGCGCTCTGATTCACAACTCCAAGAAGCCGGGTCATTCGGCTAGTCAGGTCAACGGTGATGTTGCCGAACTCGTCCCAGCATTGCAGTCCAGTAGGCATCAGCTGCTCCATGTTCCAAGACGGATGCGCCGCTTGTTGTTCTCGTCGTATCCGGTGAAGTGCCCATCGCTGTATTCCATCCGCCGGCCGTTGCCAGGTGACACAAATCGCACCTTGTCGAACAGAAAATCAATCGTGCTCGTCGTGCCGTTGTTCACCGAACGTATACCGGCCACCCGACCATTGGCGTCAAGCGACATGGTCCAGCTGGCTCGATACTCGGCGATCCCGTTCTCATTGATCGTCGTTCGTGCCTCAATCGCTTGGGTGACCGAAGCATATTTGTAATCCATGCCGCGAACGCCGAGCTGGTAGGGAGGCGGCACCGTCTGCTGCGCCGTCACGCGGGCAAAGATCGGCTCAAGCAGCCAGAAGTTGCAGCTGGTTTCGGTCGTGGTCCAAACGAACAGCACAGGGCGCACAGATGCGGCACCAGCAGGCGCAGTGGCGAATCGCGTAGAGGTGGCATAGTTGGCGTACACCGAACCACCCTGCGGATTGCGTGCGGACGCTGCCGCCTGCGGCTCCCCGATCTGAATGCCATCGGCATCGTAGAAGATCATGCCGAAGGCGATATCGCATCGATGTGCCAGGAACTTGGTCGAGGCGCAGAACCTCTCCCCAGGCTTGCAGGACACGTTGGCTCCGTTGCGCAGGATGTTGTAGCTCGCGGCCCCACCGTTGGCGGCTGAGCCAATCGTATGCCCCCCGACAGGGAACCAGTCCGCAGACCACCAATCCCTGCGCATCACCTGGAAGCCGGCCGGATTCCAGATCCAGTCCCATCCACCCGCATCCCACTCAAATCCCGTGTTGAATGCAAGGTTTCCGCTGCCGCCCAGCTCAGACCGTACGCTGGTCAGCGCCGATGCGTTCGCCGCGATGCTCTCGCCCTGCTGTTGCACCGTGGTGGACAGTGCCGTCACTGCGGACGTGTCCGCCTTTCCTGCAATCGCCGCGTTGGCTGCGGAGATTGCCTCGGCGTTGGCTCGGATTCCATCCTCACTCTCGCTCACCCGGCTCGATAGGGCGTTCAATGCAGCCGCGTCTGCCTTTTGTTCCAGCGCCGTTGCCACACCATCAACGCGCTCGGAGATGACCGCCAGGCCATTCTCCGTCTGCTCGATGCGAACGCTGTGATTTGTCAGCTGCAAGCCTTGAGCCCCTACCGCCTCCGCCAAGGAGCTGTAGTCGCCGATCTTCTTCCAGAACGCCGCATCCGATGGCAAATTCCCTTTCGTTTCCACGAGTGCGTAGTACAGCCCGCCTTCCCACTTAACGACCGCCCCCGGGTTGTATGCCATCTCAGGGTCAAAGACAGCCGCATTCAAGGCAGCGTCCAGATTGGCGATCTGCTGTGCCTGCTCGGCGAACCCCGCTGCCATCTCTTGACCGAGCCGGTTTTGCTCTTCGATCAGGTCGATGATCTCCTGCGCCGTCGGCGGGGGCTTCACCGGAATGATGGAACCCTCTCCCGCCTTGCCGCGCACGCTGGCGGTGATCTTGAACCACCATTCCTGCCCACTGCCATCGCTGTAGAGATAGCGGGTTTCAACCACCCGGGCGATCTCCGTCCACGGCCCCTGCGCTGTTGGTCCGCGCTCAATGATGTAGATCACCCCCTCCTGGTCTACGGCGTCCCACTCGATGAGCACGCCATCGGCGACCGGATTGGGCACCACACCCTCCACCGGTGGCACATCCGGAGACACGTACGCGATCGGGAACCAAGAGGATTCCCGCAGCGGAACAGGGGTCACCGATGGAAGCGGCCCTGCCCCGATCTCGATCAGGGTTATTTTCCTTGCTTTCATGTGACTTACCTTGCGTTGAGAGCCGCGCGAATGGCCGAGCTGGTGCTGGTCCGCACCCCTTGCGTCGTCACGGAGACCAGGTCCTGCAGCAGTGAGCGGGCATCGGTCAGAAGTGCATTGGTTTCCCGTACTGCTGCCGTCGTCTCCGCCTGAGCCTTGTTGTCCACCACCAGGTCGAACACGGCACGGCTGAAGTTGTCCGGCAGGGCCTCGATAGCGTCCGCCAGTTGGCCCATGCTGGTGCCGTCATCCTTGTCGAGGTTGCCCACCTTCATGCCGTCGATGAGCCCGGTCACCTGGTCGTACAGCCCGTTGTAGTCCTTGCCACTGGCGTAGAGGTTCCGACCGAAGCCTAGGGCCGCCTGGGCCGCAGCCTGCGCAGCGCTGGTGTCCCCACCGGCCACCGCCCGCTGCAGCTCCTTCATCGCCTCGCCCAGCTTCTCCTGGTCCGTCAGCGGAGACAGGTCGCTGATCGACAGGCCGTACTGCATGGCCTTCTTGTCCTTGTCGATCTGTGCCTGCAGCTTGCCCATGTTCATCGCGCGCAGCGCTTCGATCTTGGCCAGGTCCTCGGCACGTGCACCGGACAAGCCCAGGGCCTTGGCGTAGTCGTTGGCCGACTTCACCTGCTGCCGGTACGTTCGCTCGATGCTCAGCGCCTGCTGCTGGTAGCTGGACAGGTCGCCGGTCATGAGCTGCGTGGAAACGTCCGCCATCAGCGTGGAGTAGTTGCCCAACAGGCCGCTGACCTTCTGGATCTGTGTGGCCAAGTCCGTGCCAGCCACCGCTGCCAGCTCCTGGAAGTAGTCCACGGCCTTGTTGACCTTGTCGATCTCCAGGCCATTCAACGCCCGTCCGAGGTCGTCCGCATTGCCCACCGCCAGCTGGATCGATGCGCTCAACGCTCCAAAAACATCGGCTGAGCTGTAGAAGCCATCCAGTTGCCCACCGAACCCCGCTGCCCTCACCGCCTCGGTGTACAGGCGGTCCTGCATGTCGGCCAGGTAGCTTTCGAGCTGCTTCTGCGCCTCCTCCGAATCCGCCGACAGCTGCAGCTTGCCCAGGCTGACTTTGACGCCTGCCAGCTGACGCGACAGGTCCACGCCCAACTGCTTGGCCAGGTCCGTTGTTGCGCCCCGGATCTGCCGTGCAGCCATGTCGAACGTGCGATCGATGCCCGGATCCAGGGCACCGTACTGCGTCCACTTCTTGTCGGATCGGAACCACCCGCCCTTCTGCTTCACATCCGCGTAGCTCTGACCGTCCAGTCCACCGAATCCGTACGAACCCGTGATGCCCTGGCCGGTGATCTTCGGGGCACTGCGACCAAACGCCTTGCCCATCAGCGAGCTACCCGAGAAGATCGCCGCCGTCTTCCGGTTCATGCCCAGCGCGCGGCCGAGGTAGTCCAGCGACATGCTGTCGAGCATGACCGGGGTCAGCAGACCGCCGGAAGCAAAGTGACCACGTTTCAGCAGATCGAACTTGTCCTGGTTCTCCAGCCCGAAGCCTTCCTTGTAGGCGCTCCCGGCCATCTGCATGCCCATCGCAATCAGGGCAGCATAGGGAGCAAACGCCGCCACGGCACCGAGCGCACCCGTGGCCGCGCCAGCGGCTCCTGAGGCAGCACCGCCGGCCGCGGCAGCCGTTCCTCCACCTGTGAATGCAACGACGTTGTTGCCGAAACCGAGCATCGACCCGGCCGCCGTTCCTCCGGTGGACGCGGCACCCGCGCCAAACAACCCCTGCCCTTTGGACAGCAGCCCGGCAATGGTGCCCAGGTTCTGACCGCCACCAGCGGTGCCGTTCCCACCGAACAGCCCCATGATGCTCTGCAGGCTCAAGCCACCGCCCTGCCCGTTCATCCCGTTGAGGATCTGAGTCTGGATGGGGATCACGATTTTCTGCTGCAGCAGCTCGCGGGTCAGGTCGCGCAGCCCGCGTCGGGCGGTGTCCTTCAGGTCGTCCCACAGGTTGTCGAAGTCGCGCACGCCGCCGGCAACGAAGTCGGACATGGCGTCGGCGGCATCGCCCACGCCGTTGACGACCACGCCGGCCCACGCCTCAACGTTGGCAGCGGCCTCCTCCACGCGCAGCGACAGATCGGCCGATGCTCGGGCTGCGTCCAGCATGGACTGCTCGTACTGCTCGTAGCTCGCTGCCCCCTTGGACAGCGCCAGCGCTTCCTTGCTGCCCGCGGCCTCCACCGCCTTCTGCAGCTCCTGCCGCATGTCCCGCTCGTTCATCATCTCGCGCCGCGACAGTTCGCGCGCACGGCCGACCTTGCCGAGCATGGCGACCTCGGCATCCATCGTCGCAAGGAGCGCCTCGGGGCTGGCGAGGGCATTCTTGATCTCCGCGCTGGACTGCTCCAACGCCTTCTGCGACTCCAGGACCAGCGTGTTGTACGCGGCCCGCTCGATGCGCCCTTCCTTCAGCGCTTCCTTGAGCTTGTCCTCGAGCTGTTTCTGCCGCTCGGTGGCCTCGGCCAGCGGCCCGGCCATCGTTGCCGCGGCCATTGCAGCCTGCTCGTTGTAGCGCTTGATCGCTTCCGCGTCTGCCGTGCGATCCTTGGCGCCGGCGCGCTCAGCGGCTGCCGACGCCTTGCGCGACTCCGTGAAGTTCTTCTGCGCAGCGGCCAGCTCCGTCTGGAGCCGGATGTACTGTGCGCCCTGCTCGATGTACTGCTTGACCTTGGGGTCATCGCGCTTGGAGAAGTCGACGCCGCTGGCTTGGGCCTCCTTGAACCAGTCATTCACGTCCAGCTGTGCGACTTCGGCTGCACTCTTGCCCACGCGGGCGAGCTGACCCGGCAGCGACTGCATGGCCGACGCGATGCGCTTGCCTGCGGCGCCTGCCGAGTCGCCCAATACGTTGAAGGAGCCAGACAGGGCATCGGTCGCGCTCTTGGCCTGGGTGGTGGCGGCATTCAACGATTCAAGAACATTGCCCTGACGCTCGGTTTCACGTGCGAGCGTTGCGACGCTTGCGGTCTGTTCCACCATGCGACCGCGGAACCTCTCCGCGCCGGTCGCACCCTCGAGCACTTTGGCATTCGCCTGTTCAAGTCGTGCGCTGAACTCGTCAGCGCTGAGCTTGCCGGCCTTGAGTTCGTCGGCCAGACGCCGGATCGAAGCCGCGTATGCGTCCGAGTAGGAGTTCGTGATACCCCTCTGAGACTCCAGCGCCATGTCACGGATGGTTGCCGTGATCTCCTTGTAACCATCACCGATTTCCTTCTGCAGCCGCAAGATCTCGCCAGCCTGCTGCTGCCGGTTCAACTCCCGAAATTTCTCAATCGCCACATCGGCGGCGCCACCGAAGTCAATCAGTGCAGCTGATGCGGTGTTAGTGTTGTCTCGGAAGAGCAGCCAGCCGGCTGCCGCCGTAGCCAGCATCGTGACGATGCCTGCAGGGCCGCCCAGCACCGACAACGTGGCCGAGCCCGCGCGCGCCAGCCACCCAGCATTCGCCGCAGCGGCCTGAGTCTGAGCTTGCGCGAGCAGCAACGTCGCCTGCCTATGCTCCAGCGTCGCGGCAGCAGCCTTGGCACTTACCGAAACGCTTCCGCCGATCACCTGCATCCGGCGAGCTTCGGCCTGAGCATCCAGCATTGCCGCTCGCGTACGCAGCTCCAACTGCTGAGCGGCTGCCAGACTCTGGGCAGCTGCAGCGCGATCTGCGGCGACCGCGGCGTTTGCCGCCGCCACCCGCGACAGAAGCGCCTTCACCAATGGGCCGGAGGCCACTGCGGCGCTGCCAACGGCGACCGTCTGAAGATTGCTGCCCAGCAGGCCAATGCCAGCTGCAAGTGCCTGGGAGGCGCCAGTCGCATCATCCGCGCGCCCGATCATCTCCGAAAGATTGGTATTGAGCAGGGTCAGTGACTGGCCAACCGTCGCGTCCATCTTGCCGAACGCCTCGTCAACCGCACTGGCCTGGCGCTGGAGAGCGTTGATTACCTGGTCAGCGCTCAACTTTCCGGCTTGCCCAAGTTCGCGCAGCTTGCCCATCGGGACATTCAGCCCCTTAGCAATCTCTTGCGCGAGCGCCGGAGCGCCTTCCAGCACTGAATTCAGTTCCTCACCCCGCAGTGCGCCAGATGCGAACGCCTGCCCCAACTGAATCAACGCGCCCTCGGCAGCGGCCGCACTGCTGCCACTGATCACCATCGTCTTGCTGATGGTCTCGACGACTCGCGCAAGACCCGCGCCGGAAAGCCCCAGTGCATCCTGATTCATTGCGATGCGCTGATACAGCTCGGCGGTCGCACCGAGCGGCTGCCGCGTAGCCTTGGCGATCTGCACAACGTCTTGCTGGGCTGCAACGAACGCCGCTTGGTCTTTGGTGACGAGACGAAGCCGGTTGTTCAGGTTGGTCCACTCATCGGCCTTCCCAATCACGGCTTTAACCGCCGCCAAGGCCGAGGTCATCCCAACAGCTTCGAAGGCCACGCGGCGGAATCCAGCAGACACCTCATCCGCGCCACGACGCGAAGCATCCGACATTGACGCCTGGATTGTCTCCATGTCGCGCTTTACAACACGCGCGGCCTTCCCGCTGTCTCTCTCGAACGATCCCGACTTCAGCAACAGGTCTACGGTAAGGGTGTAAAGGCTCATGCCGTCATCCACAAAAAAAGCCCGCACATGGCGGGCCGAGATGGGTACAAAAAAGCCGCCCCATTGGGCGGCTTCTGTTGACGATCGCTCAGTCGGAGGACGATCTTCGGATCACTTCGTCGTTGATCACCAGCTCCTTCAGAAAGTGGCCATCCAACGACATGGTGCATCGCGCGGTGGCGTCGACGTTTGCGCCGAAACCGTTCATCAGCGTCAGCCCCTCACCATGCCCCCACTGGACGATGATCTGACCGCTGGCGCTGCGGACCGAGGCCGGTTGCGGGATCTTCGCCGAGGATGGGTTCTTGGCCGACTCTTTGACCCATTGCTGGCAATTCTTGCTCGCCTCGCGGTAGGCGCGTTGCTCTGGCGACGTGCCGCCACAGGAGGCAAGGAGCATCCCCGAGGCCAGCACGACGGCAGCCGCTGTCAAAGCCATTGGATTTCTCATTGCGATCCCCGTGTCAGTCTTCCACGCCGATTCTCGCACTCTCTTAGGGCCTCAACAAACAGCTACGCGGGAACCTCTTCGAATTCCATGTATCCGGTGAAGTACTGCCGGCTGATGTTCTCCGCCGACGGCAGCTGCGTCGGGTAGCCGTAGAGCGCCGACCGCGCCGCCAGCAGCGGGTCAAACGCCTTGCTGATCATGTCCCGGTACTGCGGCACAACGCAGGATCGCCGGCGTCCCGCGATCGCAGCGGCCACCGTCTCCCAATCGGTCCCGCCCAGTCCACCGCCGCGCACGGCAGCCGTCGCCCGACCAGACAGGGTGCAAGTCAGCCGGCGGTACAGACGTCCAGCAACCGTGTTGACCTGCGAACCCTTGGTACGGGTGTGGACGCTGGTGTCGATTGTGGCCACCGCCCAGCCGTCGCTGATGCCCACCTCGACTGCCCGGAAGATCGCGATCTCGCCCACGTCCACGTTCGTCGCGGTTGTCGCGAACTCGACGGACACGGTCGAAACCAGGGCATCGGCCTTCGGAAACAGCCATGCGCAGACACTCCCGTCGGGCAGTCGCACCGTGGTGCCGCTGGCGCCGGCCGCGCTCACCTGCACGCCGGGCGGGATGTTGAGGCCGAGAACCGCGATGATCCCCGGCACAACAGCCTCGGCCAGAGTGATCGTGATCGCCAGCGAACTGGTGCGCCGCATCCGCGACGCTCGCCCCGGCTTACCATCGAAGAGCGCCGAGCCCTGGTCCGCCGACAGCCACGTTCCGCCGGTGAGGGTGACGGTTTCCACCGCCGGCATGCCATATCCAATCAACACGTCATCATCCCCACAGGGTAAGCACCACGTCCCCCGTGGCAGGGTTGCGCTCCACGCGCCGCACCAACACCGGCTTACCGTCGGCCAGGCCATAACGGCTGTAAGTCAGCCGGCCAATCTGTCCCGGAAGCGGGGCCAACTGTTGATCGCCCCGGACGGTGACCTGATAGAAGAAGCGTTGGTCGCGGTAGATGCCCACTACGCGGTCGATCTCTGCTTGTGCGTCCACCGAGCGCCAGAACAGCGACACGACCGGGTCGGCTGCGTCAGCTCTGCGATAGTGAGGATGGAGCGCCCCGGCTCCATATACCTGCGCCCTGAACAGGCCCACCAGTTCGTCGCGGCGCCATTGAGGCACATCCACTACGTCTGTCACCAGGTCCGATGCCGACAGCGCCTGGGCGTTCGGCCGATACGCCATCCGGCGGGTCAGATTCGGCGCGTCATCGGGGACACAGAGCAGGTCTTCAGCCATGTCCGCCTCGCTCAGATCAAACGCTGGCGCTGCCCCGGAGGTCTCCGGCGCAATCACCCGCGTGAATCGTAGCGGCCCGCTCGGATCCTGGTAGCAACCCGCGCCGTAGCTGGGGAGGATCGCGTTCATTGCATCTCGACCGGTGACCGCGCTGCCGGCGTAGTAGCCAATGCCGGCATACCCGGTTTCGCCATCGATCGCTGCACAATCAGCCGCTACCCATGCTGTCTTGCCCAGCCTTCCCATGATATCGGCCATAGCCTGCCGCAGTGTGGCAGGTTGCTGCCCCGGGCCGATGCTGGACAGGTCTGCCACCACAGGGGTTACCGGTGGCGATTTCATCAGCAATTGCTGCCCATCCGGCGAGACGCTGAACGTTCCAGGCTCCAATGTGTCGCCTCGGTCCATCACCGTGTCCGCATAGATCGGCGCATCAGCCACAAACATGGCCGTGGCATCTGAGTTGGCCCCCATGGCGGGTACGCTGGCAACAGCCCCAATTACCACTGGCTGCGGCTTCCAGGCGAGTGCGGGAATGTTGGGCAGGAAGACCCCACGGTTGATCGTCCCGTCAAGATCATCGTGGGCGTCTTTGAAGTGCAACGTCTTACTGCCGTCGTCGTTGATCTCGATGCGATCCACCGCGAAGCGAAACACAGGCACCGTGTCATTGAGCATGCCGTCTTCCGGACCAGTTCGGATCTGTACCGGCAATCCAGACACACCGCCTTGTGCCAGTCCGTCCAGAAGCCCCTCAGCATCCAGCACCAAGCATTCCGCGGCACTGGTCTGGATCAGGGATTCGCCTCCCCACGGCCAGAAGCTGATCTCGCTAACAAGGGTCAGGCCCTCGGCAACCAACCCCTCGAAGCGAACGTTCGCAGGTGTATCGCCCGGGGCCGTGAGCCAGTCAGCGTCGGCGAGGCGCACCACATCGGCGGCAGGTCCTGGGGTGTACCAACCAGCGGCGGCGGCAGGGCTCCGTGCGCCCCATTGACCCGCATTGACCACCAGGGACAGCCCGCCGGCCTTGGTTGCGGCGAGTGCAGCGGCGAAGTGCAGTGGCCCGGCCAACGTGAAATCCCGCTCGTGGACAAGTTCACCGTTGCGGTACAGCTTAAGGCGGTTCGGAATTCCGATTTCCACCAGTACGCCAGCGGTATCCCCTCGGCCAACGAATGGAAGCCCTACCGCGACCGCGCTGCCATTGGCGATCACCCTTCCCCCAGCAAGGTTCCAGCCGATTCCGCCGGCATCTGAGCCCGGATAGCCGGCCAACGATGCCGCGCCGTTGACGATGCCTACCACCGCCGACATATCGTCCTCACCCCATAGGGCGAACTCTGCGCCCACCGTGCCGGCACTTTGCGCTATGTCCGACCGTGCCATGCGGTTGAGGTCGGCCGCGCTCGTCGTGGCGAGCGTGAGCCCTCCGTCGCGCGCAGCGAGCAGAGGGCCGATGGGGAGGGCAGCAAAGCGCCCGAAGGTGTTGGTCATGGTCATCCCAGTCGATCGAACCAGTCCTGCGCCTCGTCCTCCTCGGAACGCGGCGCGAGGGTTTCCAAGTACTCCTGGAAGGAGCGCTTGGTGCCGCCCTGGCTGTGTGAGGCGGTGATGTACGCGGCGAAGGCAGCGGGCTTGATGTGCAGGCTTACCGGGTCGATGGGATTCCGCTTATGGAACTCCCACCATTCCAAGAACTCCCGGCGCGACATGCTCGCCTGCAGCTCAGACACCGTGCGATGCAGGTGGCCGGCGAGGACCTTCCAGAACCAGTCCTCACCGCGCTGCCTTAGCCGTTTCCCGCGTCGGCCTGGGCTTGGGCAGCATCCTCGCCGAAGCCGGAATGCTTCATAGCCACACGCTGCAGCTCAGCGGCAACCAGCGGCTTGAGCTGGGCGGCCTGCTCCACATTCATGACGGGCTTGCCGTCCTCGTCGCAGATGGTCGCTGCGATCAGCTTGGCGCGGTCGCCTTCGCCCCACAGCTTGCGGAACTCCGCATCCGGCAGCTCGCGAACATGGAACTGCGCCTTGGCACCGTTGGGCAAGGTGATCGTGTCGGCACGAACGTCCTTGGAGGCGAACATGCCCAGGTTGGTGAACGACTGCAGGATGCTCACGGGCTGCTGCGGCTGGGTTTGGGTGGTTTCGCTGGTCTTGCTCATTGGCCGTTTCCTTGAATGGCGACAGGGCGCGCGGGCCGCGCACGGCTAACACGCGGAGGATCCGCGCGCCCCGTCAGAGAGATGGCCCGCCGGAGCGGGCCTGGGTGTGCGCCGTTGCCGCAGCCTTACGGCGTCGGGCGGTGCGTGGTGACGGCGCCGGAACCGCGGATGGTGATCGTCGCCTTCCACACATCGTTGTCCTGGCTGGTCACCGCGAAGTTCTGCACGAAGCCGTCGAACTGCTTGGACAGCACGGTGTCCGGCGGGGTGATCTTGCCGGCAACGGCGGTCGGCTTGGCCACACCCTCGGTTTCCGACAGCGGCGCGGTCACCAGCCAATTCACCACGGCACCGGTCTCGTGCAGCTCTTCCAGCTTCTCGTGGTCGACGCTGTCGTAGATGATCTCGATGCTGGTGCTGCCGGTCTGCTTGCGGCCGGCGACGAACTGGTCCCAGTCGTCGTCGTAGTCGGAGATATCGATCTCCGATGCCTGGCCATCGGGGAAGCCGACCGAACGCAGGCGGGTCACCTTGATGACCTCGGCCGCGGCGATGGCGACGAACAGCTGCGAGTGCTTCGACTTGATTACCTGTCCCATAAGGGTTTCCTTGTGTTGCGCCCGTCGCCGGGCATGAAAAAGGCCCCTTGCGGGGCCAGTGGTTTGCCGTTGTGTGGTTCAGCGCAGTTGCAGGAGCCTGGCGTCGAAGGAGATGCCAAAGGCGTCCGTGCCGTCGCTGTCAGGCGTCGGGTTGTAAGACTCGATGCTGCCCACGCGCTCGATCGCGTCGCGGATGGCGACGGCCGCGCCGTTGGCCTGCGTCATGGCTTTGCCCCACACGGTTAATCGGACTCGCCAGCCGTCGGCCGGCGGCGCATCGGACAGCATCGCGGTGGGCGATCCGCCGACCACCTCCCACGTCGCGTAGGGCAGTGCTGCATCCTGTGGCGCGGTTCCCGGCCACAACCGGATCGGGTCGCCCAGCACGTGCCGAACCGCTGCATCACCCTGCAGCAGGGACTGGATCAGGGGAACCATCATCGCCAGCCATCCTTCTTGAGCTGCTTGTCGAGCGCCGCCCAGGCTTCATTGATGATTACCTGCGCCGCCTCCGGCCCTTTGGCCTCGCCTGCCGGCGTGAGGAACGGCTCGGCCCTCATCTTTCTGGTGCCGAATTCCTTGAAGCGCCAGTAATAGGCCCAGCCCGCCTCCTCATAGACCTTCCCGACGCGGCCACGGCGCCGGTTCCGCTTGGTGTTGGCGTACTTGCGGCGACGACCGGTCTTAACCCCAACCGTGAAGTACTCGCCGCTTTGGCCCACACCTGCCCGCTGCCGGCTTTTGGTGTTGGCCCGGCGGGTGACGATCTGCGAGGCCATGAACCCCGATGCTCTCGGAGCCCGCCGCCGGGCGTCGTCGCGGATGACGTTGCCGCCCTTGCGCATACCGGCTTGCACGGCTCGCCCTTGAATCGCCTTGGGAGCGGCCCGTAGTGAACGCAGGAGGCCGTCCAGACCGTCGATCTTCACCTGCTCAGACATTGGTCAACCCCGCTACGGCGATGATCGCCATCTCGCTGCGGTCGTTGCTGGGTGCGATGCTCTTGATATCGAAGACACGGCCACGGAACACGATCCGCCACTGAGGATCAACGTCACGCGGGCGGATATCGAACCGAACCTGCTCCCGGTAGCGCTCGGCACCGGCGGCGACCGCCTCTGTCGTTGCCGCAAGATTGTTGGTGGCCTTGGCCCACACACTCACAACCTCGACCCACACCGGCTTACCTGGGCCGCCCAGCGGGTCGCGCGTTTCGGTCTTGCGCTCGAAGCGGATTCGGTGCTGCAGATCGCCATCTAGAAGCGTCATGGCATCATCACCCTTCGGTATGGGCGCAGCAGGCTCTTGGCACCGTTGGGTAGCTCGACCGCCTGAGCCCCCACGATCACATCAGTGCGGTTCGCGTAGAGGTGACCGAGCGTCAGCAGGATGGCAGAGAAGATGCTCGGATTCGCAACAACGCCGTGGATGCAGGCCTCCGCCTCTACTGTCGCCTCGCGATGGGCGACAACCGCCAGCCGTATCGCGGCGGTGCGCTCGTCCCCATCCTCAATGAACGCCGCATCTGCCAGCGCCTGGCTTTTTGCAAGCGCGGCGGCCTGCATTACGGCTGGGTAGCTTCGCCTTGCCAGAGCCAAGGCGTCGGCGTCCTCGTAGATCCGCCGATTGAGGTATGCCTGCGCTGCATCCTGCGCGCCGGCAATGGCGGCCTGCAGCTGTTCCTCGGGGTAATCGGCCTCAACTCGCACATGCGAGCGGGCCTGTGCGAGTGAGACGATGGGCATGTCAGTCCTTCTTCCCTTCAGCCAGAGCCGCGGCCAGCTTCTCCGCCCCCCAGCGCTTGTCGAACGGGATGCCGGCGGCCTCGAGCTTGGCTATCAGCGCCGGCTTCTCATCCGATTCCGGTCCAGCCGAAGACTTGTCCTCTGACAACGCACCCAAGGCCCGGGCACCTGCTTCCAGTTCGGGCGGGCATTCATCCCCGACGGTGAAATCAGTCGGGTAAATCTCGCCGTCGCGTACACCGCGAAACGGCTTCGTGAGCTTGCTCATAGCTTCTCCCAGTGAAGGGGCGGCCGAAGCCGCCCCAGGTTCCGCTGTTCCCTGGGCCGATTACTCGGCGATCTTGAGGGCTCGCATCGGCTCCGGGTTGTGCACACCGCCGCCCACACGCTTGGTGGTGTAGAACTGCACGTAGGGCTTGTTGGTGAACGGATCGCGCAGCACGCGCACACCCTTGCGGTCGTAGACGGTGTAGGTCTGCTTGAAGTCACCGAACAGTGCTGCGACAGCGTTGGCGGCCACATCCGGGGTCGCCGCCACATCCTGCACGGGGAAGCCGGCCAGGGTGGCAGGCTGGCCGGCGATCAGCGACGGCTGCCACAGGTAGTTGTCCTGGGCATCCTTCAGCTTGCGCACGGCGCCCTGGGTCTTGCGGTTCATGGCGAAGCGCGCATTGGCGGTGAAGGCCGATGGCAAGTCGTACACCAGGTCGATGATGCCGTCGGCAGTGATCGCTGCCGCCGCCCCGCTGTTCACCGCCTTGATGGCGCCGAACGGGTGCTTGGCCGCATTGGCACCACCCTCCACGTAAGTGAGGATGCCGAACGGCTTGTTCACGCCGTCGCCAGCGAAGAAGCCGACGCCCTCCTGCCGGGCGAACTCGGTATCCACCTCACCAGCCAGCCATGCTTCCAGGTCGATCTCCGAATCATCCAGCAGCTGCTGGGTGGCGGCCGGATTGGCGTAGATTTCGCCCCAGCCGAAGCCCAGCGACTTGAACTGCGGGCCAGCGGTCTGCGGGCGAGCATCTTCTTCGCCGACCCAGCCGGACGCCGTGCCGCCCATGTTGTACAGCTTGGTCAGGCCAGCGCCCGAGCAGGGCACCACGTTGGCCAGCTGGCGCATGTCCGACAGGATGACGAGCCGGTCGGTGATGGTGCGATCCCATTCCACCGGAGCCAGATAGCCGCCCTCTTCAGCCACGCCCTTGTTCAGCGCCGCCTGCACGTCGCCCTTGCGGAAGTGCGCCGAGAAGGCAGTGCTGTATTCCGCATCGGCCAGCCGTTCACCGCCCGCACCGCCACCCATCTGGAACGCGGCCATCTGGGTGTTGGCCTGGTCGACCGCGGCCTGCAGGCGGGTAATGTCAGCATTGATGTTGTCGACCTTCAGGGCCTGCAATGCATCGGCGCTACCCTTCTTGATCTCTTCCAGCTGCTTGGTGTGCTCGGCCTTGAAGTCGGCGAATGCCTTGTTCAGCGACTCCACCAGCACCTTCACGTCGGGCTGGCTGCCGCCATCGGCGTGCACGGAAACGAGGCCGCGCGGGACGCGGCCATGGGTCATCTTGGTCATGTGTTGGCCTCTTAGGCTTTGATGTTGTCGAGAAGGCCCTGCAGCAGGGCCGAGGTTTCGTTGCCGCCAGCGCTCGGCGTGGCGGACCCGGCAGCGCTCGGCTTGCCGTTGAACAGCGATTTCAGGGTGTCGCGCCGCATGGAGCGGGAGTGGCCTGCCTTGGCCATCGCCGCCTCGACCAAGGCCAGGGCCTTGCGTCCACCCGATGCTTGCTTGGCATCCTTGGTAGCGGCAGCTCCGTCCAGCAAGCCATCGGCGAAGCCGTCCTCTACCGCCTGGGCGGCGCCGATCCAGGTCTCTTCGTCCATCATCCGGGCCGCTTCGGCCGCGGTGACACCCGAGCGGGCCGCGTAGACCTTTGCCATGGCTGCGTCGAAGGGCTCCAGCAGCTTTGCCGCGTCGGCCATGTCGTGCCGATTGCCGATGGCCACCGCCCAAGCGTTGTGGATCATCAGGAACGACCCGTCGCCCATCAGGATCTCGTCACCGGCCATCGCGATCACCGACGCTGCTGACGCGGCCAGGCCCATCACCTGGACGGTCACTCTGCCCTGGTGCTCGCGCAGCAGGTTGTAGATCGCAACTCCCTCGAAGAAGTCGCCGCCGGGCGAGTTGATGTTCACCACCACGTCTTTCGCGCCGATGGCACGAAGCGCGGCGCTGATCCGCTTGGCGGTTACGCCGGTCCCCTCCCAGTTCTCGCCGATCGAGTCATAGATCGAGATGCTGTTCGCGTCGTTGCCGGCGGCGCGTACTTCAGGCTCCCAGCGTTCGAGCGCGTCAGGGCGCATGTCGAACTGGGCGGCGCCGAGCCGACGCTCGGCACGGATTTCAGGCAGCTGCCGGAGGCTCATTGCTCTTTCCCTTCTGTGTCATGGGGTTCATCAGGTCATTGGCCCCGGGCTGATCCGATTCGGGGTAATCCAGCAGGTCACGGACCTCGTTCGCAGTGTGGAATGGCTGGCTGCCGCCCGCACCCAGAGCCGCCTTAAAGAACTCGGCCTGATCCTTGAGCGTGCCGCGCATCAGCGCCCGCACGTTGAACTTCGGCTGGTAGCGCTCCAGGTCCCGCTCATCGATCAGCGATCGCGCGACCGCCTGCTCCCAGTTGGTGAAGTGCTCCAGCATCGTGAACTGCAGGAAGAAGATGCCCAGCTGCTCGATGCCTGTGCCCCAGCTGGTGTCGCTCAGGAACAGCAGCGGGCGGGGAACGCCATAGAGCCTGGCCACTTCCTCCACCTGTGCGCTGCGGTTCTCGACGTGCTGGGCCTCTTGCGCGGTGCTGCCAAACTTGTTGGCCTTGGCGTTCTCCTCCAGCAGCATCCAGCGCTGCGCCGCGGCGGCGCCGGCATACTCGGTGTCGAGGGACGTGCGCATGCGCTCGTAGGCCACGTCGCTGAGCGCATTGGGCACCTCGATGGCACCGCCAGCCATGTTGCCGGTTTCAAAGATCCGGCTCGCCGCCTGTTCCGCATCAAGCGCCAGGCGGATGGCCCGATCTGCCAGCTTCATCCTGGAGAGGCTTGTCACGCCGTCCACGGATAGATCGCGGATGTGCAGCACTTCCTCCTGCTTGAGGATCACCTCGCCGCGCTTCTTGCTGTTGAACCGGTAGATCATCCGCCAATCGTCGCCCAGCTCAGCCCGCACCGCGAGGGAGTCCAGCGGGATCAGGTGGATTGGCCGGCCTGCTGACCAAACGATCCGCGCGTAGGCGTCCCCGTGCCGCTGCCGGGCCAGCTCCATCTGCCGCTTGAACTCCAGTGGTGTCTGCCACGGGTTCGGCTTGATCTTCAGCAGGCGGTGCGCGGGATGCTCAACCGCTATCCGCTTCTTCCCGCCCGACTCAACCAGGTTCAGCGGCAGCATGCCAATGGTCCCGCAGATCAGGGACAGGCACCTCAGCACCGCCATGTTGCGCAGCTGGTAGCCACCGCCGCCGTGGCCGCCCTGTGATCGGATGAACTCCAGCAAAGCCGGGTCATTCATTCCCGTGAACTGGCCGGCCTCAGCGCGTGCGCTGGGTGGCGCCGCCGGCGGCGGATTCCAGAGCCGGTCCAGCGACTTCAGGTCTTCTTCATTGAACCTGGACATGGTTTTCCCTATAGAAACCGGATCCCGCGCTTCTCGTACACAGAAGCTGAGCGGACAAAGCTCGCGTGCGCTGCACCAATAGCCATGCACAGTGCGACGGCGGGATCGATCTTGTTGATGGACCGCTCTTTGGAGAGCCAGCGGTTATCCCATTTGTCGGTTTCGATCACCGCCGACATGAGCGCTGAAACGAGGACCGGGTTCTTCTTCAGTCGGATCCGGCCCTCCAAGAGGGCCTCTTCCAACAGGTTGAGCGAGCCGGGCATCCACATGCCCTCTGGCACCGGCTGCCCTGCTGCTTTGGCGGCCTCGGCTGCGGCCTCTAGCGGCTTGCCCTTCCTGGTGCCGCCCTGCGGGTGCTCGGCGAAGGTCAGCGAAAGGCCAATCTGTTTGGCATCGTCCTCGAAGCGGCGGAACACATACCGGTCATAGGCCATCAGCTGAATGGAGTAGCCCTGGTCGTAGTCGGCCAGCGTCTGAGCCACATGTCGGAAGCTGATCGTCTTGCCCTTCGGCGCGTGCAAGTGGCCAGCCTCGATCCACGTCCGGTAGGGCAACTTGTCCTTCAGCTGGCGTGCGTCCACCGTGTCGCCGGGCGTCCATGCCTCAATCCAAGCATCAAACGTCGGCTTCTCGACCACGCGCTCCTCGCCCTCCACCATGACGGTGATCGGCAAGCTGCCGGTTTGGACGACGAACGCCGCAGCGGTCAGATCGCGCACCTGCGACAGATCGAGCCCGCCATACACCGGCTTTCCGTGGTGTTCGGCAATCTCGAAGTCGGCCAATGCCGGCTCCAGCGTCGCGCGGGTCATCCATGCAGTTTCAGCATCGGTCCAGACGCAGAAGTGCAGGCGCAGCACGCCGTTCAACTGGCCGGGAATCGCCTTCGCTTGGTGAACAATGTCCCGCAGCGTCTCCTCCGTGATCGTGATCCCGAGCAACGGGTTCGCTTTGGCCCAGCAGGTCGGATCCTCCAGTGGGTCGTCGCCATCATCGAGCGCGCACACGTAACTGAAAGTGCGATCGTCCAGCGGCTCACCGACAAAGGTCGGATCGTTGACCGCCTCGGTATGCCCAGCCGCCACTTTCACCGCGTGCTCGTGCTCCTCCCAGGCAACACTGTTTCGGTCGCTGCCCGAGTTGGTGATCATGAACAGCAACGGCTGTCGCCGGAACTTGAAGCCGCGCTCCAGCATCTCGATGGCGCGCCGGTCGGGCAGCTCGTGGACTTCGTCGGCAAGCACGAAGTACGGGCGAGGACCGGAGCCTGTTCGCCCGGTGTCCCGCGAAACCGGCCGGAAGAAGCTGCCGCTCTTGTGGTGAGCGATGTTGTACTCGCGCCCCTCGCCGCCGGAGAACTCCAGACGCTTCATCAGCGCCTTTGACGCCTTAACCATCTTCACCGCGTCGGCGAACAGGATTCCGGCCTGCTCCTTCTTCGCGGCCGCGGCGTAGATCTGCGCGCCAGCCTCCCCGTCGGAGGTCATCCCATACAAACCAATGCCGCCGGCCATGGGCGACTTTCCGTTGCCCTTGCCCATCTCGATATAGGCGCGACGGAATCGCCGGTTGCCGTCCGCCTTCTTCCAGCCAAACAGCGATCCGAGAATGAATGCCTGCGAGGGGTGCAGCTCAAAAGAGCGGCCCTCGAACTGGCCCTCGGAGAGCTTCAGAATCGTCTCGAAGTACTCAAAAACCCTTTGCGCCGCAGCTTGGTCGAAGTAGAGGCCGCGCTCGTGACCGTCTTGCAGGTCCTTAAGGTGCCGGCGGCATGCATTTCGCACATGGGGACCGGCCACGATCTCACCTGCTACCACGGCCAGCGCATAGGCCGAAGTGCGATCAGAAGAGCTTGTCGTCGGGGTCTTCGTCCTCTTCGCCGCCATGATTCACTTTTGTCTCGTCAACCGGCGTTGCGCCGAGCTTGGAAAGCAGGGAGCCCAGCGCCTGGAGGGCCGAAACCCCCATCTCTGGGTCGGTCTCCATCCGAGCCGCCAAGATGCAGACCTGGCGCAGCAATAGCCGGTGGCCGGCATGCAGCCACGGCATGTTTTCGACCTGCTCACGCCAAACCGCGATCTGCGGTTTCGTCATCCCCTTGTAGGGAGGCCCGACCGCCTTGGCCTTTTTCGGCGTCTTGCGGTCCTTGTGCCGTTTTGGGTTCTTGGCCGCTGCGCCAGAAACTGCTGCTTTTGCGGCTGGTGTCCTTGGATTTGCCATTTTCTGCCCCGGTCGGGGGGTCGTCTTTCCAACTGTGGATGCGCGAAGAACGGGGGGCGCTCGTATCGCCGGGCGATCGGCCCAAACTTTTGAGCCCCCCCTCCCCTTTTCATTCAGCTTTCTGTGGATAACCCCGCGCCGGCGCTGTTGGCCTACTTGATCGGCCAACCGTCGGCGTCGCACCCCACAACCACCTGCTGGGCGTTCCCAAAGCCGCCGTCCTCGCGGGCCGTCTTCCGGCTATGGCAGCTGATGCACATCGTCCGCAGGTTCTCCGGGGCGTTGTTGTTGGGGTCACCATCCACGTGGTCGACGTGGGCTTGGCCGCGCCCGGTGCAGAGAACACCGCAGCCATGTTCCTGGCATCGGTACAGGTCCCGAACCAGAATGGTCTCTCGCAGCGCGCGCCAAGCTCGGCTGTTCGTCGGCAAGGCGCGTTTGGCCTGCCGGTTACCTGCCAGCCCTCGGGCGCTCATCAGTAGGGCTTCCCGTCCAGGTCGACGCGCTCAGGCTCGGCATCTTCATCCTGCACCGGTGCACCGGCCTCCTCGCCCAGCAGCTGCGCCACCGCCTGCACGAGCAGGCCAACGTGCATTGCCAGCTCGGCGATCTGCTTGCCCTGCTGCTCGATGATCCCGACCAGTCGGTCGATGCGGCTGTCGGTGCTGCCTTCGATGAGCGCTGACAGGGCAGCATCAGCACCAGCGCGCGCCGCTTGCTCAGCGGTCAGGGCAGCCGCCACCTCTTCAATCCGTGCAGCGTCCATCACCATCCCTCGTCGTTCGCAGTACCAGGCCGCGGCGTATCCACCACTCGACCCGCTCCCAGTCCGGTTCCATGCCCGTGGCCCGGGCAAACCACACCACGGCAGCCAGATACCACCGCAGCCACCAGCGCAGCCACCAGCGCAGGCGGACCGACGCAGTCACTGTCGCGTGCATCAGAATTCCTCCACTTCCCAGCCACCGCCGTCGCGCTTGCGCCTGACCTTCACCGCGATAAAGCGGAACGGGTACATGGCCGCGGCAATCTTGATCTTGGCCCTGGCATCGTCCTGCCAGTGGCCCTTCACCTCGTGGCACTCCATGACGCCGTCGGCAGCCATGACTGCAAAGTCCGGGGTGTAAAACGTGTTGTCAGCCAAGCGCAGCTTCATGCCCTCGAACTTATGCCAGAGGATCTGGCCAGATGCCTCCAGCGCGCGCAGGCGCTCGGCATAGGCGGCTTCAGTCTTGTTGAGCGCTCCCGCCTTAAGCCTTCCCAGCGCCAGCATACGGCGCCCTGCTCCAACCTGGCCGGCCATTATTCCTCTCCTGGTGGAGCGGTCGGGCTGCGTTCCGGCGGCGCCGGCATCGGGTAGTAGCGCCGCTGTCGCTCCCCGCACCAGTACCGTACCGTGGCGCAGACGGCATCCACGATGACGCACAGGCCGATGATGGCCGCGATGCACACCAATCCCTCAATCCAATTCATGCCGCGGCCTCGTTCGGGAACAGCGGGATGACCACCTGTGCCTCCAGCCTGGCCAACTCCCGCTGCAGCCCAGCCTTCTCGCGCTTACGGTCGTTCATCAGGCGCGAACCATAGGAGCCCTTGGCAGCCGAGTCCTTCTCCGCCACCTGGGCGGCTTGGAGCTGCTGCCAGACCGTCATAGCCCGCCGCTGGCCAGTGCGCAGCAGTTCGTCGATCTGGAGGTCGCACCAGACTGCGAACTCGGTGCTCAGCCAGCGCGCGAAGTGAACCGCCAGCTTCGGGTGGAACCAAGTGCCACCGGCCCTGCCTCGGGTCGCCCGGATTAAATCACTCTCTTTGGAGTGATTTAGGGCTACACAGAGCGCTGCCATGTATTCCTTGGTGTCCACGTTGTCCAGGTAGTTCTGCAGACGCTTACCGAAGCGATCGGCGGCCGACGTTGCATGGAACCAGCCGTCGTCGGTAAAGCGAACGGCACTCCCCTTGAAGTCGAGGTTGATGATGTTGGACATACCTGCTCCTTCTGGATCTGCCTGAACAGGAAGCGCGGCCAGCCCATCGGGCAGGACGACGGACGTTCGGTAGCGAACCTAGGCCGCGCTGAAACGCTGAGGCCCCGCTGGGTCACATCCAGACGGGGCCTCGTTAGGTTTGACTTCACTGGTTCCAATGTCTTGGTAACCAGTTTCAAAGACTTTCTGCCGCAGATGTGATAGGCGCGATTCGCGCTTCAATCAGCCTGCAACTGCCGGATCTCGCCCAGCTGCTTGTTGCACTGCTGCAGGCTCAGAATGTTGGCGTTGTAGGCGGACACCACCTGTTCAACGGTCCGATCCTGTGCCCGAGTGATCGGGCACTGCCGGGTCAACGCAGCGGGCGGCGCCACCGGCTTCTCCACCGTGACGTACACCACCTTGGGAATGTCCGGTTTGGCAGCCTTGCTGCAGCTGCCAAACCCGCACAGCGGCAGCGCAGCGACCAGCATCAAAGCAGCGGTATGTCGGCGCATAGGGCCATCTCCAGTTGGGACCGGCATGCCGGCTTGCTCTTGGCGGCCTGCAGCGCCTGCTCAGCCTTGTCGGCTCGGCGCTTGCTCTCGGCTGCCGCCGCTTCCGCCTGGCGCGCAGCTTCATCGGCTGCCGCCCTCTGACGCGCGGCAGCATCGATCGATGCCTGCGTCTGCCGGTTCACGTCCTCCAGCAGGAGGCCGCAGGCGTTGGCCGCACGAAGGTTCTCTGCAGCGTCAGCCTCTGCGGCAGCGCGCGCGTTGTCGGCCTTGGCGATGGTTTCCTGATCCTTGGCAGCCTGGTGGTCGCTGCCGTGCTGGCAGCCCGTAACGAACAAGCCGCCGACCAGCGCCAGGACCGCCAGCAGCTTGAGCAGGTCGGCGTAAGGGCGTAGTGGGTCCAGCATTGGGCACCTACATAAATGGGTCGCCCTCCCTGGGGTACGCTGTGCGTGCTACCGACACAGCCCAAGGAGGGCGAAATGACTGAGATTGTTGGTTTTGACGAGAAGAGCTTCTTGACAGGATTTGAGGCCCAAGGGAAACAACGCGCACTCGAGCTGTTGCTATCCGCGCTGATTACCACGCATCCAGAGCCTCACAAGTTCCGGATCGCTATCGACCACTTGATGAAGGAAGAGGAGAACCTCTTCTACAAGGCCGCTGAGTCACTTGAAGGCGATTCCGCCTCATCCGCACACGCCATCGGCAAAGCCAAATATGCCGCTATGCGCGACAAAGCTGAAAAGGTCATTTCAGCAACTGTCGGATGGGATCCGTAAGGCTCGTCTCTTTGCATAGATCCATGAGGGCCGAATGAGTATCTTTGGCCCTCCTTTCTGCCTTCGAAGGCTTATTCAACCAGTCCCGCAGCCACAGGCGCGGATTCCATTTGTCGTTCATTCCGAACCTCCTGCTCTGATCGTGTCGCTGTCCGGGTCAAACGGCGGCGGCTCCAAGCCGGCCGCACGCATCAGCCCTTCGAGCCGGTAGATGTGACGGATGAGCCGCAGCTCCCTGGCCTCCATGCGGCCAACCCGTTCGCCCAGCCGTGTCACTTCCTCGCGCATCAGCTGGATCACGTTGACCTCGGCCCCTTCCCTGGCTGTCTCTACGAACTGCTTGCGCCACCACAGCGCCACACCGCCAGCCCCAACCATCAGGCCGCCGACGGCGGTGCCGATTGCCTGCCAATCCACGTCGACCCCGATCATGGCGCCACCGTCCCGCCGGCCTTGCGGTAAACCGCCAGCAGGTCGGCCAGCTTGTGTTCGTGCTGGCCGTAGCCGGCGCCTGGCAGGCTCGCCCAGATCTTGCGGACGGCCTTGATGGCTTCCTCGATCTCGCCCGCCTGGATCAGCGGCAGCGCGCGGCGCTCCCGGATCTGCTGCAGCGCGATCAAGTCCTGGCTCAGCGGCGAGAAATCCTTCAGGCCGAGCGTCTTCTTGTAGGCGTCGTAGTAGCGGCGCAGCAGCTGGTAGCGGCCGGCTGCAGTGGACTGGATCTTCAGCCGCGGCAGATCCACCACCACGCGCGGATGGTCGGCGTAGCTCTTGAACAACTGCCCGCCAACGATCACGTCATAGCCGCGGTCCTTGGTGGCCTGCTTGCCGTTGTCCGTACCTTCGGACCACGCCAGCATGTCGAGGAAGGCCACGACGTTCACGCCGCCAGCCTGTTGGGGAGTGATCTGCGCCATAGCTTCTCCGGGCAAAGAAAAAGCCCCGGCTGGGCCGGGGCTTGCGATTGGATGGTGGCAAGATTGCCGCCTTTTCCGATGACCTAGGAAGTCATCGCTATGCGGCTTTGGTGAGGGCCTTGTTGAACTGCCTGACAGCGCGCGCTTCCGCTGCGCGGAAGCTGAAAAGCATCCATTCATAGACCGGTCGCCAGAAACGGCTGTAGGCAGACCAATCGGCACCGATAGCGGCCGCACGTTTTCGGCCACTGAGCGGATCGAAGCCACTCCCCCCGCAGCTGTCGCAGCTCACGATTCCCGAGACCGAAGGGTTGGGAAGAGCCTTCTTGCCTCCGCAGTGGGAACACTCGCATGCCCCCGCCATCTCTTCGATCACCGCCCCGGCCAGCACCCCAAGCTGCTCCATCGTGTTGTTCGGCCAGGCGGCAGCGCGCGCATCTTCCAGCGCTTTCTCGGTACGGACCAGCTCCCGCCTCTGCGCCTCGGTAACCGAACCACCGCACCAGCCCATGCTGGCTTTGGCGATGCCGTAGTCAGTCCGGGCATCGGCAAGGGCGTGCATCTGGCGGGTGAACTCGGGCGCGACCAGGGAGACAACCGCCTGGCGCAACTGCTCGCGCCTCCGCTGGCCACTCTCCGGCCACCACAGCGCCTCCAGCAACTCGCGCCCAAGGCCGGCCGGGACGTACGCCAGGGCGGCCAGAATTTCCTCAGTGCTCGGTCCACCAATGCTTCCGTCGAAGCTCAGTGCCCTCGGTCCCGTCCGGCTCGACAGCAGTTCGCGTGCCTCGTTCATTCCCATGCGCCTTCCCCTTGGTGGTTTGCTCGTGCAGCGCGCGATCGCGCCAGGTGGTGATTTGCTGCGGCCCTATTGAGGCCCTCTCTCGCTGTCCCATCAGGTAGGCACCTCCGGGCGAGCGGCGAGCATGGCGACGTAGCGCTCCCGGTTGGCGGGCGAGTAGTAGCCTCGGCCCATGACTTCGTCCCACAGCTTGCGCATTTCGCGCAGCTGGGACTGCTTCTGTTCTGGCGCCAGCAGGCCGAACCCGTGGTAGACGAGCATCGCCATGCTCACCAGCAGCGCCTGATCCGGTTCCTCGGGCGGCCTGAGGGCGGCGATGATGGCGTGGATCGCGGCCTGATCGTTCCTGTCGAGGTCAGCACCGCATCCAACGTGATAGGCGTCCTCATGCAGCCCAAGCTTTCGCAGCTCAGCGTCCAGCAGCTCCCGCGCCCGCTTCTCGATGGCGTCCATCAGCGCACCTCCGGGCCGGCCGGCTCGGCCGCATAGTGCGTGATCGCCGGGTTGTCACCCCGCCAGCTGCCGAACACTGGCCGCTTGCTCACCGAGTCCCACAGCATCAGCCGTGTACCGTCCTGCGGCGCCTCGGCGATTGGCCTCCAGAATGTGGGCGCGGTCACGCTGCACCTCCGAAATCGATCACACGCATCCATGCCAGGTTGTTGACGGCGCAGTAGCTGGGGACACGAACAACCGCTCCGTCCAACTCCAGCTCCCTCATCTCCTTGAGCACTACCTTGGTCGGCTGCCCAATGCGTTTAGCGATGCTGCCGGTGTACATGACCTCGCGCCGGCGAGCCTCGGCATCGGTGAACGCCTTGTTGATTTCCTGGCGGATGCTCATGCTCGCTGCTCCCAGCTGGCCGTCAGGCGCTGCACCTGCCCGCCGCGGGCCTCGAACTGCTCCACCGTCTCGGCCGGGCCATCGGCGAGCACACGTGCCTTGGCTCGCTTGGGCCGGGATACCGTGTTGTGGTCCATCCGCCGCTCGCGTGGTGCGCGTTGCGGGTTCAGCCTCGGCGCCAAGGTCTTCGTCTTCTTCATGCTGCCGCCCTCAGTTCGTTGATGTAGGTCTGCTGTGCGATCAGGTCGTCGTCCGATCCGAACGCCTCGTGGAATCTCTTGGACCAGTGCAGGGGTGGGCCCCAGCGGGCCACCATTTGCTTCTGCGTCATGTGTTCGCTGCGGTATCGCTGGTGATGCCATTGGCACAACGCATAGCCGAAGAAATGGCCGCGCCGGATGTTTCCCGACTTGGCGTGGTTGTATTCGCAGCCGTAGATCACGTGCTTCTTCGCCATCAGGCCCTGCGCGTAGCGAACGAGGCATGCCATGCACGGCCCGGTCTTCGCCAGTTCGATGCGTGCTGCCTCCGCCTCGGTCGGCGGCGGTGCGTTCGACCACATCAGCGCAGCTCCGGGATCGGGCCGGCGTAGCGGGTGATCGGGATCCGCCGCATGCCGTCGCGCCAGACAGTCATCCCGCGCGTCGCGTAGACCACCAGCGGCTTGATTCCGTAGCCGTAGGCCAGATACCAGCCCGCCTCGGCCACCGGCTCGCTCACAGGGCGCACTTCGACGTTGAAGTGATCGGGGCTCATGCGGCTTTGCCCTCCAGCAGCGCGACGACCTCAGCCAGGCGCGAACGGGTCCGTTCGTCCGCGGTCGGCGATGCCTCAACGGTTCCGGCCAGCAGCGCCACCGGGTCGAAGGCCGGAGTGGCGGGCGGAAGGGCCAAGTACTCCTCCACCTGCTCCTTCATGAGCTGGCCAGCGGCCACCGCCTCGCGCAGGACGCTATCCCGACCGGACACGTCGCCGCCAAGGGACAGCTGATAGGTGGCGCCCCGGTGCGCAGCGCGCGCTTCCTTCACCAACCGGGTGTAGACCTCCAGGAATGCCGGCCGGGCAGCGATCTTGTCGCCCGCCTGCACCAGCGGCAGCGCCGCCGCCCACGCATCTCGGGTCTGCTCAGTCCACACCACGGTCGCACCTTCGTCGGCGGCACGGATCGCGTTGGCCCAAGCCTCATTCGGTGCCGGGTGGCCGTCCTCGATGCGTTCAAGGATCGCCGCCAGCGAAAGCCGCGCCTTCAGCTCTCGGCGGCAGGCCGCCAGCGCGCGCTCCAGCATCGGCAGCGGGTACTGCGCCAGATCCGAAACCATGTAGGCGGCGGCGTTCGGGCTGAGCTGGTCGCCAATCACCTCGGCGGTGGCCACCAGCAGATCGACTAGCCGATCCTGCTCCTGATTACCCAGCATGTGCCGCCCTCCTCTGTGCCAGCAGCGCCTTGGCGGCGTCGGCGGCGCCCAGGTTGGTCTGGGTCTTGTCCGTCTGCCGGGCGGCTTCCTCGGTCACCTGCCGACCGGTGGCCCACTGCGTGCGGTATGCCTCGCACTTCGCCAGCAGCGCGCCCAGGTCGTGCATGTTCTGCACCACGTAGCGCTCGTTGACAGTCAGGAACCACGCGGCCACCAGCGGCGCCTCGCTGTGGCCGAGCCGCTGCACGATCTGCCGGACGTTGGCGTTGACCTTCGCGTTGCGCACCGGCGCCACACCATGGCGGTCGCGGTAAGCGCTGGCGTAGGCCGCCCAGGTGGCTCTGCACGCTGCCTGCAGGTCGGTCTCGGAATCCGCCGCCGGCGGCGCGGCCGGCAGGCCCGCCGGAAATGACGGTTCTCCTGACGGTTCATTGAGGGTTATATGACGGTTAGGCGGCACGGGGCGCACCCCCAGACCTGCGCCCGGTGCATCCCCCCCTGCATGGGGCGCATCCCCCCCTGCATCGGGCGCACCCCCTGCATGGGGCGCATCCCCCCCTGCATCGGGCGCACCCCCTGCATGGGGCGCAGCCCCTGCGCCCGGTGCAGTACCTGCTTTTCCAGACTTGCGGCCAGCCTTCGACGGCGCAGCGGCCTTGTCGAAGTTGGCCGGAGTGACCCTGTAGACCGTGCTGCTGTTGAACCGGCGGTCACGGGTCAGCAGGCCAACGGCCTCCAGATGATCCATTGCCGTGCGCACAGCGCGCGCCGACATGCAGCAGCGCGCGGCGATGGTGCCCACCGCCGGCCAGCACACGCCGTCGTCGTTCGCCTGATCAGCCAACGAGATCAGCACCGCCTTCTGCGTGACGCTCAGGCCCTGTAGCGGCCAGCACTGAGACATGATGATGGTCGACATGTCAGAGCCCCAGCGTCAGGTTCTCGCCCGGCGCAACCGGCCACCAGGTGCATGCAGGCTTGCCCGTGGTTGCGCACGGCGCGGTTGGGCCGCGCCAAATGCGTCCCTCGCGGGCCAGCTCAGGCAGTCGGCGACCCAACATATGGCGATCGAGGCCAGTCAGCGTCGACAGGTGCAGGCTGCTCTGGCCTGGATGGCGGATCACCGCAGCCTCAGCCTTGGCGTGTTGGACGCGTAGCGCGCCGCTGGCGACAAGTTCGGCAGCAGCGGCATGGCTGGTGTGCGGATCGGTGGAGCGCGCGAGCGTGCTGCTCATCGGTACTACCTCGTAGGGTCTTCGGGCCGTTTCAGTCCCTGAAAAGGGACTACTTCGCCGTTGGTTCTCGGGAGCCGGTAGCGGCGCCCAAGTTCGCCGCGTGCCAGCTCTGTTGCGGCCTCCTCAGGAGTGATCCCCAGCGAGGCCGCGTATTGATCAAGCAGCTTTCGCTGATCGCGCGACAGCTGAATTTCCATGGACCCTCCCCAGGGACTCTTTGGGTCCTTCAGGCCACATCACGGTCGGGGCTACGCTGTTCCAGCGCGGCGAGGCCGGCCAGCACCAAGTCACGAACGAACACCGCAGGCTGGCGCCCGTTGAAGTTCGCCGCCGCATCGATCAATGCCTTTTCCGTGTCGTTGAACCGGACCTTGATCGGGTTGTCACGAAGGTTCGAAGGATCTGCGTACATATCCGTATGAGAAGTTCAGGAGGAAGTTGTGGAACGAACTGCTACAGCGCGCGACACGTCAGGCCGCATCGACCGGGACAATTCGGTCATGGTCGAAATCGGTAGGTGCTACGGGATCGGGCGGCTTCACCTCGCCGCCGAGCAGGCGCTGGATCTGCGGCAGTGCCGGCAAAACGCCCTCTTCCGGCCAAGCCTCGACCTCAGCTACGGGAAGCTGGAGCAAGGTCGCGAGGTGCTTGTCGTTTGCGAGGCCGAGCCGGGCGCGCAGCGCGCGCTTGTTCATGCGGCTGTCGACCAACTGGCGAAGGGTTGAACCTTCAGCCGGACTGCCCTGGAGGAACCTGCTCGAATGCAACTTAAGCAACGCAAAGGCACTCGCCGCTCGAGGCGACTGTGATCGTCCCGTGGCGAGATCACCCACGGTCGACCCAGCTGCGCCGATCGCCTCGCCGATCTGGGCATACGTCATACCCACCGACTGAAGCTCACCAATGATGGAAGCCCAAGATTTGTCCATGCCGGCCACACTACGGTATTCCGTAGCATCAAGTCAACGGCATTCCGTTACGGAGTTCCGTTCAAATGATGGGATGGAGACTATCGGCACAAGAATTCGCGCAGAGCGCGAAGCCCAGGGGATCAGTCGCGGGGAACTGGCAAAGTTCGCCGGCATCGCGCCGACCACCCTTTCCAATCTTGAATTGGGCCTATCGAAGTCCAGCACCGCCCTACACAAGATCGCCGCTCGACTCGGTGTCCATGCCGATTGGCTGGAAACCGGACGCGGCCCCAAGGGTGACCGTGGGGCTCCAGTCGCATCGTTCTCGGAGACTGAGACGCCCCCGGGCTATGTTCGCTTCGACTTGTTTGAAGGGGGTGCAGGGATGGGTGCAGGGCTGGTCAACCAGGACTACCCGGAGGTAGTGAAGACCATCGAGGTCGCCGAGTGGGAGGTCCGCCGGAAGCTCGGATACCTACCTAAGCCTGGCAGGATCCAGATCATCACCGGCCGCGGGCCATCGATGCGGCCCAAGCTCGAAGACGGCGACATTGTCTGGATCGATACCAGCTGCAACTACTTCGACGGCGACGACTACTACCTGATCAACATCGGGGGCGAGACCCAGATCAAGATGCTGCAGAAGCGTGGCGACGGTCTCTACGTTGTAAGTGTCAACACCGACTTCCCAGCCTATAGGCCGGATCCTGGCGATGTGAGCATCCTTGGCAAGGCGCTGATCCACGCAGGGCTGCGGAAGTTCTGAGGTCGCAACAGGCTGCCACTATCGTCCCAATCTGGGACAACAAAAAAGCCCCGCCGGAGCGGGGCTTTCTTCCCAGCGACAAGCAAGGCGATTACGTCGCAGCCTTCAATAGCGGTTCCAGCATGTTCTGAAGAACCCAGCTCAAGATACCCACAACGGCCGCTCCCACCGGAATCGTGATGGAGGCTATCGCCACCCACATCTTCACGGTAGTAGGCATATGAGTGATGCGCTCCTTGATCGTCGCAACATCGATTTCGACCGCACGGAGACGGTCGTCGAACTTTGAAAAATCAGTCATAGGTTGCGGACCCGAACTCGACACGGGTGTTTCCAACGTCTTCAGAATGGGGGCCGACGGGCTTACTCTAACAACTACCGTTCTCAGCCCGTCCGGAGAAGACGACACGATGGCTGCTGGAAACTGAACAACGAAGTCCAGACCACCAGCCTTGTCTACGCCGGACACCGTTAAGGTTCCGTGCCGTGCTTGGCTATTGCGGCTTCACGCGCCGCTAGGGACTGCTTAAGTGAGTCCCGCATCTTGCACATCGCGTCGCAGAATTCGTCGAACTTAGCCACTGGGATGAGAACCGTTGCAACGTCCTCCCGGAAGGCCTCCGTTTCGTTGCCCTCGGCCTTAAGGCGAGCGACCTGAATTCCGTCTTGAACAAAGATCTCTTGCTCGAAATTCTCCTGCAGCATGCGCAGACCCTCGCGCCAGTACTGGATATGCACATATCCGTCCGGGCTAGGGCCAGCCAGCGCGATTCCAGTCGCCATGGCGCTGGTAAACGCGGGGTGCTGCACGTGCTTCATCGTCACCTTACTCAAGCCATTCCCCTGTCGTCCGCCCGTCCTGGGCAGCCGAATCATATAGGTGTGTGCCTATTGCAGTCATTAGTACTGCTACTACTGCCCAAGGAGCAGCATCCCAGCCTGGCTCAGCCGTGTCACTTGCAGGGGCGGACGAGCCATTCATGAACCCAATTCCGTAGGTTCATAATTTTCTACGGAATTCCGTTTGACAAGGTATTACGGTATTCCGTAGTCTACATCCTGTCGCCCAACATCACCCCATCCCGGGGCCAGGCGCAGGAGATCAGCATGGCCACCCTTTCCCTCGGCGTCCGCCAGTCGACGCCAACCGTCGCCGCCGACAGCCTCAACGCCAAGGTGGTTTCCGACCTGGGCGCTGCCCGCCTCCTTCAGTCCGCTGACGAAGCCGAGCACTATGCCGGCCAGCTGCTGGAAGCCGCCAAGCAGCTGCGCGCCGCGCAGCAGGGCGCCGCCGCATGAGCGCTACCCTCGCCCGCCACTCCAACGCTCAGCGCGCGGCCGCCGCCGCAGGCATCGTCGCCCGCGCCGGGCGCCGCTGGGGCCTCCTCCCCTACCAGGTCGTCATCGCCTCCAGCATCGCCGCCAATGCCGTCCTGCGGCACGGCCAGAGCGCTGCAGGCGTAGTCGCCGCCGTCCGCCGTGCAGCGCGCGCCAAAGGCGGTGCTGCATGAGCGCCGCTGCTGAAGTGCTGGCGGCGAAGCTGGCCGGCCGCTGTGCAAACGGCCTCGAGCGGGGACAGGGCACCAACCTGCATGCGATCCCGTCCGCGCAGGTGCGGCGTCATGGTGGATATGTCGAAGCCACCGGCAAGGCCCTATGCGGGGCAGCGCCAGGGCGCCGTTCCGTGGGCTGGACCGCCTGCGAATCGCATCCTGTGACCTGCCCTCGCTGCCAACGCGCCCTGGCGCGTGGCAAAGGCGGTGCTGCATGAGCCGCAAGTATAGAAACGAGCTGCCGCAGCTCGACACAGCACTGTCGGCTTTGGAGCGGGCCGCCCGCGAGGCATTCGGTGTCGCACAGGATGACTATCCCCCCGGCGCCAGCTGCATCGTCCGTTCCCAGCGCTACGGCCATCCCGTTGTCGAACGCGTGGCGCTGATCGTCAGCACGGCCGTGGATCTGCACATCGGCATCGATGGCGAGCCCTGGGCCTCGGTCAGCATCCGGACAAGGAACCTCAAAACCGGAAAGCACCGCGTCTTCTATCCATCCGTAGAGGTCGCCGGGCGGCCCAGCCTACGCGCCATGGCTGGTGCCGAATGACCGATCCCGACTTCTTCGCCGCCATGGCCGTCGGCATCCCGCCCATCACCCCGCCAATCCGTATCGGCCTCGACCTGGCCGCCGGCACCGACACAACCGTCGTGGCCGAGGTCGCGGCCGACGGAACGATCACCCGAATGACCACCCTCCAGAAGGAACAGAGCAATGGATAAGCCCACCTACAGCTGGTCCAGCAACTGCGACACCTACACCGGCGACTTTGGTTCGATCGATGAGGCCGTGCAGGACGCTTTTGACAGCGGGGTCGACGCCGAGGGCGTGAATGTCGGCGAGAACAACTATGTCGATGCCAGCCGCTTGGTCGATGTTGACCACCTGATCGACCAGCTGCAGGACGCCATGTTCCAGATCGTCGGCGAGGCCGCAGACGCGTTCCTGACTAGCGTTTCCGCCGAGAAGAAGGCCGAGCTGGCGGAGCTTACCGGGGCGTGGGTGCGTAGCGCGGACAGTGCCGTCTACTGGGAAGTGGACAACCCCAGCTTCCACCGGTTCGCCGACTACGGCCTGGTCAGGGAGAGCGAGTAATGCGCCACCTGGCCCTGCCCTTCTACTGCGCCGTCGTCGTCGCCCTCCTGCTGGCGCTGCTCGCGCGCGCCATCTACACCGATGCCGGCTCCCTCCTCCCGCCCTTTGGTGCTGGCGTTGTCTTCTTCACCTGGTGCGGCGTGCGCGACCTGCGGCGCAACTGGCCCGCGTTCCGCGACGAAATGCGCCAGCGCTCGGCAGAGCGAGCGCGCACACCGCTGCCCGCCGACGACACCCACTGACCCCCTGCCCTGCGCTCTCCCCCTGTAGCGCAGGGAACCCGCGCCGGCCGGGTTCCAACAGCCGGCAACCCATTCCAGGAGTCCAGCGTGCGTAACCAGCTCGACATCTTCGATCACGACCCAGCCCGCATGGCAGCGGCCAACCGCGCCGCCGCCGAACACGCGCTGCACGACGTGCAGTTCACCGAGGCAGAGCGGGAGGAGCGCGCCGCTCACTACATCGGCGAGGTCGAACGCTGGGAACACCTCGCCGCGCACAGCGCGCGCTCCACCAACAGCAAGGACATGCAGGCATGACCACCGACAAAAAGACCCTGGCGGACGTGCAGCCCGGTGGGATGGTGAGGCTGGGGGATGGCTGGACCGGCTGGGCCACCCAGTACCCGAACAAGATGCCGAAGCTATGCGGTGCACGCGAGATCGCTGAGCTGAATCATTACCCGGAGGAAGGGCAGCGCCTGATCTTCCTGACGGAGAATCCGGTGCAAGTCGGGGATCTGGTTGATGCAGCGCGCGCCGCTCTCCCGTTTGTGGCCTTCGCATACTCAAAGGGCGTGGCCGGCGCCGAGGAAGCTGGCCGTGCCATCGAGTCCGCCCTCTCCGCCCAGCCCTCCCCGGGTGGTCAGGATGTGCTCTTCATTATTGAAGAGCTGGCAGAACTGCGGCGGCTCGTCCCATCGGTCAATCAGAAGCAGGCACTGGACGCAGCTATCGCAGCACTCGCCGCCCGCCAGCCGGTGGGGGAGCCGGTGGCTTGGTACTACGGTTTCTCTGACACCGGCGAGGCTGGGCCGGTCACATTCGGCGGGAACCCGGGCGCGGAAGCAATCGCGTGGGCAGAGCGCCACGGTCACACGCTGCACTACCTCTACGCCGCCCCGCCCGCGCAGGCAGTGGAGCTTGCACGCGCCAAAGTCAAGATTGCCGCATTGGAGTTGCAGCTTGCGACGTATGAAGCGCCCGCGCAGGCCGTGGACTATCAGGCTGCGCTGCTCGCAGAAGAACGCTCCCATAGCGAGACCATCGACCAGCGCGACCGCTGCGAAGAAGTAGCCGACGAGCTGGCCGCCCGCATCGCAGCCATCACTGGCGTGGATATCGGTGAGCACAGCAGTGCCAACTGCCCTTGGCAGAACGCCATCGAGGCGGCGGAGGAGTACAAGCCCGCGCAGGCCGTGGACCTGGGCGACTTCAAGGCACTGTATCGAGCCTACGTCCGCCTGCTGGAATCTGGCCGGGATCGAATCAGGGATCTTGGCGGCACCTGCGATCCGGTCGATGTGATGGAAGCCAACGACGTAGACCTGCAGGCTGCGCGGCGCGTCCTCGACAGCCAGGCGGTGGGCAATGGGTGACGCTCTCCCGGCCGTTCTGGACCCGTGCTGTGGCAGCCGCATGATGTGGTTCGACCCCAGTGACCAGCGCGCCCTGTTTGGCGACCAGCGGCACGAAACCATCACGGTGATCGACCGCACCCATCGCGCAGACGGCACGCGCGTCCTGTCCATCCATCCGGACTGCCTGCTGGACTTCCGCGCCCCGCCCTTCGCGGACGGATCGTTCCCGCTGGTGGTGTTCGATCCGCCGCACCTGGTGCGTGCGGGCAACGGAAGTTGGCTTGCCGTCAAGTACGGGAAGCTCGGCAACGACTGGCGCGAGGATCTGCGCGCCGGGTTCGCGGAGTGTTTCCGGGTGCTTCGCCCCGAAGGCGTGCTGATCTTCAAATGGTCGGAGGTGCAGGTGGCCACGCGCGACGTGCTGGCGCTGACCGACGCTCGCCCGCTGTTCGGGCATCCGTCCGGCAAGCGCGCCGGAACCCACTGGATCTGCTTCATGAAGGAGCCCGCCCATGGCTGACCAGCTGCTCATCTCAACACCAATCTCTCCCCATCAGCTCGCAAAGCAGCGCTTCAACTTTGTTTCGCGCGTCTTCGCGGGAAGTCACCGGAAT
Organism: Stenotrophomonas maltophilia; assembly: GCF_002799155.1. GTDB lineage: Bacteria > Pseudomonadota > Gammaproteobacteria > Xanthomonadales > Xanthomonadaceae > Stenotrophomonas > Stenotrophomonas maltophilia_R. The sequence goes on from NZ_NERD01000002.1 coordinate 3,936,309, forward strand.
GTCCAGGCCAATCTGACTCGGTCCGTAGATCACTTGGAAGCCAGTAAGCGAGCCTTTTCCGGGGCCATCCAACGCAACTCGAACGGTTACATCACGCGCTCTGACCTTGAAGTTCCAATTCTCGTACCAGCGGATTTCTTCTGCCATGCACTACCCCTTCAACAAAACCTCTCATTCCTGAGCATACACAAGGCACCCACTACTCCCAATGGCCTCAACAATGGCTGACCAGCTGCTCACCGCTGCACCAGGGAAAGGCAAAGGCGTCATCGATCAAGACCTAGCGTTCAAGATCGCCGACGGCATCGTTTCTCGGAGGCTGGCCAAGGGATGGTCGCGTCAAACCATCCTATCCAGCATCGAGGGAGGTCCGTCGCCATGCGGGCGTGCGTTCTATCTGATGCGCGGTGGCGTCATCGTGGTCGCCCTCTTCCCGATGACGCAGCTGAGCGATATGAACGGTCGTGGGTACTGGTACTCAATCCGCGACCTGTTCCCGCCGCTTCCATATCGCACCCATGCAGATACTGAAGATCTGCAGCCGTTCAAGGTCGGTGACAAGGTCTGGGCTTGGTACAAGGACGAGCCCAGGGCTGATTATGGCCAACCCGATCAGCCGGGCGACGACATAAACTGGAGTCGGTGCTTTCCGCTGTTCACCGTCAAGAGCGTGACGGGTCCACACCTCGAACCGGCAAAGTTCGCCGGTCGATCGCACTACCAAGTGCAGCTCAGGTATCGCGAAGGGCCGCCCGCCACCCACTACGACGCGGGCTACCACGACGTTTGCCCGATCAAGGGGCGCCCCTGGCAGATGCGCGGAGACGGCGACTACCTTCAGTTGGTGCACCGTGCACCGCCTGCGGCAAAGCCACGCCGTGCTGCTGCGGTGCCACCGCCCACCCACACCCTGCCGCCGCCGTTGCCGGCCCAACTGGACCTGTTCGCATGACCGCTCTAGCGCTTCCGCTCCGCCTCAAGCTCGCCCAGCACGGCCGCCAGGCCGCGATTGCTGGCAATAGCTCGATCATGCCGGGTCTCCCCGGGCTTTCCCGCATTGAGCCATTCCTTCGCTCGCGTCCGAAGCACCAGGTTTGCCGCTTCCAGAACGACCTGGTGGCGAGCATTCCTATGCCCATTCGCGAGCCGAGGGCCGAACACAGTCAGCAGCGTCGCGCCCGGCTCCAGAAGCTGTTGCGCGGCGTCGCCCTCCAGGTGCTCACCGTGGTGAACCTGCCTGGCCAGCGCATCCAAAAGGTCGGCCAGCGATCGGTCAGCGCCAGGAGCCATGGCCGCACGGATCTGCTGCCGCTGCCAATGCGTCGTCGGCCTCTTGGCCAATACCAAGTCCTGAACGTCAGCGCTTTGTCGCAGAGCGCCCGCCTCAGCCTTGGCGCGGAGCCACAACTCCGCATGCGTCGAATTCGCATATTGACTCATGCACCCCAGTGTAGCGCTAGCCATTCCCCTCGTTTCCAACGGAGCTGACACATGACCCAGGAACATATCAGCCACCCGGAAGGGTTGCCGAACTGCGCCGCCGGACACCGCGTGCGCCACATCCACGACAAGCGCTGCGCCTCCGCCGGCGGTGGCCACCTGGTCGAATGCGCCTGCAGGTCGACCAGCAAGCATGCCGATCCCGACAAGGCCATCGCAGCGTGGCGACGGCTCAACCGTCCCGAGCGCAGCGCGCGGCCGGCCGCAGTGGCTGCGACGGCCAACAACGTCCTGCAGTTCCAGTTGGGGCTGACCTCAAGAACTCCGAAACACGCTTCCGGGAGCAACAATGTCCGCTGAAAACATCGATCCCATTCTGAAAATGCCCGTCGTTGTGAAGATCACTGCTCTTTCCGAATCCTCGATCCGCCGCGGCATGCGCAATGGCACGTTCCCCGCCTGCAAACGACTGGGGCCGCGTGCCATCGGCTGGCCGGAATCAGTGATCAGGACTTGGGTTGCCGGGACTGACGCTGCTTCTGCTTCGCCAGGTGATCAGCCCACCGGTCCATCATCTTGATCCTATCGGCCAGAAACTCGGCGTGGTTGTAGGCCGCGCCGGTCTTGTTCGTCTTGGCGTGCGCCAGCTGCATGTCTACCACGGCCGACGGGTATCCGGCCTCGTGAAGCCAGGTCGATGCGGTCGCGCGGAAGTCGTGGCCAGAGATCTCATCCATACCGAGGTACTTCAGGCCCATGTTCACCGCCTCGCGTGACATGGATTTCTTCGGATCCCGCTGATTGGGGAACAGATAGGTTCCGGCGCCGGTGATGCCTTGCAGTTCACAGAGGAGCGCGACAGCGCGCGGGGCCAGCGGCACCCAGTGCTTACGGCGCTTCTTCATCTCACCGGCGTCGATCTTCAACAGCGGCGGATCAGCTTCCCAGTCAATGTTCACCCACTTGGCGGTCCGCAGCTCCTTGGTGCGGACGAAGGTGAGCGCCAGTAGCTCAATCGCAATGGCCGTCTCACGATTCCCGGGGTACGTCTCCAGGCCAGCGAGCAGCTTGCCCATTGTCGCGGCGGAGTGCGCCACAGCGTGCGTCACGGGCGGCTTCTTGATCGCGCGGCGTACGGGGTGTGTTGGGTCCGCGTCGGCGCGCAGGTTGACGATCGCATGCTCGAACACCGACGACAGCGTCTGCCGGGTGACGATGGCCACGTGGGGACCGGCCTTCTCGGCCTTGCGTAGAAGCTTCAGCACATCAGCAGGCGTCACCTCACGGATCGGCCACTTCCCAATCTCTGGCAGGATCCGCTGGTCGAGGTAGCGCCTTGCCCGATCTCGATGCGAGGCCGACCAACCCTTCTCCGCGCTTGCATACCAGTCCTCAGCGTTCTCCGCGACAGTGTTAAGAGCGCTCTCTTCGCTGCGGGCCTTGGCGATCTTCCGTTGCAGCACTGGATCTTGCCCAAGCTTCACCTGCGACTTGGCCTGGCGCATCGCAGCGCGCGCATCCGCCAAGCTCACGTCCTGCAGGCTGCCGATGGCCAGCAGCCGCTGCTTGGAATCGAGGCGATAGGCGTACCGCCACAGCTTCGATCCGTTGGGCCGGATTTCGAGGAACAGCCCACCACCATCGCTCAGTCGATAGGGCTTCTCTGCCGGCTTTGCGCCGCGAATCTTGAAGTCTGTAAGAGCCATCGAACGTCGTCCGTCCCTGTACGCATTGTGGGCCAGATGATACCAACATCCGTACCAACAATTTCGTGCGCTCTTATGACGGCTCGTGATCCCTTCTGAATGCAAAATTCAGCCGTTATGGCTGAAAACAAGGCACTTTCAGCAACTCGATGACAGCTTGTGATTTCTCATGATTGCCGTGACCCCATTCAAACTGATGATGCGCATGCGGGGACCTGCGGCGGGAAACCGGGCAAGCATACCGGTTGCCCGCAGCGCTGCGCAGTCCGCAGGGCCGGGCCTGGACAGCCTTCACAAGGGCCCGGACGAGCGCGAAACGCCCAGCTGGATTAGGATTTGTGCTCCAAATGAAGATGAATCGAGTTTTGATGAGCGACCACCGCCACCGTTTCCTGCAGCTGGCCCTGACCGCCGACGCCCTGCGCTTCGGCCAGTTCACCCTCAAGTCCGGCCGGCTGAGCCCCTATTTCTTCAACGCCGGTCGTTTCGACTCCGGTTCGCTGCTGTCGCAGCTCGGCGCCTGCTATGCCGATGCCATCGACGCCACCGGGATCAAGTACGACGTGGTGTTCGGCCCGGCCTACAAGGGCATTCCGCTGGCCACCGCGATGGCCTGCGAGCTGGCCCAGCGTGGCCGCGACCTGCCGCTGTCGTTCAACCGCAAGGAAGCCAAGGACCATGGCGAAGGCGGCAAGCTGATCGGCGCCGACATGAATGGCAAGCGCGTGCTGATCGTCGATGACGTGATCACCGCCGGTACCGCGATCCGCGAAGCGCTGGACATCATCCGCACTGCCGGCGGCACCCCGGCCGGCATCGTGGTGGCACTGGACCGCCAGGAGATCGCCTCGGAAACCGACCGCCGTTCGGCGGCGCAGTCGGTGGCCGAAGAGGCCGGCATTCCGGTGATCGCCGTGGCATCGCTGGCCGATCTGCTTGATTTCGCCTCCGGCAACCCGGAACTTGTGGGCTACCGACAGCCGCTGGAAGCCTACCGGGCCCAGTACGGCGTTCGTTCGATCCGCTGACCGACCAGGGGAAAGGTCATGTCCCGAGTTCCTGCTGTTCTCTTTGCCGGCCTGCTGCTGGCCGTGCCGTTCACGCTGCCGGCGCAGTCGCGCGACGGCGGCAGGGTGGAAAAGAAGCTGTACTGCTGGAACGAGGGCAAGGAGCGGATCTGCAGTGATTCGCTGCCGGCCGATGCGGTCAATCACGCCCGCGAGGAGTTCAATGCGAAAAGCGGCCTGCGCAATGCGCAGGTCCAGCGCGCGTTGACCGACGAAGAGCGCGCCGCGGCCAGCACCGTGGCACAGCAGCAGCAGCTGGACCTGATGGCCGAGCAGACCCGCCAGCGCACCGAGCAGGCGATGCTGTCCACCTATGGCAGCGAGGACGACCTGCGCCGGGTGTTCGCCGAACGCCAGGAAGTGCTGGACAACAACCTCAAGACCGCCGAGTACAACGTCACCAGCCTGCGCGAATCGCTGGTGGCGCTGCTTTCAGCCGCCGGTGACCGTGAACTGGCCGGTGCCAAGGTGGCCGACAAGCAGGCCGAGGCGATCCGCCAGCGGCACGTGCAGCTGCAGTCGCAACAGCGCCTGCAGGCCGGATTCCTGCAGCAGCAGCAGGCGCTGAGGGCGGAAATCGAAAGCAGCCTGCAGCGTTATCGCGAACTGAAGGGGCTGGTGCCGGCGAGCCAGGTTCCTTGATTCCCCGTTGCAGAGCCGGGCCCATGCCCGGCTCTACGGAAGGCGGGCCTGGTTACGGCTTGGCCCACGGAATTTATGCACTCTTTACGCGTCGGCCCGGTCCGGCGCGTAGTGCGTTTATGGGGGGCAGGATGACGATGACGGCCTGAGGTGGAGGGGTTCCACCAGGACGCTATTGCAATGTCCCCCTGGCTGTCGTTGTTGTGTGGCGTGCTGGTGCTGGTCGCCGCCGCCTATCTTCTTTATGTCGTGCTGCGGCCCGAGTCGTTCTGAGCGGAGCCGGCCATGACTGAGATTCTTGCCATTCTTGCCGCCAGCGTGCTGCTGGCCTGGCCGCTGGGCCTGTACCTGGCGCGCGTGATGCGCGGCACGCCGATGAAGGTCGACGTGCTGTTCCACTGGATTGAAAAGCCGCTGTACAGAGTGTTCGGCGTCGATCCGTCGCGCTCGATGTCTTGGCGCGGCTACGTGCTGGCCTTCGTGCTGAGCAACGTGGTGGTCGCTGTGTTGACCCAGGCGGTGTTCATGACCCAGGCCTGGCTGCCGCTGAATCCGGACCAGATCCCGAACATGCGCTGGGACACCGCGCTGCACACGATGATCTCGTTCCTGACCAACACCAACCAGCAGCACTATTCGGGCCAGGCACAGCTGTCCTACCTCTCGCAGATGACCGGCATCACCGGCCTGCAGGTGGTGACACCGATGATGGGCCTGGCGCTGGCGGTGGCGACGCTGCGCGCGTTGTTCTCGCGTGCGCCGCAGGCCACGGCGGCCAGCGGTACCGGCGATGATCGCCAGGTGGCGGTCGGCAACTACTACGTGGACGTGGTGCGCCTGTGCGTGCGCTTCCTGCTGCCGCTGTGCCTGGTATGGACCCTGCTGCTGGCCAGCCAGGGCGTACCGTCGACGATGGCCGGTGGGCCGCAGGCCACGCCGATCGATGCCAGCGCCGGCATGGCCGAACAGAAACTGCCGTTGGGCCCGGTGGCGGCGATGGTCGCGGCCAAGCAGCTGGGTGCCAACGGTGGTGGCTGGTACGGCCCGAACAGCAGCTTCCCGCTGGAGAACCCGACCCCGCTGTCGAACGCGCTGGAGATCGTCGGCATCCTGCTGGTGCCGATGGCGGTGATCTTCATGATCGGCGCGTTCACCGGGCGCCGTCGCTTTGGCGCGCTGGTGCTCAGCTGCATGCTGGGCATGTCGCTGCTGTCCACCGGCGCGATGGTGTGGAGCGAAGGGCATAGCGCCAGCGCCGCCACCCCGCTGCTGATGGAAGGCAAGGAAGTGCGCTTCGGCGCCGACGGCACGGCGCTGTGGGCGGCGGTGACCACCCAGGTCTCCAACGGCTCGGTGAACGGCATGCACGATTCGCTGGCGCCGCTGAGCGGTGGCATCGCGATGGTCAACATGCTGGTCAGCGCGATCTGGGGCGGCATCGGCTGTGGCCTGCAGCAGTTCATCGTCTATCTGCTGCTGGGCGTGTTCCTGGCCGGGTTGATGACTGGGCGCACGCCGGAACTGTTCGGCCGCAAGCTGGAGACGCCACAGGTGCGGCTGCTGGCCCTGCTGGTGCTGCTGCAGCCGATCACCCTGCTGGTGTTCACCGCGATCACCCTGGCCGTGCCCGGCCTGGCCGGCACCTCCAATCCCGGTTTCCATGGCATCAGCCAGGTGTTCTACGAGTATGTCTCGGCCTACGCCAACAACGGCTCGGGCTTCGAAGGGCTGGGTGACGCCACGCTGTGGTGGAACCTGAGCTGTTCGCTGGTGCTGCTGCTGGGCCGCTTCCCGCTGCTGATCATCCCGCTGGTGGTGGCCGCACAGCTCGCCGCCAAGCGCCAGGCGCCGGAGTCTGCCGGCAGCCTGCAGATTGAAACCCCGACCTTCGCCCTGACCCTGGTCTCGGTGATCGTCATCCTGACCGTGCTGCAGTTCATGCCGGCGCTGGTACTCGGCCCGATCGCCGACCACCTGAGCCTGGGACTGCACTAAGGACACCCTGATGAGTACCCAAGCAAGTTCAACCCGTAGTACCCATGCACCGCGCCCCGCCCTGCTTGATGGCGCCGGCCTGCGCCGTGCGCTGGTCGAAGCGGTGCGCAAGCTGTCGCCGATGCATCTGGTGCGCAGCCCGGTGATGGCGGTGGTGATGGCCGGCACGATCGTCGCCGCGATCGTCACCCTGACCGGCAACGCGCCGCTGGGCTTCGGCCTGGCGGTGACCGCGATCCTGCTGGTGACCGTGTTGTTCGGCAACTTCGCCGAGGCGGTGGCCGAAGCGCGCGGCCGTGGCCAGGCCGCCTCGCTGCGCCGAGCCCGCCAGGACCTGGTGGCGCGCCGGCTGGCTGCGCCGCAGCCGGGTGCCGCTGAAACCCAGGTGCCGGCCGCCGAACTGCGCCCGGGCGACCACGTGATCGTCAGTGCCGGTGAACTGGTGCCGGCCGATGGCGAGATCGTGCAGGGCCTGGCCACCATCAATGAAGCGGCGGTGACCGGCGAATCGGCCCCCGTGCTGCGCGAGGCCGGTACCGACCGCTCCGGCGTGATCGGTGGCACCAAGGTGCTGTCCGACCAGATCATCGTGCGGGTGACCGCCGAACCGGGCCACAGCTTCCTGGACCGGATGATCGCCCTGGTGGAGGGCGCCAACCGGCAGAAGACCCCGAACGAGATCGCGCTGACCCTGCTGCTGGCGGCGATGACGCTGACCTTCCTGGTGGTGGTGGCGACGCTGCCGGCCATCGGTGCAGCCGTGGGCGTGCAGGTCGATCCGCTGCTGCTGATCGCGCTGCTGGTGTGCCTGATCCCGACCACCATCGGCGGCCTGCTGCCGGCCATCGGCATCGCCGGCATGAACCGTGCGCTGGCCGCCAATTTGTTGGCCAAGTCGGGCAAGGCGGTGGAAGTGGCCGGCGACGTCGACGTGCTGCTGCTGGACAAGACCGGCACCATCACCTACGGCGACCGCCAGGCCAGCCACTTCCATCCGCTGGCCGGCATCGACGCCAGCCAGCTGCGCGAAGCGGCACTGCTGTCCTCGCTGGCCGACCCGACCCCTGAAGGCAAGTCGATCGTGCGCCTGGCACGCGAACAGGGCTGCACCACCGCCGAACCGGACCATGCCGACTACCTGGCCTTCAGTGCACAGACCCGCATGTCGGGCGTGGACCTGGAACACGGCCGGCAGATCCGCAAGGGCGCCGCCGATGCGATCCGTGCCCATGTGCAGGCGCTGGGCGGCAGCGTGCCGGCTGAACTCGGCGGGCGGGTCGAGCAGGTCGCGCGCAATGGTGCCACGCCGCTGGTGGTGGCCGAGGGCCGCCACGTGCTGGGCGTGATCGAGCTGTCGGACGTGGTCAAGCACGGCATGCGCGAGAAATTCGCACAGCTGCGGGCAATGGGCATCCGCACGGTGATGATCACCGGCGACAACCCGCTGACCGCCGCCGCCATCGCCGCTGAAGCCGGCGTCGACGACTACATCGCCGAGGCGCGCCCGGAAGACAAGCTGGCGCGCATCCGCCAGGAGCAGGCCGGTGGCCGCTTGGTGGCGATGGTCGGCGACGGCACCAACGACGCCCCGGCGCTGGCGCAGGCCGACATCGGCCTGGCGATGAACTCCGGTACGCAGGCGGCGAAGGAGGCCGGCAACATGGTCGACCTCGATTCGGACCCGGCCAAGCTGCTGGCGGTGGTGGAAGTGGGCAAGCAGCAGCTGATCACCCGCGGCGCACTGACCACCTTCTCGCTGGCCAACGACGTCTCCAAGTACTTCGCGATCCTGCCGGCGCTGTTCGCCGCGGCCGTTCCGACCATGGCCGCACTGAACGTGATGCAGCTGTCCAGCCCGCGCAACGCGGTGCTGGCGGCGCTGATCTTCAACGCCCTGGTGATTCCCGCCCTGATCCCGCTCGCCCTGCGTGGCGTGCGCTTCCGCCCGGCCACTGCAACGGCGCTGCTGCGCCGGAACATGCTGGTGTACGGCGTCGGTGGCGTACTGCTGCCGTTCGCGGCGATCAAGTTGATCGACCTCCTCCTTGTCCTGGTATTCGGCGCATGAACCGTTCTGTGTCCACGTCATCTTCCCTTCCGCGCGAACAGAAGGCCGAGGCCCGCGTGGCCAGCCTGCAGGATGGCGCCAGCTGGCGCCCGGCGATCGGCCTGGGCCTGGCCACCCTGCTGCTGGCTGGCGCGGTCTACGCCGGTATCGCCACCGGTTTTGCCGGCCTGGCCTACCCGACCCAGGCCGAAGGCAGCCTGCTGCGCGATGGAAGCGGCCAGGTGCGCGGCTCGGCATGGTTGTCGCAGCCGTTCACCGGTGACGGCTACTTCCAGGCACGTCCGTCGGCGGCCAACTACGACCCGATGGCCGCGGCCGGTTCCAACATGGCGCGCAGCAACCCGGCGCTGGCCGAGCGTGTTGCGGCCAGCACGGCTGCAGTGGCCGCACGCGAAGGTGTCGCCCCGGCGCAGGTGCCGGCGGACCTGGTCACCCAGTCCGCCGGCGGCCTGGATCCGCAGCTGTCGCCTGCCGCCGTACAACTGCAGGTGGCGCGCGTGGCGCGTGCCCGTGGACTGCCGGTGGAGCGCGTGCAGGCATTGGTGCAGGCGCATACCGAAGGGCGGCAGTGGGGCCTGTTCGGCCAGCCGCGGGTGAACGTGGTGACACTGAACTTCGCGCTGGACCATGCGGCCAAGGCGCCGTGATGCAGGCCTGCACCGGCGGCGCGCACAATGGCGGCCATGACAACGGCCCCCATGACTGATGCACGTACCCGCCAGGCCGATGCCCTGGTTGAAGGCCTGCAACGCGAAGCCGGCGGCAAGCTGACCGTGTTCCTCGGCGCGGCGCCGGGCGTAGGCAAGACGTACACCATGCTGACCCGCGCGCAGGAACAGCTGCGCCGCGGCGCCGACCTGGTGGTGGGCCTGGTGGAAACCCACGGCCGCGCCGATACCCAGGCGCTGCTTGAGGGCCTGCCGCAGCTGCCGCTGAAGGCAGTCGCCTACCACGGCCACACCCTGCAGGAGTTGGACCTGGATGCCGTGCTCGCACGGCACCCGGCACTGGTGCTGGTGGATGAACTGGCCCACCGCAATGCACCCGGCAGCCGCCATGAGCGGCGCTGGCAGGACGTGATGGAGCTGCTGGACGCCGGCATCGACGTCTGGACCACGGTCAATATCCAGCACCTGGAAAGCCTCAACGACGTGGTGATGCGGATCACCGGCGTGCGCGTGAGCGAAACCGTGCCGGACGGCGTGCTCGACCGCCTGCATGACATCGTGCTGGTCGACCTGCCGCCGCGCGAACTGATCGCGCGCCTGCAGCAAGGCAAGGTCTATGTGCCCGAACAGGCTGCGCAGGCACTGCAGGCATTCTTCTCGCCGGCCAACCTGACCGCGCTGCGCGAACTGGCGATGCAGGAAGCCGCCGACCGCGTCGACAGCAGCCTGCGCGAGACCCGCGCCGCGCGTGGCGAAGGCAACCTGCCGTTGCGTCGCGGCGTGCTGGTGGCCATCGATGGGGGTGGCCAGAGCGAATACCTGGTGCGGGTGGCACGGCGCATCGCCGAACGCCGCGACGCCCCCTGGACCGTGGTGACCGTGCAGGGCCGGCGCCAGGACGAAGCGACCCGGCGCGAGATCGACGCGGCCTTCGCACTGGCACGGCGGCTGGGCGGTGACGCCGAACTGCTGCATGGTTCGAGCATCGCCGATGCCCTGCTCGACCACGCCGCGCACAATGGCATATCGACCCTGGTACTGGGCCGGACCCGGGAACGTCCCCTGGCGCGGATGTTCAATCGTACCCTGACCCAGCAGTTGATCCAGCGTGGCGCCCACTACGAGATCACCATCATCAGCACGCCGCAGGCGCGGGCACGCTCACGCCGCGAGAGCCTGCTGCCGCCGGTACGCGGCATCAGCCATGAACCGGCGCAGGCACTGATCGCTACCGCGCTGGCCTGTGCGGTGGCATGGCTGGTCGAACGCTGGGTGGGCATGGCCGACCTGTCGATGGTGTTCATCGTAGCGGTGGTGCTGGTGGCGGCGCGCACGCGCGCCAGCGTGGCGGTGATGGCGGCGATCCTGTGTTTCCTCGCCTACAACTTCCTGTTCATCGCACCCCGCTTCACCTTCGCCATCGGTGCGCGCCAGGGCGTGATCACCGTGTTCCTGTTCCTGGCCGCTGCACTGGTGGCCGGGCGCCTGGCCTCGCGCCTGCGCATGCAGGTGATCGCGCTGCGTGCGGCCAACCGCCATGCACGTGCGCGCCAGCAGCTGGGCCGCCAGCTGGCCAGTGCCGCTGGCAACGGCGAGGTGGCACAGGCGGGTCGGCATGCGCTCGAACAGGCCATGGACGTGCCGGCGTGGCTGCGGATCGGCGCGGATACCGCAACCGGTGGCCGCAGCCAGCCCGGCGATACCGACCTGGCCGCCGCCGACTGGGCGTTGCGCCATGGCCAGCCCAGCGGCCGCTTCACCGACACCCTGGCCGGGGCACAGTGGTGGTTCCTGCCGCTGCTGGATGGCGAGGACCGCGCCGTCGGCGTGGCCGGCCTGTACCTGCCCGGCGCACAGGCGCGCCTGTTGCCCGAGCAACGGCAGCTGGCCGAAGCAATGGTCGATGACATCGCCCAGGCCGCGCTGCGCACGCGGCTGGTGGCCGAACTGGAGCAGGCGCACGTCAACAACGAAACCGAGCGGCTGCGCTCGGCGCTGCTCTCTTCGGTATCGCACGACCTGCGCTCGCCACTGGCGGCGATGATCGGTTCGGCCGACAGCCTGGCCAGCTACGGTGCGGCGATGGATACGGCTGATCGCCGTGCCCTGCTGGACACCATCCTGGTCGAAGGCGAACGGCTGGACCGCTACATCCAGAACCTGCTGGACATGACCCGGCTTGGCCATGAAGGGCTGAAGATCAACCGCGACTGGATCGGCGTGGACGAACTGATCGGCTCGGCCGCGCGGCGCCTGCAGCGCTACCAGCCCAGGGTGCGGCTGGAGCTGGACATCCCGCCTACGCTGGCGCCGATCTGGGTACACCCGGCACTGGTCGAACAGGCCGTGTTCAACGTGATGGAGAACGCGGCCAAATTCTCGCCGCCCGATGCCGCCGTGCAGGTGCAGGCGCGCGAACTGGACGGCCAGCTGCGCATCGACGTGATCGATGCCGGCCCCGGCATTCCCGACGACGAGCGTGCGCGCATCTTCGACATGTTCTACAGCGTCGAACGCGGTGACCGGGGCCGCCACGGCACCGGCCTGGGCCTGACCATCTGCCAGGGCATGATCGGCGCGCATGGCGGCAGCGTGCAGGCGCTGCCCGGACGCGACGGTCGCGGTACCCTGATCCGCATCACCCTGCCCCTGCTCAAGCCAGCCTCCCACGATGAGTCCGACTCCGATTGATGCCAGCGTACCGGCCGCGCGCGTGCTGGTGATCGATGATGAAACCCAGATCCGCCGGTTCCTGGACATCAGCCTGCGCGCGCAGGGCTACCAGGTTAGGCAGGCGGCCACCGGGCAGGAAGGCCTGCAGCTCGCCGCCAGCGAGGACATGGATCTGGTGATCCTGGACATCGGCCTGCCGGACATGGAAGGCCACGAGGTGCTGGAACAGCTGCGGCAATGGAGCCAGGTGCCGGTGATCATGCTGACCGTGCGCGCAGGAGAGGCCGAGAAGGTGCGCGCGCTGGATACCGGCGCCAACGACTACGTGACCAAGCCGTTCGGCACGCAGGAACTGATGGCGCGGGTACGCGCGCTGCTGCGCACGCGCAGCGTGCCGACCGATGGCACACCGCCGGTGTTCGACGATGGCCACCTGCACGTGGACCTGGTGCGGCGCGAGGTGGCGCTGGAGGGCGAGCCGGTGGCGTTGACCCGCAAGGAGTATGCATTGCTGTCGCTGCTGCTGCGCAATGCCGGGCGCGTGGTGACCCAGCCGCAGATCCTGCAGGAGATCTGGGGCCCGACCCACCAGCACGACACGCATTACCTGCGCATCCTGGTCGGCAAGCTTCGGCACAAGCTGGGCGATTCAGCGCTGGATTCGCGCTACCTGTTCACCGAACCGGGCGTGGGCTTGCGGTTCAAGGGGTGAGGCGTGCCGACCAACGGTCGGCACCCTCCAAAGCGAATGATGTTGATGGTGATGCTGCCGTTGCTCCGGCGGGTACCGGGCGCAGCCCGGCCCACCTCAGAACCCCAGCGGGGTGTCGCCCAGCACCGGTTGCAGCTGGCTGCGGAACAATGCCTTGATGCGCTCCAGCGCGGCCTCATCGCTGCCCTCGAAACGCAGCACCAGCACCGGCGTGGTGTTGGAGGCGCGCACCAGGCCCCAGCCATCGGCAAAGTCCACGCGCAGGCCATCGATGGTCGACAGGCGGCCCCCCACATACGGGCTGTCCGGCGACTGTGCGGCCGCCACCAGCATTGCCACCAGCGCGTGCGGCGTTCCGTCGGCCACCGGTACCTTCAGCTCCGGCGTGGCGACCATCTCGGGTAGTTCGCCCAGCACCTCGTCCGGAGTCTCCCCGCGCTGGGCAAGGATCTCCAGCAGGCGCGCAGCGGCGTACAGGCCGTCGTCGAAACCGAACCAGCGTTCCTTGAAGAAGAAATGGCCGCTCATCTCGCCGGCCAGCTCGGCATCGGTCTCGCGCATCTTCGCCTTCATCAGCGAATGCCCGGTCTTCCACATCAGCGGGCTGCCGCCATTGCGCAGCACATGGTCGGACAGCTTGCCGGTGCACTTCACGTCGTAGATCACCATCGCGCCGGGATTGCGCATCAGCACGTCGGCGGCAAACAGCATCAGCAGGCGGTCGGCATGGATGATCCTGCCTTCGCCGGTGACCACGCCCAACCGGTCGCCGTCGCCGTCGAAGGCCACGCCGAGGTCGGCGCCGAAGCGCTTGACCGTCTGCACCAGGTCTTCCAGGTTGGCCGGCTCGCTGGGGTCGGGATGATGGTTGGGGAACGTGCCGTCGACATCGCAGTACAGCGGGATGACGTCGGCGCCGATCGCTTCCAGCAGCTGCGGCGCCAGGGCACCGGCCACGCCATTGCCGGCATCGGCCACGACCTTCAGCGGACGGTCCAGCTGCACGTCATCGGCGATGCGCTGGATGTAATCGGCACTGACATCGCGCTGCTGGTAGTCACCCGGCTCGGCGGCCTGCACCAGGCGGCCCTCGACGATGCGCTGGTAGAGATCAGTGATGGCATCGCCGGACAGCGTCTCGCCGCCGATGACCACCTTGAAGCCGTTGTATTCCGGTGGATTGTGGCTGCCAGTGACTGCCACGCAGCTGCCGGTACGCAGGTGGAAGGCCGCGAAGTACACGAGCGGGGTCGGCGCCAGGCCGATGTCGATCACCGCGCAGCCGGCACGGCGCAGGCCCTCGGCCAGCCCGGCCGTCAGCTCGGGGCCGGACAGCCGACCATCGCGTCCGATCACCACCTCACGCAGCCCCTGCTCCAACACCACGGTACCGATGGCCTGGCCGATCAGCGCCGCGGTCTTCGGTGTCAGTTCGCTGCCCACCACGCCGCGGATGTCGTAGGCGCGGAAGATTCCGGCAGCCAGTTCTTCGGCTGGCACCGGCGGTGGCGGTGGCGTGGCATCGCCACTGCTGGCCACGGCCGCCACCGGTGGCGGCGCCTGCTGCAGGCTCTCGCTCAGGGTCGGGCCATGGTCGGCCTCGGACGCGGCAGCACGGCGCGGCAATGGCAGCGACTTCGGCAGGCGGCCGCGACCGACCACCAGCAGCACGGCAATAAAGGCCAGCAGCAAGGCAACGATGGCGCTGGCCAGCGCGCCCAGGCCGAGCGGACCGGCTTCGACATTCGGCACCGACGCGACCAGCCGCAGCGGGGTGCCTGCAACCGGGCGCGCCAAGGCTTCCGCACTTTCGGCCAAGGCCGGGTTGCCTTGGGTGACCAGATCGAACCCTCCCTGGCGCAGGCCAAGGAAGCCGGCGGATGGCGCACGGACCTGGTCCAGCGGCGAGGTCAGCCGCAGCAGCGGCTGGCGGACATAGACGACCGCCGGCCCCAGGCTGCCCAGCTGCACCGGCGCGGCCAGGCCGAGGCGGTTGCCGCCGCCATCGCGGACCACGCGCAGGCTTGGCCTGGCCTCAGCCAGCGCGGCTTCCAGCAGCGCCAGGCGGGCGTACCCGAAGGTAGCCGGGTCGGCATAGGCGTTGCCCAGATCGGCCGCCAGCACCTCGACCTGCTCGACCCCCGTCCAGCTCTCGCGCAGCGCCAGCGCCGCCGCAGCGGCATCGCCGGCCTGCAGCGCCTGCTGCACGCGGTCGTTCTTCAGCTGCTGCCGCAGCTGCTGCAACTGGCCCGCGGCGGCCTGCTGCAGGCCCTGCACGGCCTGGTCACGCGCCTCTTCCAGCGCCTGGCCGTTGGCCTCCTGGCGCCATTGCTGCACCGCGCTCCATCCGAACCAGCCGGCCAGCAGGATCAACAGCCCCCCCAGTAGAGGTGCATTGCGACCCAACGACCGTCCCCGCTGTCCTTCCCCGATGCCGCTCATCGATGTCCCCTGTCAACGCACCCCGGTATGGCCGAATCCACCCGCGCCCCGCACGCTGTCGGTGAAAGTATCCACCACCTGCAGGCTGACGCGGGCAATGGGCACCACCACCAGCTGCGCGATGCGATCGCCCGGCTCGATGGTGAAGGCCTCGCGGCCACGGTTCCAGACGCTGATCAGCAGCGGCCCCTGGTAGTCGGCATCGATCAGTCCGGTACCGTTGCCCAGCACGATGCCATGCCGATGGCCCAGCCCCGAACGCGGCAGGATCACCGCGCACAGGTTCGGGTCGGCAATGTGGATGGCCAGGCCGCTGGGCACCAGCGCGGTGTCACCCGGCTGCAGGGTCATCGCGGTATCCAGTGCTGCGCGCAGGTCCATGCCGGCGCTGGCCTCGGTGGCGTAGGCCGGCAGCGGCCAGCTGTCGCCGAAGCGCGGATCAAGCAGCTTGACCTGCAGCGCGTGGGAAAGGGATGCCTGGGTCATGCCTGGAGTCTCCGCGCGATCAGCGCCAGCAGTTGTTCGGCCAGCTCGCGCTTGGAGGTGGCCGGGAATACCTGTTCACCGTCCTGCCAGAAGGCAGTGGCGGCATTGTTGTCGCTCTCGAAACCGCCGCCACTGATGCCGACCTGGTTGGCGATCACCAGGTCCAGGCGCTTGTCGACCAGCTTGCCGCGCGCGTACTTCTCCACATCGTGGGTTTCGGCGGCAAAGCCGACCACCAGCTTCAGAGACTGCGTCTGCGCGGCGACTTCGGCAAGGATGTCCGGCGTGCGCACCAGCTCGATCACCAGCGACTGGCTGTCGGCGGTCTTCTTCAGCTTCTGCGGGGCGACCTGGCGCGGCGTGTAGTCGGACACCGCTGCGGCACCGATATAGATGTCGGCCGGCAACGACTTCAGCACGGCATCGCGCATCTGCGCGGCCGAACGCACATCGACCCGCTGTACACCGGGGGGCGTCGCCAGCTGTACCGGGCCGCTGACCAGTACCACCTGCGCCCCCAGCGCCGCTGCGGCAGCCGCCAGGGCGAAACCCATCTTGCCGCTGCTGCGGTTGCCGACGTAGCGCACCGGATCGATGTCCTCGTAGGTCGGGCCGGCACTGATCAGCAGGCGCAGCCCCTGCAGGGCACGGGTTTCCGGCGCGGCAACCGTTGCAGCGGCGGCGCCATTGGCCGCCAGCGCGGCCACGATGTCGACGGGTTCGGCCAGCCGGCCGGGACCGGATTCACCTTCGGCCAGCGGACCATCCACCGGGCCGATCACCTGCGCGCCTCGCTGGCGCAGCAGGCCAATGTTGGCCTGGGTCGCCGGATGCAGCCACATGCGGTGGTTCATTGCCGGGCAGATCGTCAGCGGTGCGGTGCTGGCCAGGCACAACGTGCTGACCAGGTCATCGGCATGGCCCTGGGCCAGCCGGGCCAGCAGATCGGCCGTTCCCGGCGCGACCACGATGCGATCGGCCCAACGGGCCAGCTCGATGTGGCCCATGGCCTGTTCGGCAGCGCTGTCCCACAGCGTGGTGCGGGTCGGCTGCCCGGACAGCGCCTGGAAGCTGAGGGGGGTGACGAACTGCTGGGCGCCGGCGGTCATCGCCACCTGCACCTGGGCACCGGCATCGCGCAGGCGACGCACCAGTTCCAGGGCCTTGTAGGCCGCGATCCCACCTCCGACGCACAACAGCAGTTTCTGGCCTTCCAGCGCGCGAGCCGGCGCGGGGGAAGCGTTGGGGGAGTCAGCCACCTGGAATTCCTGTGCAAACGAGGGCATTAGCTTACCCGATGGTCGGTAATGTCCCGGTGCACAGTGCACATAGCGGGCGGCTATCAGCAGATGGGACTTGCACCACAGCGCTTCCGGGGTTCAAACCACTGCGTTTCGGAACTTTCCTATACCTGCAGGCCGGTCACGTTTGCAGAATCGTCAGTGGCCACCGCAGGTGTGCCGCTTCGCTTTTCAAGGATTCCGCGTGCACCCGCGCATCATCATCGCCGACGACCATCCCGTCGTCCTGCACGGCATCCGCATCGTGCTGCAGACCCATCTGATGGAGGTCGTCGGCAGCGCGCGTGACGGCGCCCAGCTGCTGCAACTGGTCGAGCACCACGGCTGCGACGCGGTGCTGACCGACCTCCACATGCCCGGCGACGGCCCGGACGGCCCGGAACTGATCGCTGAACTGCGTACCCGCCACCCCGGTATGCCGGTGGTGGTACTCACCGGCGCCCGCCACCCCGGCCTGCTCGACGGCCTGCTGCGTGAGGGTGTCAGCGGCCTGGTCGACAAGTGCGCCGATTTCGGCGAGCTGCCGCAGGCCTTGAACGCAGCCATGGCGAGCCAGGTGTTCGTCTCGCAGCAGCTGCGCCACCACCTGCAGGCGCGCGACCTGATGTTCGCGCGCGAACCGGCGGCGCTGTCGGCCCGCGAGCAGGAAGTGCTGGACCTGCTGGCCGCGGGGCTGAAGGTGAACGCCATCGCCGTCCATTGCGGCCGCAGCCCGAAGACGATCAGCCGGCAGAAGGCCGAGGCCAAGCGCAAGCTGGGCCTGCAGAACAACCAGGAGCTGTTCGCCTACCTGCAGTCGCGGCGCGACTGAGTCAACGTCCGACCCGGACGTGCGCGATGCCCTGATGTGACGCATCGTCCGTACTGCCGATGATGCAGGCATGCCCATCCATGACTGGCCCGAACAGGAACGCCCCCGCGAAAAGCTGATCGCACGCGGCCCTGCCACGCTGTCCGACGCAGAGCTCCTGGCGCTGTTCCTGGGCTCGGGCTTCGGTGGCCGCGACGCGGTGCAGACCGCGCGCGACCTGCTGCAGGCGCATGGCCCCCTGCGCGTCCTGCTGGACCGCCCCGCCCGCGAGCTGGCCCGCCTGCCCGGGCTGGGCCCGGCCCGCAGCTGTACGCTGGCTGCCGGACTGGAACTGGCCCACCGTTATCTGGCCGCGGAGCTGGAACACGGCGAAGCAGTCGGCAACAACCCGGCCGCAGTCGGCCGCTATCTGCAGCACCGCCTGCGCGGCCAGGCCCGTGAAATCTTCATGGCACTGTTCCTGGACAACCGCCACCGCCTGATCGCCTGCGAGGAGCTGTTCCAGGGCACCATCAACGCCGCCCCGGTCTATCCCCGCGAGGTGGTGCGGCGAGCCCTGCTGCACAATGCAGCAGCGGTGATCCTCAGCCACAACCACCCGTCCGGCGACCCCGAGCCCTCCAGCGCCGATACCCGCATCACCGACGAACTGCAACAGGCGCTGGCACTGGTGGACGTGCGCCTGCTGGATCATTTCGTGGTGGGCGAGGGTCGTCCCGTTTCGTTTGCTGAACGGGGCCTGCTGGCCCAGCCCCAGCCGCGCCTGTTCGGCTGAACGGCCCTGGCCCGGGGCGGGCGGATGCCCCGGCAGGCATGTTCTGGTCAGCGTGGGCGCGGGTATCTGCGCTAAAATGGGCGATTCCGCCGCTCATTCTCACAGCAGGCCTCGTGAAAAATCTCCTCCGCGCCCTGATCAGCCAAGGCATCGAAGCCTTGCGCGCCAATGGCACCCTGACCGCCGACTCGCTGCCGCCGGAGTTCGTGGTCGAGCGCCCGAAGACCCGCGACCATGGCGACTTCGCCACCAACGCCGCGATGCTGCTGGCCAAGGCCGCGCGCAGCAATCCGCGTGCACTGGCACAGGCGCTGGTCGAGGCGCTGCCGCGCAGCGAGGACGTGAGCAAGGTCGAGATCGCCGGTCCCGGCTTCATCAACTTCCACCTGGCCCCGGCCGCGTACCAGCGTGAAGCCGCGTCGGTCATCAAGGAAGCCCACGACTACGGCCGCAACCTGTCCGGCAATGGCCGCACGGTGGGCGTGGAGTACGTGTCGGCCAACCCGACCGGCCCGCTGCATGTCGGCCATGGCCGCGCGGCGGCGATCGGCGACTGCGTGGCACGCGTGCTCGATGCGAACGGCTGGAACGCCAAGCGCGAGTTCTACTACAACGACGCCGGCGTGCAGATCGAGAACCTGGCGCTGTCCACCCAGGCCCGGATCAAGGGCATCGCACCGGACCAGGACGGCTGGCCGGAAGGCGGCTACCGCGGTGAATACATCGCCGACGTCGCCCGCGCCTACATGGCCGGCGCCAGCGTCGACCTGGAGGGCAGCACCGTGGTCGGTGCCAAGGACCCGGACGACATGCAGGCGATCCGCCGCTTCGCTGTGGCCTACCTGCGCAACGAGCAGAACCTGGACCTGGCCGCGTTCGGCGTCGACTTCGACATCTACTTCCTGGAAAGCTCGCTGTACGCCGACGGCAAGGTCGCCGAAGCGGTGGCCAAGCTGCAGGCGTCCGGCCACACCTATGAGGAAGGCGGCGCGCTTTGGCTGCGCAGCACCGACTTCGGTGACGACAAGGACCGCGTGATGCGCAAGTCCGACGGCACGTTCACTTACTTCGTGCCGGACGTGGCCTACCACCTGTCCAAGTGGCAGCGCGGCTACGAGCGCGCGATCACCGAACTGGGCGCCGACCACCATGGCTCGCTGGCGCGCGTGCGCGCCGGCCTGCAGGCGATGGAAGTGGGCATCCCGCAGGGCTGGCCGGAATACGTGCTGCACCAGATGGTCACCGTCATGCGCGGCGGCGAAGAAGTGAAGCTGTCCAAGCGTGCCGGCAGCTACTTCACCTTGCGCGACCTGATCGAGGAAGCCGGCCGCGATGCGACCCGCTGGTTCCTGATCGCGCGCAAGCCCGATTCGCAGCTGACCTTCGACATCGACCTGGCCCGCCAGCAGAGCAACGACAACCCGGTGTTCTACGTGCAGTACGCGCACGCCCGTGTCTGCAGCCTGCTGCGCCAGGCGCAGGAAAAAGGCCTGGTGTACGAGCAGGGCAATGGCCTGGCCAACCTGGGCCGCCTGGCAGACGACGCCTCACTGGTGCTGATGAACGAGATCTCGCGGTATCCGGAAGTGGTGGAAGCGGCCGGCGTGGCGCTGGAACCGCATCTGGTGGCGCAGTACCTGCGTGAATTGGCGCATGCCTTCCACACGTGGTATCACGGGACGCCGGTGCTGGTGGACGACGCCGCCGATCGCAATGCCAAGCTGACCCTGGCCTGCGCGGCGCGCCAGGTGCTGGCCAACGGCCTCGAACTCCTGGGCGTGAGCGCCCCGGAAAAAATGTAAGCATCAGGAGACGCAGTACACATGGCAGCACGACGCGGCAAAAGCCAGGCACGACGCAACAGCAGCAGCCAGGGCACACCCGGATGGGTGTGGCTGGTGGCCGGTGTGGCGATCGCCGCCGTGGTGTTCCTGGCGGCGCCGAACCTGTTCAAGGGCGAAGGCGATGGCTTCCTGCGCGCCGGCCCGCAGCCGAACCCGAACGCGCAGCCGGCCCCGGTTGCTGATGCCGACAGCGATGTCGGCAGCCAGCCAGCCGCGCAGCCGGCCACGCCGAAGCCGGCCGAACCGGAGAAGCCCGCCGCGACGCAGTACGACTTCTACACCCTGCTGCCGGGCAAGGAAGTGGAAATGTCCGACGCCGAACTGGCCGCCAGCGCGCGCGCCGAGGACCAGCGCCGGGTCAAGGCCGAAGCGTCGCGCGCGCAGGCCGCACTGGAAGGCAAGCCGGTGCCGCCGGCGAGCACGGCCACGCCGGCACCGACCGCAACGTCCAGCGTCGCCAGCACCGCACCGGTGACCGCAACCCACCGTCCGCTGCCGGCACCGCTGAGCGAACGCCCGGCCGCGGCAACCCCGCCGGCCAGCACCGCCCCCGCGTCGACCAGCACGGCGGCCGCCACCCCGGCACCGCGCGCGGAAACCGCACCCTCAACGCCGGCGACCACTGCCGCCCCAGCAGCGGCCGACAACGCGCGTTACATCCTGCAGGCAGGTGCCTTCGGTGCGTCCGGCGATGCCGAAGCCACCAAGGCCAAGCTGGCGATGATGGGCCTGGCGGCTCGCGTGGAATCGGCGCAGATCAACGGCAAGACCGTGTACCGCGTACGCATGGGGCCATACGGCAGCGCCAGCGAGCTGTCTGAAGCCAAGCAGAAGCTGGATGGCACCGGCCTGCAGGCGATGGCGATCAAGGCGCAGTGAGTCTGCCGGCGTGGATGAAAATGAAAAAGCCGGGCATTGCCCGGCTTTTTTTTTGCTTCTGCAGCGCCGGGCCATGTTCGACGCTACAAACGGCGGTCAGCTCTCGCGGGCGACCTGGAAACCAGCGAACGACTGGCTGACCGGCATCAGCTCCAGGCGATTGATGTTCAGGTGCGGTGGCAGCGTGGCCACCCAGAAGATCTGTTCGGCGATGTCCTCGGCGGTCATCGGGTTGGCGCCGCTGTACAGCTTGTCCGACGCGTTCTGGTCGCCGTGGGTGCGAACCACGGTGAACTCGGTCTCGGCCATGCCCGGCTCGATGGTGGTCACGCGCACGCCGGTGCCGTGCAGGTCCGAACGCAGGCCGAGTGAGAACTGGCTGACGAAGGCCTTGGTGCCGCCGTAGGCGTTGCCCCCCGGGTACGGGTAGACACCGGCCACCGACGAGATGTTGATGATTGCGCCCTTGCGCTCCACCAGCTGCGGCAGCAGGCGGTGGGTCAGTGTCACCAGCGCGGTGATGTTGGTGTCGATCATCGTGGTCCAGTCCGACAACGTGGCGCTCTGCGCCGGCGCGGTGCCCTGCGCCAGGCCAGCGTTGTTGACCAGCAGATCGATCTCGCCGAAGGCCGGCGGCAGTGCCAGCAGCGCCGCTTCCATCGCGACCGGATCGCGGATGTCGAAGACGGCGGCATGCACCACGTCCTTGCCATAGCGCTCGACCAAGGGCTGCAGGCGTTCACCGCGGCGGCCGGTGGCGATCACCTTCCAGCCGGCCTGGGCGAAGCGGTGAACGGCTGCGGCGCCGAAGCCGGAAGTGGCGCCGGTAATCAGGGCAGTGCGGGTCATGCAGACAACTCCGTGAGGAACCAGGCCATCATTCTGGCACCCTCGGCCGCCCGCTGCGTTGCCGCATCAGGCCGCGGTCTGCGCCGGCGAGGTTCAACGCAGGCGGAACACCCTTGCCTTGGGCAGGTCTTCATCCACCTGCAGGAACCAGCGCCCCGCGATACCCGGAATCACTTCGATCTGCGGTGCCTGCAGGGTCTTGCGCAATGTCATCTGGCCCTTCATCACCTGCCACTGCTGGCCGTTGTCCAGGGTGAACACCGTACCCGGTTCCCAGCCCGCGACGTCTCCGACCACACGGGCGCTGACCGGCCCCTCATCCAGGCCCAGGTGCATCGCCGCCGGGGCGGGAACGTTGGCCGGTACCGGCGCGCCCGCAACCGCAGTGACTGGCACCGGGTGGCGCCCCTCGGCATCGCGCAGCACGCGGTTCAGGGCCTGCAACTGAGCCGCACTGAGCCCAACTTCGGCCAGCTGGGCCGCACTCAGCCGTTGTTCGACCGGCACGAAGCGGTCCAGTGCGTTGGAGGCGAAGCTGCTGGTAGCAAGCAGGGTGGCGAGGAGGTACCGGCGCATCGGCAAAGATCTCTGCAGGAGAGCGCTCACGATGCTGCAATACGATGACAGTCCGGTGACAAGCGCCAGGCCGGTACAATGGGCCATGATCAACAACGATGTCCTGCGCAGCGTGCGCTATTCCCTGGACCTGGGCGACCACCACGTGGTAACCCTGTGCCAGATGGCCGACCCGGCCTTCGCCGTGGATCCCGAGCAGGTGAAGGCCTGGCTGCGCCGCGAGGACGAAGCCGGTTTCGAGGCGATGAGCGACAGCGCGCTGGCGCACTTCCTCGATGGCCTGATCGTGCACCTGCGCGGTCGCGATGAGAGCCAGCCGCAGCGTGCGGTGGAAACCCGCATCGACAACAACCTGGTGCTGAAGAAGCTGCGCGTGGCGTTCCAGCTGCGCGACGTCGATCTGATGGAGATCTTCGCCAGCGCCGGCTTCAACGTGTCCAAGTCGGAAGTCGGCGCGCTGTTCCGCCAGCCCGGCCATGCCAATTACCGGCGTTGCCTGGACCAGATGCTGCGCAATTTCCTCAAGGGCCTGAGCCTGCGCCTGCGCGGCTGAGCACGGCCTCGACGAAGGCCCGCGCCGCCGGTGTCGGCAGCCGCTGCCAGACCAGGTGCACGCGTCGGGTCGGGGCCGGCTGCAACGGAATCTGCACCACCCCCTGGAACCCGTCGGCGATCAACGCCGGCACGATGCCAACCGCCAGCCCATGGCGGACGAAGCGCTCGACCAGTTCCATCAGGTTGACCTCGAAACGCACCGTGTGTGGCAGCCCCGCGACGGCGAAGGCATCGTCGGTCTGCCGGCGCGCACCGGTACCACGCGGGAAGTCGACCAGCGCTTCATCCTGCAGCGCGGTCAAGGGCAACCGTTTGCACCCGGCCAGCGGGTGCGATGGCGCCAGCACCGCCACCAGATCCTCCTCCTGCAGCATGCGGTGACAGACCCCGTCCAGCGCTGCCGACGGCGCCAGACCGACCAGCGCCACGTCCAGCGCACGTGACTGCACCTGCGCGATCAGGTCCTCGCTCTTGTCCACCCGCAACTGGAACTCCACCTGCGGGTGCACCTGCTGGAAGGCCGCCAGCATCGCCACGACGTCGATGCCGGTCAGCGAAGAGATCTGCCCGATGGCCAGCAACCCGCGCACCTCGCCACTGACGGCAGCCACGTCGGCGCGCAGATGGCGCAGGCTGGCCAGCACCTGGCGTGCGTGCACCAGCAGCGCCTCGCCGGCGGCGGTGGCCCGCACCTGGCGTGGCAGGCGCTCGAACAGCGTTGTGCCCAGTTCCTGTTCAAGATGGGCGATCTGGTGACTGAGCGCGGACTGCACCACGTGGCAGCGCTCGGCGGCACGGGTGAAATTGCCCTCTTCGGCCAGCGCCACGGCGAATTCGAGCTGCTTGAGATTCACGCAACCATCTCATTTTCAGATGACAGGGATGATGATGATTCATTTCCATCATGATCGCAGCAGGCGGACACTGTGCACCCCGCTTCCTGGAACACCGCGTGAGCCCGTCCCTCCCCCCTCTGCACCGCTGGCAGGTGCTGCTGATGTCGGTCGCCACCGGCGTGGCCGTGGCCAGCAACTACTATGCGCAACCGCTGCTGCACACCATCGCAGATGCCTTCGGCGTGCCGTTCGGCCAGGTCGGCATGGTGGTCACCGCTGCGCAGCTGAGCTATGCCGCTGGACTGATCCTGCTGGTGCCGCTGGGTGACCTGTTCGAACGCCGCCGCCTGATCGTGGTGATGAGCCTGCTGTCGGCGGGTGGGCTGGTGATCAGTGCCTGTGCGCCGTCCTTGACATGGTTGCTGGTGGGCACCGCGATCACCGGCCTGTTCTCGGTGGTGGCACAGGTACTGGTTCCGTTTGCGGCCACGCTGGCCGCGCCGGAACATCGTGGCCGCGTGGTCGGCACGTTGATGAGTGGCCTGCTGCTGGGCATCCTGCTGGCGCGTACCGTGGCCGGCCTGCTTTCCAGCCTGGGCGACTGGCGCCTGGTGTATGCGATCGCCGCCGGCACCCTGGTGCTGACCGCACTGGCATTGCAGCGCGGGCTGCCGCGATTCCATCACAGCGCCGGCCTCGGCTATTTCGCATTGCTGCGCTCGATCGGCGTGCTGTTCGTGCAGGAGCCGGTGTTGCGCCAGCGCACCCTGCTGGGTGCCTGCAGCTTCGCCATGTTCGCGATCTTCTGGACTCCGCTTGCGTTCCTGCTGGCGCAGCCGCCTTACGCCTACAGCGATGCCACCATCGGCCTGTTCGGGCTGGTCGGTGCCGCCGGCACGCTGGCCGCGGGCCTGGCCGGCCGCATGTCCGACCGTGGCCAGACCGGTCGTGCGACCGCCATCGCGCTGGTGCTGTTGCTGCTGTCGTGGCTGCCACTGGGGTTGTCGGCCCACTCGCTGCTGGCGTTGCTGGTTGGCGTGGTGGTGCTGGACCTGGCCGCGCAGCTGCTGCACGTCAGCAACCAGAACCTGATCTATGCGCTGCAGCCTGCGGCACGCAACCGCCTCAATGCCGGTTACATGACCGGTTATTTCATCGGCGGCTCGCTGGGCTCGCTGCTGTCGGCGCAGGTCTACCAGCGCTTCGGCTGGACCGGCATCTGCGTGGCCGGTGCCGCGGTGGCCGTGCTTGCCCTGCTGCTGTGGTTGCCCGGCGCGCTGCGTGCGCGCCAGGCGGCATCGTTGAACTAGAAACTGCCCTGCAGCGCCAGTTCCCATCGCCCGCCGGCGTTGCCGGGGAACAGGCGCTTGGCAGCACTGTCGGTGTCATGCACGGTGGCGCGCAGCTCCCATGCCGGAGCCAGCGTGGCAATGGCACTGAGCTGGCCATGCAGGTAGTCCGGGCCCTGTGTGGTGGCCAGCCAGTACTGCCCCACCGCTGCTTCCAGGCGCACGCGTTCGTGCAGCGGCACACGCACGCCCAGTTGGGCATAGGTTCCGCGATGGCCACCGGCCAACGCATCATTGGAATGCGCGACCTGCAGCCAGGCACGCTCCTTCCAGGTCAGCGTGGTGTTGAGTTCGGTCCAGTCCAGCGCGCGGCCGGTGCCCGGGTACACATAGCGGGTCAGGTTCGCATCCAGCGTCCAGTCCGGTGCCAGCGCGCCGGACCAGCCCGCCACCAGGTCGAATTCGCTGCGAGCGCCATTGTCCGGTTTGAACGAGACGTTGGACCCCCACACGCTGGCGTACCAGCCCGATGGGATCGAGACCTTCGCGCCGGCCTGCACCGCCGGGTCGCCATCGCTCTGCGAGCTGCCGCGCCACACGTAATCACTGGTCAGTGCTGCGCTGCCACTGACCTTCACCTGTGCCTGCGCGCTGCCGATGCCGAGCAGGCCTGCCAGGGCGGCCACCACCGCCGCCATCATCCCCTTGCTGTTCACTGCACTGTGTTCCTCGTCGAAAGCGGCCACGCCGCCGGGACGGCAGTGTCCAGTGCGTGGCCGTAACGGATCGAGGGTGCGGCCCGGCCTGCGGCGCAAATTCGGCGTAAATCCCTTGGGATCGGGGCCACGCGCCAGCGGCGCGGTATCATGACGCCCTGTTTCCAGGAACCAACCGCGTGGACGCCATCCTGACCCCGGTATCGATCGGCGAGCTGATCGACAAGATCACCATTCTCCAGATCAAGGCAGAGCGCATCGACGATGCCGCCAAGCTGGCCAACGTGCGCACCGAGCTGGATGGCCTGCTGCCCCTGTTGCAGCAGCAGCTGCAGGCACAGCCGGCGCTGGCCGCACTGCAGCAGCAGCTGAAAGCGATCAACGAGCGCATGTGGGACATCCAGGACCAGCTGCGCGACAAGGAAGCGGCCCAGGCGTTCGACGATGCGTTCATCCAGTTGGCACGCGGCGTCTACGGCACCAACGGCGAGCGCGTGCAGGTGAAGAACGAGATCAACCGCGTGGCCGGTTCGGCACTGGTGGAAGAGAAGCAGTACCAGGGTGAGTAAGACCGCTCATCCGCACTCCAGCAGGTGCCGGAAGCGGAACAGGTCGCCGTCACCGCGGATGCCGAGCTTGCGGTAGGCCGACGTCTTCTGCGAGCTGATCGTGCTGGCCGAGCGCCCCGATCGCAGGGCCATTTCGCTGGTGCTGATCCCTTTCAGCACCAGCCCGAGCACTTCACGTTCGCGCTGGCTCAGCGGCGCCAGTGCCGGGGCCGGCATCCTGCGTGCACGGGTGCGTGGCAGATTCAGTTCCGCGCGCAGTTCCGGTGGCACGAAGCGGCCTCCCCGGGCGACCACGTCAATGGCACGCAGCAGCAGGTCCGGTGGCGTCGATTTGGACAGGAAGCCGCGCGCGCCGGCACGCATCGCAGTGGCCACCGTGCTGGCATTGCAGTGCGCCGAGAGCACCAGCACCGGCAGCGCCGGCCAGCGCTGCGACAGCACGCGCAACAGGGCCAATCCATCGCCCAGGTCGCCCATCGGCAACGCATCGATCAGCAGCAGGTCGACGCATGCCGGGCTGCGCTCCAGCAGCTGCAGCAGATGGGCCTCGCTGGACAGGCTCACCCGGACCTGCACGCCACTGTGCTGGCGCAGCAGCACTTCCACCCCCAACCGCAGCACCGGGTGCGGGTCCAGCAATGCCAAGCGTCGTGGCCGATCAGGCAGCAGGGGCGGGAGGGTCGGTGGCATCGCGGCCTGTCCAGGCAACATGGGGCATCCACCGTAGGTCGGTGCCCGCAGCGGCGGAATCCAATTCCTTGCAATGGCCGGCCCGCCAACCCGGTCAGTCAGACAGCGTTCCGGTTTGCCACGCCGCAAACGCAACAGGCCCGGCAAATGCCGGGCCTGT
Source organism: Stenotrophomonas maltophilia (assembly GCF_002799155.1). GTDB lineage: Bacteria > Pseudomonadota > Gammaproteobacteria > Xanthomonadales > Xanthomonadaceae > Stenotrophomonas > Stenotrophomonas maltophilia_R. The sequence continues at coordinate 3,964,058 of NZ_NERD01000002.1, forward strand.
TGGAGCTTCTCCAGCGCGGGAATCGCGCCGAGTGGGCAATTACCAGCTGAAGCGCGGGCCGACGGTGTATTCCTTGTCGCCGTGGCGGTTCATCTTCAGCTCGCCGTTCAGGCCCCAGTTCTGGTTCAGCTTGACCTGACCACCCAGGCGGCCGTACCACTCGCCATCCGGATTGACGCCGTGCTTCTTGGCGTAGTCTTCGTAGCCGACCATGCCGTAGACCTCGGCGTGGGCGCCGAAGGCAGTGCGGATACCGGCTTCAGCGCTGTAGCCGTTGAAGTCCAGACCGTGCTTCGGGTCGAACTTCTGGTAGGCAACGCGGGCAACGAAGTCGGTGCTCGGAGCGATTTCAACGTTGTAGCCGGCACCGATCTTCCACTGGTCAACCTTCAGGTTGGTGTGGTCGATTTCCTGGCGGCTGTATTCGCCGAAGGCGTGGAAGTTCGGCAGGAAGCCGTAGGAACCCTTCACGCCCCAGCCATCCGCCTTGATGCCATCGACGTCGGTCTTGGCGTAGTCGGCTTCGGCGTAGTTGTAGGACAGGTTCTCAGCAGCCGAGGCGGTGAACGGCAGGGCAGCGGCCAGGGCCAGAGCAATCAGCGAATTCTTCATGGGGGTACACCTTTACTTTCTTATGGTGTGCAGCAGCGCCAGGGCGCCATCGCATCGGGAATGTAAATTCTCCGTTATTCGCCACAACGCTCCCTGAAAACAGCAGCCTTCGCATTGCTGAATTTTTTGCCTTGATTCAGGCTTCGTCTGGCATACGCGCGCGGCGCGCGTGCATCTGAATCCCGCCGACGATTGCAAAAGGAGGTTGCCTTGTACGTGCCTGCCCCGCTGCGGTTGCCGTTCTGCGCCGCCATCCTGGCCTTCGCCGGCGTGATTTCCATCGCATCGGCGCAGCCGCTGCAACCCTCCGACTACCAGCGCGCCGAACGCGTGCACGACAGCCATCTGCGCGGTGCACTGCGCAATGCTTCGATCATGCCGAACTGGTTGGCCGATGGCCGCTTCTGGTACGAGCGCGAAGATGCGCAGGGCCGACGCCAAGCGGTCCTGGTCGATCCAGCGCAGGCCACCCGGCAGATCCTGTTCGAGCCAGGCGCACTGGACACTGCGGTTGCGCCCTTCGGAGCCAGCGGACCACGCCTGCGCCTGGCCAGCGTGCAGGTGATGGGTGATGGCCTGCGCCTGCGTTTCAGCGGTGAGATGCCGATCGACTGCCAATGGCCACGCTGGCACTGCGTGCGGTCGCAGGATGCAATGCCGCCGGCAGATGCGCTGCCTGCGCCCGCTGGCGATGCCTGGCTGCAGATGCGCGACCACAATCTGTGGCTGCAGTCGCCCGGAATGGCAGCACGAGCGCTGACCACCGGCGGTGAACCCGGCCAGGGTTATGGCGTACTGCCGGACTTCACCCTGCGTGGCATTCCACGCCGCCAGGGCCGGATGCCGGCGCGGCCGTTCGCGGTCGGCTGGTCACCGGACGGCCGCTACGTGGCCGGCATCCGCTACGACGAACGTGCGCTGCAGGACTACCCCTATCTGGAAAGCACGCCGGCCAACAGCGCGCGCCCGCGCGTGCATACAGTGAAGCTGGGAGTGCTTGGCGATGCACAACAGGTACGCGACAGCCTGTATGTGGTCGATACCCGCAGCGGCAGGCAACATGACATCGCGCTGCCCGAGGGCTGGAATACCCTGAGCGAAGCCGGCATCCTGGGCTGGGACGGTGGCCGCCTGTATGCCGTGATCGCGCACTTCGCAGCGCCACGGCGCCTGCGCCTGGTGGAGATCGAGGCCGGCAGCGGTGCACTGCGCACCGTGCTGGAGGAGGCCAGCGATACCCGCCTGCAGCTCAACGTGTACTCGTACAACCGGCCGGCGGTGGCGATCCTGCCTGGGCAGGACACGGCCGTGTGGTTCTCGCAGCGCGATGGCTGGGGCCATCTGTACCGGGTGCGCCTGTCCGACGGCAAGGTGCTGCGCCAGCTGACGCGTGGCCGCTGGGCCGCGCGTGACCTGTTGGGCGTGGACGCTGCGCGCGGCTGGGTGTACTTCAGCGCCGGGGGTGTCGAGGGGGGCGATCCCTACGTGCGCGGCCTGTACCGGGTCTCGCTGCAGGGCGGGCCGGTCCAGCGCCTGGCCGCCGAAGGCAATGACCACCTGGCCGATGCCGGTACCGGCGCGCTGTTCGGCGGGCGCGCTCCCCAGGCACTGTCGCCTGGCGGTGGCTATCTGGTGGATACCGTTTCCCGTCTCGACCAGCTACCACGCACCGTGCTGCGGGCCAGCGATGACGGCCGTGAAGTGATGGTGCTGGAAACAGCCGATGACAGCGCGATCGTTGCTGCCGGCTGGCGCCCACCACGGCGCGAACGGCTGCTGGCTGCCGACGGGCGCACGCCGATCTTCGCCACCGTCTACCTGCCCCGCGACTATCACGATGACGGCAGCTTCCCGGTGATCGATGCGATGTACGGCGGTGCCTTCATCAGCAATGCGCCGGTGACCTATGCCGAAGCCGTATCGGCGTTGAATCCCGTCTCGCGCGCCAGCCTGGCCGAACTGGGCTTCGTGGTGGTCAGCATCGATGCGCGCGGCACCGGCGGCCGCGACAAGACGTTCCATGACAGCAGCTTCCTGCACGCCGCCGATGTGCAGCTGGATGACCATGTGGCTGCACTGCGCCAGCTGGGCGAACGCTACCGGGGCATCGATCTGCAGCGGGTGGGCATCTATGGGCATTCGTTCGGCGGCTACAGTACAGCACGCGCCCTGCTGCGCTATCCGGCGTTCTACAGGGTCGGCGTGGCTTCGGCTGGCAGCCACAACTTCCAGGGCATGTACGGCGGCACACTGCACGGCATGGACCGGCTGTTCGGTGGCGTGCTGCCAGCTGCGGCGATGGCCGATGGCGTGCCGCCACCCTTTGCCGGGCTCGACAATGCAGCGCTGGCCGGCAACCTGCGCGGACATCTGCTGCTGGTTTACGGCGAACTGGACGAGAACGCACCGCCGGCACTGACCCTGCAGCTGGCTGCGGCCCTGAACACGGCCCAGCGCCGCTACGACCTGCTGTACCTGGCCCGGCAGGACCACGAGCTGTTCCGCAACGACGCCACCTACACGCACCGCATGTGGGACTACTTCGTGCGTCACCTGGCCGGCCGGGAGCCGCCGGATACGGTGCTGGCACCGCTGCCCGGCGGCCCGGGCTGAACAGGCGTACACAGGATGTCGAACCAGGGTGCCCTGGTTCGTCGGGTACTTGAAGGCCGTGCATGCGGCACGGTCCATCCGGAGGCAGGCAATGAGCTACATCGATGGTTTCGTCCTGGCGGTGCCCACCGCCAACAAGGAGAAGTTCCTCGCCCACGCACGCACGGGTGATCCCGTTTTCGTCGAGTACGGCGCGCTGCGCGTGGTCGAATGCTGGGGTGACGACGTACCGCATGGCAAGACCACCGACTTCTTCGGCGCGGTGAAAGCCACGCCGGATGAGACGGTGGTGTTTTCCTGGATCGAATGGCCGGACAAGCCGACCCGCGACGCCGGGATGAAGAAAATGATGGAAGACCCGCGGTTCGATCCGGCGAAGAATCCGATGCCGTTCGACGGCGCGCGGATGATCTACGGCGGCTTCGTGCCGATCTACGAACTGACGCGCTGAACCCGGCGGACGTGCTCAGCGCGCGTCCGTTTCATCGCCGGCAGCGGCATGGCCGGCGCCCAGTGCGGCGCCGGCACCCAGGCCCATGCCACCCATGCCGGCACCCGTTCCGCCGCCGCCACCTCCACCACTGCGGGCGCCCTTGGCATCGCCATCGTTGCGGCCCTTGCCGCCGCCGCTGGCACTGGGCCGGGTCGGCCCCTGCGGTGGAATGTGCAGGTCGGACGGGATCGGCGCGAGGTCCAATGCTGCGCGCACGAAATCGCGCAGCGAGACCACCAGGTCGTGAATGTGCACCGGCCGCCCCTGTGCGAGTTCGTTGGCCGCACGCGCGGCCAGCCGAACCTGTTCGTCGGTGCCCAGCAGCAGGATGTCCGACAGCGCGGCCTCGACTGCATCGCGGATGCGGCGCGCGCGATCCGAGCGCGGCTCGGCGATGCCTTCGGCATCTTCGCGCTGGCGCAGGTCACGGCGATGGCTGGGATCCACGCCCAGTTCTCCAGTGAACGAACCCCCCAGCGTCTTGTAGGCCGCCATCAGCGTGCGCAGCCGTTCGTTGATCTGCCGGTTTTCGCGCTCGCGGCGCTGCTGCAGGGTCTGCATCACCAGCAGGCGGATGCCCACGCCCAGCAGGGTGATCAAAACCAGGCCGGCCAACGTGGACAGCACGCCCTGCCAGGAACTGAAGTCGATACCACGCATGGTCAGGGCTCCTGCAGGAAGAACCTGCATCTTGCCCCAGACCGCGCCCCATAAACGCGAAAGGCCCCACCACCCGGTGGGTGGCAGGGCCTTCGGTCACGGCGCGATTACTTGCGCTTGGCGGCCTTGCGCACAGCCTTCTTGGCCGGAGCCTTCTTGGCCGCGACCTTCTTCAGCGGCGCAGCCTTCTTGGCGACCGTCTTGCGGGTGGCGGCAACCTTCTTGCCGACAACCTTCTTGGCAGCGGCGGTCTTCTTGCCGACAACCTTCTTGGCAGCGGCGGTCTTCTTGCCGACGGCCTTCTTGGCGACGGCAGCCTTCTTGCCGACCACCTTCTTGGTGGCCGCGGTCTTCCTGGTGGCGACCTTCTTGGTGGCGGCAACCTTCTTGCCGACAACCTTCTTCGCAGCCACGGCCTTCTTGCCAGCGACCTTCTTGGCGGCGACGGTCTTCTTGGCCACGGCCTTCTTGGCGGTGGCGACCTTCTTGCCGACAACCTTCTTGGCCGCAGCGGCCTTCTTGGCAACGGTCTTCTTCGCGACGGCAGCCTTCTTGGTGGCGGCCTTCTTCACGGTGGCGACCTTCTTGCCGGCAGCCTTGGTGGTGGCCTTGGTGGTCTTCTTGGCAGCAGCGGCCTTCTTGGTCACAGCCTTGCCTGCAGCGGCCTTCTTCTTGGCCACTTCCTTCTTCAGGGCAGCGGCTTCGGCCTTGGCATTCTTCTTGGCCGCTTCCAGCTTCTTCTTGGCGTTGGCAACGGTCTTGCCGACCGACTTGGCGGCCTTCTCGGCCTTCTTGGCAACGGTCTTCTCGACCTTGGCCACAGCCTTCTTGGCCTTGGCAACGCGGGTACCGGCAGCCTTGGTGGCGCGCTTGACGGTCTTCTTGACCGACTTCACGGCGTCTTCGGCGGCGTGGGCGATGGTCTCGCCGACGTTGGTGGCGGTTTCTTTGACGTTCTCGACGGCGTCGGTCACGACCGACACACCATTACCGTTGCTCATGTTGCCCTCCTGGGGGCCTTAAGTATCAAAACGGGGCGATGCTATACCGACATTGACGATCGTGGAACGGGGCACGCGCCCGCAATCGCATCTGATGCGACGGCCATGGTGTAGCGCAGCACCGCTACAAGAGCGCCGGGTTTGCAGGAAACCCCTTTTTTTAAGGACTACGCCACGCCAAGCACGCGGTCGGGGATTGCCGTTGCGTGCGGTTGCACGGATACGGCATCCGGTGCATGTTGCGGCGCATTGCGGCACCCGGCTGCGCGGAACTGCGCAAGTATCCGTCGGTGTCCGCGCGCCAAGCGATCGTCTTTGGTGGCGCAGGTGTCGCCTGTGCGGGTGTCGCCACAGCCTGGTGACCCCCTCCACGCCGGCCTTTTGCAGCCTGCGATTTTCATGGCGCATTTATCCAGACCGCGACACACTCATTCAGCCTGTTTTACCGTAGGGCCGAGCCGCCCCCACCCACGCCAGCGAACCGACTCCCATGCGACCGCTTCCCACCCTGCTCACGCTCGCAATCGCCGCCGCCTTCGGTGGCTTCGTTGCCACCGGCATCAATGCCCACCTGGACAACCGTGCCGACGCCGCGCCACTGCCAGCGGTACTGCCGACCACGGCGGCGTTGCCGGCCGCGGTGGCCGGGCAGGCGGTGCCATCGCTGGCGCCGATGCTGGAAAAAGCGATGCCGGCGGTGGTCAGCGTCAACACCAAGCAGGTGGTGCGCGTGCGCAACCCCTTCTTCAACGACCCGTTCTTCCGCCGCCTGTTCCCGGACATCCCGCAGGAGCGCATCAACGAATCGCTCGGCTCCGGCGTGATCATCGACGCCAAGGAAGGCCTGGTGCTGACCAACCACCATGTCATCGAGAACGCCGATGACGTGCAGGTGACACTGGCCGACGGGCGCACGGTGAAGGCCGAGTTCCTCGGCTCGGACCGCGATACCGACATCGCGCTGATCCGCATCCCGGCGCAGAACCTGACCGACATCAAGCTCGGCAACAGCGACCGCCTGCGGGTAGGCGACTTCGTGGTGGCCATCGGCAACCCGTTCGGCTTCAGCCAGACGGTCACCTCGGGCATCGTCTCGGCGGTGGGCCGCAGCGGCATCCGTGGCCTGGGCTACCAGAACTTCATCCAGACCGATGCGTCGATCAACCCGGGCAACTCCGGTGGCGCACTGGTCGACCTGCAGGGCCAGCTGGTCGGCATCAATACCGCCAGCTTCAACCCGCAGGGCAGCATGGCCGGCAACATCGGCCTGGGCCTGGCGATTCCGTCCAACCTGGCGCGCAGCGTGGTCGACCAGCTGGTCAAGCACGGTGTGGTGGTGCGCGGCACGCTGGGCGTGGAGAGCCAGAACCTGACCGCGCAGATCGCGCAGGGGCTGGGCCTGGGCGAAACGCGGGGTGCGCTGATCACACGCGTGCTGGCCGGATCGGCCGCCGCCGCGGCCGGACTGAAGCCGGGCGACGTGGTGGTCTCGGCCAACGGCCAGCGCGTGGACAGCGCCGAAGCCCTGCACAACGTGGAAGGCCTGGCGGCGGTCGGCAGCCCGCTGGCGCTGGACGTCCGCCGGGAAGGCAAGCCACTGCAGATCAAGGCAACGCTGAAGGAACAGGCGCGTGCGGTCTCCGGTGAGAGCCTGGACCCCCGGCTGACCGGTGCCACCTTCGTCGACCTGCCCGAGTCGCTGCGGCAGTCGGGCGTCGGCGGCGTGCTGGTCAGCGAGGTCAAGCGCGGCAGCCGCGCGGCGACCAACGGCCTGCAGCAGGGCGACATCATCACCGACGCCACCGTGGGTGAATTCGCCGACCTGGCCAGCTGGCGAGCCAATTTCCAGCAACGCCCGCCGACCCTGGTGGTGCGCGTGCTGCGCAACAACGGCCAGCAGCAGGGCCAGCTCGTGATGCGCTGATCGCCCTGCCGTAACACCCCCTATACCGCGGCAATGCTATTGCTGTCAGTCCAGGTCGGCACCGCCGACACCCGTTCCCCCATCGCAACAGGAGTGATTCGATGAGCCCCACCAATACCGAGAACCTGAAGGAACACCTGGGTGAAGCCGGTTCCCACCTGAAGCAGGCCGCCACGGCCGCCGGCGGTGCGATCAAGGGCGCAACCGGCGCAGCGACCGACGAACTGCGCATCGGCAAGGCCAACGTCAAGGCTGAACTGTCCGACAGCGCGCTGTCCGGCCTGGCCGCCGCCGAGTTCGGTGGTGCCGCCGCCAAGGAGCAGGTCGATGCCCTGATGGACAAGGGCAAGGACCTGATCGACAGCGCAGCCGAGTTGATCCGCGAGCGTCCGCTGGCCTCGTTCGGCGTCGCCTTCGCTGCCGGCTGGATCATCGCCAAGCTGGCCCGCGGCAGCAGCGACAAGTAAGCCGCGGCGTGAGCGAAGACAACGCGCAAGCCCCTGATCCGGCGGCCACCCCGCCGCTGGATGAGAGCATCCGCCAGGTCGGCGCGGCCGGTCGTGCCGCCGCCGATTCGGCCAAGCATTCACTGCGCTCGCTGCGCCGCCTGGCCTCGGCCGACTTCGCGCTGGCACGCAGTGCGTTCGGCCGTGCACTGGCCTGGGCCGGCGTGGCGATCGTGTTCGGTGCCTCGGCCTGGCTGCTGATGGCCGCCACCCTCATCGCCCTGCTGCAGAGCTGGGGCCTGAGCTGGCTGCAGGCGCTGCTGATCACCTCGCTGCTGAGCCTGGCCGTTACCGGCTATGCGATCTGGCGAGTGTCCTACTTCTTCCACCACACCGGCATGCACGCCACCCGGCGCCAGCTGTCACGCCTGGGCCTGTTCGACGAGCCCAGCGAAGACGATCCCGATGCCGACGTGCAGCTGCCAGAGGGCAAGCCATGAAGTTCGGTGCACTGCAGCGGCGGGTGAAACGCTGCGAACAGGTGGTGACCGTGCGCCTGGTCGAGACCCAGGACCACTGGTCCACGCTCAGCCAGGTCTGGCGACAGGGCTGGTCACCGCTGCGCATCGTGGTGGTCGGCCTGGCCGGCGGCTTCATTGCCGGCAAGCTGGAAGTGCCGGGCAAGGTCAACGGTGCGCGCTGGCTGCAGATGGTGGGTTCAGTCTCGAACCTGTTCGCCAGCGCGCAGGCCGCGTTCGCCACGGCCATGGCGGCGCAGGCGGCCGCCACCGCCGACGACGCGGCCGAAGAAGCCGGCGAGGCCAGCGAACAGGCGTCAGCGGCGGCCTCCGCTGCTGAAGCACCGCCTGCACCGGCACCGCGCCCGGAACCCGAACCGGAACTGCGCGAACCGCGCCCGGCCGAAGCGGCCACCGAGCTGTCCGAACGTTGATCCACGGAATCCGCCGCGCCGATCACGGCCGGCGGATAATGCGCTCCCCTTCCCGGTTGGTGCGTCGATGAGCGAGTCCCACCTGTCCCCGTCACCGGCCAGCCCCGAACAGCCCGACGCACCGTTGCCGCCACCGTCGCGTCCGCGCGGACCGATGTCGCTGGTGGTGCTGGCGACCCTGGCGGTGGGCTACACGCTATGGGCGGCGCAGGACATCATCCTGCCGGTGCTGCTGGCAATGTTCTTCGCGCTGGTCGGCAATCCGATCCTGCGCCTGCTGCAGAAGCTGTGGATTCCGCGTGCGCTGGGCGCACTGCTAATCCTCGGTGCCGGCCTGGGCGTGACCGGCTCGCTGGCAGTGCAGCTGATCGGACCGGCGATGGAGTGGGCGCAGGAAGCACCGCAGCAGCTGCGCAAGATCGCCCGCCAGGTACAGGACCTGACCAAGCCGGTGCAGCAGGCCAACCAGGCCGCGGAGAACTTCGCCCGCGTTGCCGGCGGCGACAGTAACCGCAAGGTGCAGGTGATCCGCGCCCAGCTCGACGACCCGTACCGCATGCTGACCCGTGCGCCACGGCTGGCCGCGTCGGTGCTGGCGGTGGTGCTGCTGACCCTGTTCTTCATGATCTACGGGCAGAGCCTGCAGCGCGCGGCGATCGCCCTGTTCCCGAACCGCCAGCAGCAGCGCTTCACCAGTGACATCCTGCGTTCGATCGAGCGTGAGGTCTCGCGGTATGTGCTGACCATCAGCGTGATCAACACCCTGGTCGGGCTGGTGTTCGCCGGTGTGCTGATGCTGCTCGGCATCGGCCTGCAGGAAGCGCTGCTGTGGGGCACGGTGGCTGCGCTGCTGAATTTCGCCCCGTACGTGGGTCCGCTGATCGGCGTGGCACTGATGCTGCTGATGGGCTTCGTCGAGTTCCGCGATCCGCTGCAGGCCCTGCTGCCGGCCGCCGCCTACCTGGCCCTGCACACCCTGGAAGGGCAGATGGTGACCCCGATCGTACTGGGCCGGCGCATGAAGCTGTCGCCGCTGGTGCTGATCCTGGCGCTGATGGTGTTCGGCTGGGCCTGGGGCATGATCGGCCTGCTGCTCGCGGTGCCGCTGCTGGTCTGCATCAAGCTGGTGCTGGCGCGACTGGACGGCATGCAGGGCTGGGCGCGGCTGCTGGAATGAAAGCCCGCGCGGGCAGGCGTAGAATGGCGGGGTGAATTTCCCCGTCCAAGCCATCACTCTCGACCTTGACGACACGCTGTGGCCGTTCGCTCCGATCGGCGCCCGCATCGACCTGGTCCTGCACGAGTGGATGCGTGAACACAGCCCCGCCACCGCTGCGATGTATCCGGTGGCGGCAATGCGCGAACTGCGCGAGCGCCTGTACCACGCCCATCCGCACCTCCACCACGACCTGAGCGCGCTGCGCCGGCTGACCCTGCACGAAGCCCTGCAGGCCAGCGGCGCCAGCCTGGAGCTGCTGGAACCGGCGTATGACGTGTTCTTCGCCGCACGCAACCAGGTCGAGTGCTACCCCGATGCGATCGACGCGCTGGCGCGGATTGCCGCGCGGGTGCCGGTGGCAGCGCTGAGCAACGGCAATGCCGATCTGGAGCGGATCGGCCTGGCCCATCATTTCGCCTTCCAGCTGGGCGCGCGCGAGCACGGCGCCGCCAAGCCCGAGGCGAGCATCTTCCACGCCGCCTGCACCCGCCTGGGTGTGGTGCCGGCACAGGTACTGCATGTCGGCGACCATGCCGAGATGGACGTGGCCGGGGCGATCGCTGCCGGCCTGCGCGGGTGCTGGATCAATCGCGAAGCAGCCACCTGGACCCATCCGCACCTGCAGCCGGACCTGCAGTTCAACACCCTCACCGGCCTGGCCGACTGGTTGGACGCCAACCTCGACGCCGCCGCACCCCGGAGTACCTGACGCATGAGCGAGATCACTGGTTTCACCACCGACACCGCCGCAGCGCTGCCGCTGTACGTGCTGGACCGCGAGCAGTTCGCCGCCTGGAAGGACGGCCAGCCGGCCGCCACCCAGGCCTGGCTGGCGTCGCAGGGCTTCAATGCCGGCGCGCACAGCGTGGCCCTGCTGCCTGGCACCGATGGCCTGGCCGGCGCGGTGATGGGTGTGGGTGATCGGGCTGATGCCTACAGCTATGCGCATGCCCCGCACGCCCTGCCGGAAGGCAGCGTGTGGCAGCTGGCCAGCGATCTGCCGGCCGCCGAACTGGCGCTGCTGCAGCTGGGCTGGGGCCTGGGCAGCTACCGCTTCGACCGCTACCGCAAGCGCAACCGCGCGCCGGCCCAGCTGGTGGCGGCACCGTCCGGCGAGGTGGCCGACCTGATCGCCGCCAGCCTGCGCGTGCGCGACTGGGTCAACACCCCGACCGAAGACATGGGCCCGCAGCAGCTGGAAGACGCCGCGCGCGCCTTGGCCGATGCGCATGGCGCGCAGGTCGAAGCGATCACCGGCGATGAACTGCTGAAACAGAACTTCCCGGCCATCCACGCCGTGGGCCGCGCATCGCACCGCGCGCCGCGCCTGATCGTGCTGCGCTGGGGCAAGGACACCGATCCGGCGCTGGTGCTGGTCGGCAAGGGCGTGTGCTTCGATACCGGCGGCCTGGACATCAAGCCGGCCGACGGCATGCGCAACATGAAGAAGGACATGGGCGGCGCCGCGCATGCACTGGCCCTGGCCGGCCTGGTGATGGCGCGCGGGCTGCCGGTGCGCCTGACCCTGCTGGTGCCGGCGGTGGAGAACGCGATCGGCCCGGATGCCTTCCGCCCGGGCGAAGTGATCGCCACCCGCAAGGGCCTGAGCGTGGAGATCGACAACACCGATGCCGAAGGCCGCGTGATCCTGTGTGATGCGCTGACCTTCGCCGGTGAGCAGAAGCCGGACCTGGTGCTGGACTTCGCCACCCTTACCGGTGCCGCACGCATCGCTCTGGGCCCGGATCTGCCGGCGCTCTTCAGCAATGACGACAGCGTGGCCCAGCAGTGGCTGCAGGCTGGCGACGCGACGCGCGACCCGGTCTGGCGCATGCCGCTGTGGCGCCCCTACCTGCGTTACCTGAGCAGCGGCATCGCCGACCTGGCCAACGCCGGTTCGCGCATGGCCGGCTCGGTGACGGCCGCGCTGTACCTGGAGCGCTTCCTGGAAGACGGCCAGCGCTGGGCGCACCTGGACGTGTACGCCTGGAACGACGGCGAACGCCCGGGCCGTCCGGCCGGTGGCGAAGCGCTGGCGCTGCGTTCGGCGTGGGCGATGCTGAGGCAGCGCTACAGCTGATCGGGTGGGTGCCGACCGTTGGTCGGCACGCCGTCCCCGGCAAATCTGACGAAAAATTGAATTCCGGCCCCGGCCGGGTTCTGCGAGGATGTGTGGGTCGACCACCCACACGCTCCGTGAAGGCAGGAACCCGACCATGTCGCTCTTCCGCTACACCCGTGCCGGCCAGACGGCGGGCGCACCGCGCGGGCATTCGCCGCTGCTCTGGATCGCACTGATCGCGCTCATCCTGGGCGGCGTCGCGCTGGCCTTTGCCTGGCTGGCCGGCTGGATTGGCGACCGCCTCACCGCGCAGCGCTTCACCGACACCATCGAGGCCACCGGACCGGCCCATCCCGGCTTCCGCCGCGCGCACAGCAAGGGCATCTGCGTGAACGGCTGGTTCGAACCCAGTGCGCAGGCCCCCACCCTGTCCAGTGCACGGGTGTTCTCGCAACGCCGCGTGCCGGTGATGGGCCGCCTGTCGATCGGCGGCGGCGACCCGTATGGCGCCGACAACACCGCGCGCGTGCGCAGCCTGGCGGTGCAGATGGTCAGCGATGATGGCCAGGAATGGCGCATGGCGATGAACAGTTTCCCGTTCTTCGCCGTGCCCAACGCCGAGGCGTTCTACGAACAGACCCGCGCCTCCATCCCGGACCCGGCCACCGGCAAGCCCGACCCGCAGAAGATGGCTGCGGTGCTGGCGAAATACCCCAGTGCGCAGGCCTTCCAGCAGTGGGCCAAGACCGCGCCGTGGACCAGCAGCTGGGCCGACACCACCTTCAACAGCGTCAACAGCTTCTGGTTCACCAACGCGCAGGGCCAGAAGCGCGCAGTACGCTGGCACTGGCAGCCGCAGTCGCCGGTGGTGGAGATGGATGCGGAAACGCGCAAGAAGGCCAGCGTCGATTTCCTCAGCCAGGAACTGCAGCGGCGCCTGGCCAGCGGCCCGGTGCGCTGGAACCTGGTCGTGACCACGGCCGAGCCCGGCGATGCCATCGATGATCCGTCGGTACCGTGGCCCGAGTCGCGTGATCAGGTGGTGGCCGGCGTGCTCAGCCTGGACCGCATGCAGTCGCAGGAACAGGGCGCGTGCGGCCAGATCAATTTCGATCCGCTGATCCTGCCCAGTGGCGTGCGTGGCAGTGACGATCCGATCCTGGCGGCCCGCTCCGCCGTGTACTCGCAGTCCTTCAACCGCCGCGAACGCGAACGCGCCACCGGCAACGTCGAGCAACCGAAGGAGGCCGCGCGATGAGCACCGGCAACGGCCACTTCAACCTGCTGGCGCGGGTGCTGCACTGGTCCATGGCACTGATGATCATCGCCATGCTGTTCGTCGGCGTGACCATGGTTGCCTCGCTGCACCTGCGACCGATGCTGATCGACCTGCACCGTCCGCTGGGCATCGCCATCGGCGTACTGGTGCTGCTGCGCCTGTACAACCGGCTGCGCCATCGCCCGCCGCCACTGCCGGCGGATCTTCCGGTGTGGCAGGTGATGGCGGCCAAGGCCTCGCACTGGATGCTGTACGCGCTGATGCTGGCGATGCCGTTGATCGGCTGGGCGATGCTGTCGGCCGGCGGCTACCCGATCGTGCTGTGGGGCGGCCTGCACCTGCCGCCGATCGTGCCGCATACCCCGGCGCTGTATGCCGCGTTGCGTAATGCGCACAGCCTGCTGGCGTATGTGTTGTTCGCCACGGTGCTGATGCATGTGGGTGCGGCGCTGTTCCACCTGTGGATCCGGCGTGATGGGGTGTTCCAGGCGATGGCGCGCGGGAAGGATTGAGCGGGTTCGCCGTGAGTTCCCGGTGGATCGTTTCCGCGACCGCGGGGGGGGGGTGTCACTTTCTTTGCGCGCAAAGAAAGTAACCAAAGAAACGCTCCGCCGGCCGCGAGCCGACGTGCTGCGCACGCCGGTGCCCTGTGCTCCTCGGCCCGTCGAGGGACGGCGCGGGAACTCGCTGCGCTCAAACACCCGCGCCTCTTCGCCCTCGCCGGACCTGCGGTGCTCGGCTCGCTCAAGGCGGACTGGAAGGTCAAGATCAACAGCAAGAGCATCCACGCATGGCGTGGATCTACTGGGTGCAGCTTTTGCCTTTGACGTTGGGTCCGCCTTGAGCGAGCCGAGCATCGCAGGGGAATCAGGGGCGAAGAGGCGCCGGTGTCTGAGCGCAGCGAGTTCGGCGCCGTCCCCTGATTCCCCGAGAAGCGCAGGGCACCGGTGCGTAGCACCGGCTCGCGCTCTGGCGGCGTGTTTCTTTGGTTACTTTCTTTGCACGAGCAAAGAAAGTGACACCCCTCCGCCGTCGCGGAAACGACATCACCAGGAAAGGCAGGCCGCCCCTACAACCACCCCTTCTGCCGCGCCAGCCGATACGCCTCGATCCGATTGGCCACGCCCAGCTTGCCGATGCACTCGGACAGGTAATTGCGCACCGTACCGTGCGACAACCCCAACTGCTCGGCAATCTCGCTCGCGCTGCGGCCCTCGCCCGCCAGCCGCAGCACGCGGCGCTCACGGTCGGTCAGTGGATCGGCCTGCGACCACGCATCCAGTGCCAGCTGCGGGTCGATCGCGCGGATGCCCTGCTTCACCTTGCGCAGCGCGTCGGCCAGGTTCTCGGCCGGTGCGTCCTTCAGCAGGTAGCCCAGCACGCCCGCCTCCAGCGCGCGGCGCAGGAAACCGGCACGGGCGAAGGTGGTCACGATCACCACCTTGATCGGCAGTTCGTGGCGGGCGATGCGCTGCGCCAGTTCCAGACCGGACAGCCCGGGCATCTCGATGTCGGTAACCAGGATGTCCGGTTGCAGCTGCTGCAGCATCCGCCACGCGGTTTCGCCATCGGCGGCGCTGCCCAGCACCTCGATATCCGGCTCCAGGCCCAGCAGCGCCGACAGTGCACCGCGCACCATCGCCTGGTCTTCGGCCAACAGGATGCGGATCATGCGGCACCGTCCTGCGCCAACGACGTGGACGACAGCGGCGTGGTCGCGGCCATCAACGGCACCCGTACCGTCAGCACTGTGCCGGCCCCGCGCGGCGACTGCAGCGTCAACTGGCCACCGAGTGCTGCGGCCCGCTCACGCATGCCGCACAGTCCATTGCCCTCGGCCTGCACGCCGCCACGGCCGTCATCGCGTATCTGCATCGCCAACTGTCGTTCCTCAAGCGTGAAATCCACCTGCACCCGGGTCGCCTGCGCATGGCGCACGATATTGGTTGCCGCCTCGCGCAGCACCAGTGCCAGGCCACGTTCCACGTCCACCGGCATGGCAGGTGGCGTCGTGTACTGCAGATGTACCTGCTGGCATTCCAGCAGCAGGCGTGCCGATGCCAGCTCGCCAGCGAGGTCGCTGGCGCGGATGCCGGTCACCGCACTGCGCACCTGTGCCAGCGCTTCGCGGGCGATCGCCTCGGCTTCCCCGATCTCCTGCCGCGCGCGCGCATCGCCACGGTCGTGCAGCTTGCGCGCCAGTTCCAGTTTCAACGTGATCAGCGACAGGGTATGGCCGAGCAGGTCGTGCAGGTCGCGGCCGATGCGCTCGCGCTCGGCGGTGGTTGCCAGCCGCCGCACCTCGTCCTGGGACAGCTGCAGGGCAACGTCGCGCTGCTGGCTCAGGGCCTCCACGTTCACCACCAGCCCGACGATGAACGAAACCGCCGGCATCCACACCATGGCCTGCCACGGATAACCGAAGTACAGCGCGGTGCTGCAAAACAGAAGGTTCAACCCAGCGAGCTGCAGAAGATACTGCCACCAGCCGCCCCGCCCGCTCATGCGGATCATCACGCAGCCGAACACGAAATAGCTCAGTCCCGAGGGATACCACGGCAGCAGTACCAGGGCCATCACGATCATGCCCAGCGCATAGCGCCATGCATGGTGCCGTGGCGCCAGCATCACCTTGGCGTAGAACAGCAGGAACAGCGGATAGCTGACCAGAGTCAGCAGCAGCCAGCGCAGGGTGAAGCCGTTCCCCAGCACCGGGGTGAGGAAGATCCATACCGACCACAGAAGGTGGATCGCACCGCCCCAGGGCGACTTGCCACGTCGCAGCAGCTCGGCCACCGCCGAATCCGGTGCGGGGCGCAGCAGGGAGGCAAGCCAGCTCGGTGGCACGGGCGGATCCAGGCGGGGACGATCGCTGCCGATCATGCCAGTTCAGCCGATCCGGCGCAGGCGGCGCCGTGCCAACAGCAGCGCCACTACCGTGACCACCAGCAGCACCAGCAGATGGCCGGCGAGACTGCCCGGGGAGGGCAGCCCGACAACCGGCAACGCCAGCTGCGCCAGATGCCAGGTCGGCCACAGCGGTGCCATCGTCGAGAACACGGTGGGCAGCGCCGACAGCGGCAACCACAGGCCCGACAGCAGGGCCAGCGGCAGGTAGACCAGGTTGACCATCGCCGGCGCCGCGCTGGCACTGGCATGGCTGCCGATCAGCAGGCCGATCGCCCCCAGCGGCAGTGCCGCCAGGCCCGCCACCGCCAGCAGCTGCAGCACCTGCAGCGCATGCAGCTGCACGCCACCGAACGCGTGTGCCACGCCGATCAGCAGCGAGGCCACCAGCAGCGCGAACATCACCGCCATGGCCAGCCGTGCCAGCAGCGGTGCTGCCGTCGGCATCGGCAGCGCGCGCTTGAGGGTCAGCAGGCCGCCTTCGCGGTCCAGCGCCAGCTGCACGCCGAAGCCGAACAGCGCCGGGGCCATCGCACCAAACACGCAGTAGGTGGCCAGCAGGTACAGTGGCGCGTGACCGCGCCCCAGCAGCACGCCGAACAGCAGGTAGAACAGCACCGGGAACAGCAGCGAGGGCACTGCGAACGCCGGCGTGCGCCAGGCCCGGCGCAGTTCGGCCAGCAGTTCGGCACGGTAGGGGCGCAGTACCTGCCGCCACACAGGCAGCGGTTGCCCGGCGGGTCGGATCAGGGTGTTCATGCAGCCTCCCGGGTCATGTCGAGGAAGGCGTCAGCCAGCGCCGCGCCCTGTACTTCCAGTTCGCGCAGCTGCGCGTCGGCAGCCAGCAGGCGGGCCACCACCGGCTCGGCCGGGCTCGCCAGCAGCTGCAGGTATTCGCCGTCACGCTGTACCTCCTGCACGCCCGGCCACCGCAGTACGTCTTCAGCAGGCAGCACACTGCGGCAGCGGATGCGGCGCGGCCGATCAGTCAGGCGCAGCTCGCTCAATGGCGCATCGGCCAGCACCCGCCCCTGCTCCAGCACCACCACCCGCTGCGCCAGCGCTTCAGCCTCCTCCAGGTAATGGGTGGTCAGCAGCACACCGCAGCCTTCGGCCACCAGCTGCCGGATCGCCTGCCACATCGCCTGCCGCGCCTGGATGTCCAGGCCGGTGGTGGGCTCGTCCAGGAACAGCACGCGTGGGCGGCCACACAGGGCGATGGCGAACTGCACGGCACGCTGCTGGCCGCCGGACAGCTGGCCATAGCGACGGCGCGCCAGCGCCTGCAGGCCCGCGCGCTGCAGCACCTCCTGCAACGGCATCGGGTCGGGATAGCAGGCGCTGGCCTGCGCCACCAGTTCATCCACCTGCAGCATCGCTGGCAGGCTGGTGCTCTGCAGCATCACGCCCAGGCCGAGGCGGCTGGCGCGATGCTGCGGGTCGCCGCCGAGCAGTTCGACCTGGCCGGCGTCGACACGGCGCAGGCCCAACAGCACGCTGATCGCGGTACTCTTGCCGGCACCGTTGCGGCCCAGCAACGCCAGCACCTGGCCAGCACGGACCTGCAGGTCGATGCCATGCAGGGCGGTATGGTCGCGGTAGCGCACCTGCACCTGCTGCAGGCGGGCCAGCGACGGGGCGATCGGATTCATGGGCGGTACCGGTAGCGGGGACGTTGCCATCCTGTGCCGCCGTGGTCACATTTCGCAGTTGCTGCCGTCAGTGTCATCGGGTGACAGCTGTCACTGCCGTCATCGCTGTGCCTGCCTTCATGCTGTGCCGCACGCTCCACCGCCGGAACCGCCGCCGTCTGCGCTTCCGGCCACACCCGCCCGAACGCCTGTGATGGAACGAATGAACGCTTCTGCCGAGCTGTTGAAGGAACTCCGTATCGAACGCAAGCCGCCGCCCGCCTCCGGTGGTGGCAGCAATGGCGGTGGCCGCCGTTGGCTGTGGATCGCGATCATCGTGGTCGTGTTGCTGCTGGCCGCTGCGGCCTTCGCCCTGTTCGGCCGCGCGCCGGCGGTGGACGTGGAAACCGCCCCCGCCGTGGCCATCCAGCAGGGCAGCGCCAGCAGTTCGGTGCTCGACGCCAGTGGTTACGTGGTCGCCCGTCGCATGGCCACGGTCTCGGCCAAGATCACCGGCAAGGTGCGTGAGGTGATGATCGAGGAAGGCATGCGGGTGGAGCAGGGCCAGATCATGGCCACGCTGGACCCGATCGATGCCGACGCCCAGCGCAGCCTGTACGCCTCGCAGCTGCAGGCCGCGCGCAGCCAGGTCGCCGGGTTGGAGGCGCAGCAGCGGCAAGCTGCCGCCGAAGCCAGCCGCCTGCAGGCGCTGGTCGGCCAGCAGCTGGTGTCGCGCTCGCAGTACGACCAGGCCGTGGCCCAGCGCGACAGCCTGCGCGCGCAGCTGGACACCGCACAGCGCAACGTCAAGGTTGCCCACGACCAGCTGGCCATCGCCGACCTGGGCGTGGACAACAACATCGTGCGCGCACCGTTCTCCGGCGTGGTCACCGCCAAGGCGGCGCAGCCGGGCGAAATCGTTTCGCCGCTGTCGGCCGGCGGTGGCTTCACCCGTACCGGCATCGGCACCATCGTCGACATGGACTCGCTGGAGATCGAAGTCGAGGTCGGCGAGGCCTTCATCGGCCGCGTGCAGCCCAAGATGCCGGTGGAAGCCACGCTCAACGCCTACCCGGAATGGAAGATTCCCGGCGAGGTGATCGCCATCATCCCCACCGCCGACCGCGGCAAGGCCACGGTGAAGGTGCGCGTGGCGCTGAAGGTGAAGGACCCGCGCATCGTGCCGGAGATGGGCGTGCGGGTCAGCTTCCTGGAACAGGCGCAGCCGCAGGCCGCGGCCAAGCCGCAGGGCGTGCGCGTGCCGGGCGGCGCCGTGGTCCAGCGCGAGGGCGCCTCGGTGGCCTTTGTGCTGGGTGATGAGAACCGCGTGCAGCAGCGCACGGTCGAGGCCGGCCAGGCGATGGGCAAGGACCGCCAGATCCTCAAGGGCGTGAGCGCAGGTGAATCGGTGGTGGTGAACCCGCCCGACACCCTGCGCGATGGCGCCAAGGTGCAACAGAAACAAGCGCAGTAACGGCCTGGCGCCCACGGGCGCCGCCGGCAGCACCGTTCGACGCACGCCCGCGGCCGCCGCCGGCGCGTTTCCCTGTTTCCTGCCTTCCGTGGAGAACCACCCATGTCGACCCTGGTTTCACTGCGCAACATCACCAAGACCTACCAGCGTGGTCCCGAGAAAGTGCAGGTGCTGCACGGCATCGACCTGGACATCGCCCGCGGCGACTTCGTCGCGCTGATGGGCCCGTCCGGTTCGGGCAAGACCACCCTGCTCAACCTGATCGGCGGGCTGGACAATCCCAGCGGCGGCGAAATCAGCATCGAGGGCGAGCGCATCGACCAGATGAGCGGCGGCCAGCTGTCGACCTGGCGCAGCCATCATGTCGGCTTCGTGTTCCAGTTCTACAACCTGATGCCGATGCTGACCGCACAGAAGAACGTGGAGCTGCCGCTGCTGCTGACCCACCTCAATGCCGCCCAGCGCCGCCGCAATGCGGAGATCGCGCTGACCCTGGTCGGCCTGGCCGACCGCCGCAGCCACCGCCCGAATGAATTGTCCGGCGGCCAGCAGCAGCGCGTGGCGATCGCCAGGGCGATCGTCTCCGACCCGACCTTCCTGATCTGCGACGAACCCACCGGCGACCTCGACCGCCAGTCCGCCGAGGAGATCCTCGGCCTGCTGCAGCAGCTCAACCGCGAGCATGGCAAGACCATCATCATGGTCACCCATGACCCGAAGGCCGCCGAGTACGCCACGCACA
The DNA here is from genome assembly GCF_002799155.1 of Stenotrophomonas maltophilia. GTDB lineage: Bacteria > Pseudomonadota > Gammaproteobacteria > Xanthomonadales > Xanthomonadaceae > Stenotrophomonas > Stenotrophomonas maltophilia_R. The sequence goes on from NZ_NERD01000002.1 coordinate 3,984,073, forward strand.
CGGTGCACCTGGACAAGGGCGAGCTGGCCGACGCGCCGCTGGCCCACTGACGGAGGCCACGGCGATGAAATACTTCTCGTTGGTGTGGGCGCAGCTGTTCCGCAGCCGCACGCGCACCCTGCTGACCCTGCTCTCGGTAGTAGCCGCGTTCCTGCTGTTCGGCATGCTCGACTCGGTGCGCGTGGCGTTCACCTCCGGCGGCAGCGTGGAAGGGGCCAACCGGCTGGTGGTCGCTTCGCGGCTGTCGATCACCCAGTCACTGCCGATCCGCCTGGAAACGCAGGTGCGGCAGGTCGCTGGCGTGCGCGACGTGGCCTATGGCATGTGGTTCGGTGGCATCTACCAGGACCCGAAGAACTTCTTCCCGAACTTCTCGGTATCGCCCAACTACTTCGATGTCTACCGCGAGCTGCAGATCGACCCGGCGCAGCTGGAAGACTGGAAGCAGACCCGCACCGGCGCCATCGTCGGCGAGACCCTGGCCAAGCAGTTCGGCTGGAAGATCGGCGACACCATCCCGCTGCAGGCAACGATCTTCCCGCGTGGCGGCAGCAACGACTGGCCGCTGGTGCTCAAGGGCATCTACCGCTCCAAGGACCGTGCGCTGGCCGCCAATGAAGAACGCCAGTTGATGATGAACTGGAAGTACTTCGATGAATCCAACGATTACATCAAGAACCAGGTGAGCTGGTACACGGTGACGCTGGACAACCCGGACCACTCCTCGCGGGTGGCGCAGGCGATCGACGCGATCTCGGCCAACTCCGACCACGAGACCAAGACCCAGACCGAATCGGCGTTCCAGCAGGCCTTCGTCAAGCAGTTCGCCGACATCGGCATGATCGTCACCTCGATCATGGGCGCGGTGTTCTTCACCCTGCTGCTGTTGACCGGCAACACCATGGCGCAGGCCGTGCGCGAGCGCGTGCCGGAGCTGGCCACGTTGAAGACGCTGGGCTTCAAGGACAGCACCGTGCTGACCCTGGTGATGGTGGAGTCGGTGCTGCTGATCGGCCTGGGCGGCCTGATCGGCATGGGCCTGGCCGCGCTGATCCTGCCGGCCATCGGCCCGAAGAGCATGGGCATGCTGCCGCCGCACGTGCCGACGCCGACCTGGCTGATGGGGCTGGGCCTGATCGTGGTGATCGGCATCATCGTCGGCCTGTTGCCGGCGCTGCGTGCCAAGCGCCTGAAGATCGTCGACGCACTGGCCGGCCGCTGAGGAGGACACAGACATGTTCAAGAGCAAACTCAAGAAGTGGCTGGGCAACGGCGTGACGGTGCTGCTGCTGGTGGTCGGCCTGGTGCTGTGGATCAGCCTGCCGTGGATCGGCGTGCTGGCCGTGGCCGTGCTGGTGGCACTGTGGCTGCTGCTGACCCGCGGCGGACGGCTGGCGCTGGCCGCCACCCGCATCGGCGTGGCCAGCCTGCCGCAGCGCTGGGGCGCCTCCTCGGTGATCGTGGTCGGCATCGCCGGCGTGGTCGGCGTGCTGGTGGCGATGCTGGCGATGGGCGAAGGCTTCCAGGCCACGCTCAACAACACCGGCGATGACACCACCGCCATCGTGCTGCGTGGCGGCTCGCAGGCCGAAACCAACTCGGTGATCACCCGAGAGCAGGTACCGATGCTGTCCACCCTGCCCGGCATCAGCCGCGATGCGCAGGGCCGGCCGCTGCTGTCGCCGGAGCTGTCGCAGGTGGTCAACCTGGTGTCGAAGTCCGATGGCACCGACGTCAATGCGCAGTTCCGCGGCGTGGGCCCGCAGGCGTGGGCGGTGCATGACAAGGTCAAGATCGTCGAAGGCCGCAAGTTCGCTACCGGCCTGCGTGAGATCGTGGTTGGCCAAGGCGCCAAGGGCCAGTTCCGCGATCTGGACGTTGGCAAGACGCTGACCCTTGGCAACCAGACCTGGACCGTGGTGGGTGTGTTCGCCACCGGCGATGCGCATGATTCGGAACTGTGGACCGACGCCGATACGTTGGCCACCACCTACCAGCGCAGTGCGTGGCAGTCGATCAGCGTGCGCACCGATGGCAAGCCTGGCTTCGAGCAGTTCAAGGCCGCCGTCGCCGCCGACCCGCGCCTGAAACTGGACGTGGAAACCACCCGCGTCTACTACAGCAAGCAGGGCGGCGGGCTGACCAAGCTGATCGACATCCTGGGTAAGGTGATCGGCACGATCATGGCGGTCGGTGCGGTGTTCGGCGCGCTCAACACCATGTACGCAGCGGTGGCCACGCGTGCCCGCGAGATCGCCACCATGCGCGCGATCGGCTTCCGCGGCCTGCCGGTGGTGACGGCGGTGATGCTGGAGACGATGCTGCTGGCGCTGCTGGGTGGCCTGCTGGGCTGTGCGGTTGCATGGCTGCTGTTCAATGGCTACAGCGTGTCCACCATCGGCAGCAACTTCAGTGCGGTGGTGTTCAAGTTCCACGTCTCGCCGGAACTGCTGTGGACCGGCCTGAAATGGGCACTGGGCATCGGCCTGGTCGGTGGCCTGTTCCCCGCACTGCGCGCGGCACGTTTGCCGATCACCACGGCGCTGCGCGAAACCTGAGCATCACGCAGCGACAGACTGCGCATCCTGCAGAGGGACGGAGCGAAAGCTCCGTCCCTTTTTCGTTGCCGAACTCAGAAATCCGCCGCCGCGGCATCAGACGGCAGGGCGCGCAGTGCCAGATGCTGACGCAGGGCTTCTTCAGGCGCATATGCCGTGCCCAGCGCGTGCTGCTCGCCCGTCTGCCTGTCGAAGAAGATCGGCCCATTGCCGGCCAGCGCGTCTGAGATCTCGCCGGATTGCAGGTAGCGCAACGACTGGAAGCAGAACAGCCAGCCTTCGACCACCTCATGCTCGTTCGTAATGACAACCGGTTCTTCGTCGTCGACAAGTGCAGCCTCTACGCGACGGCGTGCCTCTTCAAGATGAATCACTCCTTCATCTCCTTCGTTCGGTGACAACGAGACGAGCATTCCATGCAGGTGGGCGCGTCGCAACTGAAGAGCGACTGGGCATGGTTGTGCACTGCGACGTGTTGTCGCAACCGCTCAAGCATGCCGGGTTTGTGCCGCTATCGATGCCTCTTCCCATCGCAAACGCAGCGCGCGTGACGCTGCGCACAGCGCATCTGTGGATTGTTGGTTGCGATTCATTTTCGCGCACTTCCAGCGGCGCCGAGACAAACAGTTACGAATGGAAACATTCTAGAATCGCGCCCCCCACGTTGGTTTGCAGCACCCCACGCGCCCATAGAACGGGCGCTTGTTTTTACTGAAACACGAGATTTCACGGATGTCCCTGAAAACCAATCCGCTGCGCAACGCGATCGTCATCGCGCTGGCCGCCAGCTGCACCACCCCCGCCTTCGCACAGAGCACTGGCGATACCCCGACCAACCTCGACCGCATCGAAATCACCGGCTCGCGCATCCGCCAGGCCAGTGTCGAAACCGCACAGCCGGTGGTCGCGCTCAATCGCGCCGAGATCGAGAAGAAGGGCTACGTCAACGTCGCCGACATCCTGCAGGACATTCCTGCCGCCGGTGCGCCGAGCATGAGCCGCGCGTCTTCGCTGACCTCCTCGCGCGATTTCGGCGGCATGTACGTCAGCCTGCGCAACCTGGGCCCGGAACGCAGCCTGGTGCTGATCGACGGCCGCCGCATGGGCGTCAGCGCCGGCGGTTACTCCGACCTGGCCTCGATCCCGTCGTCCATCGTCGAGCGCGTGGAAGTGCTGACCGACGGTGCCTCCGCGCTGTACGGCTCCGATGCCATTGCCGGCGTGGTCAACATCATCACCCGCAAGAATTTCGATGGTGGCGAAGCCAGCGTCTATGTCGGCCAGTACGGCCAGGGTGACGGCCAGAAGCGCGCCTACAGCGCGACCTTCGGCAAGACCTTCGACCGCGGCTGGTTCAGCGTAGGCGCCGAGCGCACCAAGGAAGACGAGGTGCTGGGCAAGGACCGCGAGTTCAGCCGCTACACCAACGGCCCGCGCCACCCGAACGATGGCCTCAACGGCAACACCCCGTGGGGCAGCGTCACCGTCGGCGGCAGGAACCTGACCGTGGGCCCGGGCGGCGACCCGAGCAAGGCCGGTAACTTCCACGCGCCGGATCCGGCCGATGGTGCCAACACCAAGTCGAACATGAGCCTGCTGACCGGCCTGGAGCGCACCTCGGTGTTCGCCAACGGTGGCTTCTCGATCACCGACAACCTGCGCATCGTCGCCGACGCGCTGTACAGCAAGCGCGAATCGACCAAGCACCTGGCCGGCTACCCGTACTCGGTCAGCGCCGCACAGGCCCGCAATGGCAGCCGTGCCGCCCTGTCCAAGGACAGCACGTTCAACCTGTGGGGCCAGGACGCGCTGTTCGCGCACCGCACCGAGGAACTGCCGCGCGGCACCGAGAACAACCTGGAAACCAAGCGCGCCAGCATCGGCCTGGAAGGCAGCTTCGAAACCGGTTCGCGGTACTGGGACTGGAACGTCAACTACATGTACAACCGCAACGAAGGCGAGCGCATCGGTACCGGCAGCATGTACCAGCCGCACGTCAACCTGGCCGTCGGCCCGTCCTTCATGGACGGCGGCGTGGCCCGTTGCGGTGCGCCGGGCGCGGTGATCGCCGGCTGCGTGCCGTGGAACCCGGCCGCCCCGATGGGTTACACCGGCCCTGGCTCGCTGAGCAACCAGGACGTGCAGGACTACCTGTTCACCCGCTTCGTCGACAAGATGCAGAGCACCACCAAGGTCGCCAGCGGCAACATCTCCGGTTCGCTGTTCACCCTGCCGGCCGGCGACATCCTGGCCGCGATGGGCTTCGAGCACCGCAGCGAAGAAGCCAGCTACACCCCGGACACGATGGTGCAGAAGGGCGAGATCGCCGGCACCAGCGGCCAGCCGACCCGCGGCAACTACTCGCTCAACGAGGTCTACCTGGAACTGCAGGTGCCGCTGCTGGCCGACCTGCCGTTCGCCCGCGAACTGTCGCTGGACATGGCCGGTCGTTACTCGGACTACAACAACTTCGGTTCGACCACCAACAGCAAGTTCGGCCTGAAGTGGAAGCCGATCGACAGCCTGCTGGTGCGCGCCACCTATGGCACCGGCTTCCGTGCGCCGACCGTGGATGACCTGTACGGTGGCACCGTCAGCAGTCGCGACTCGTTCACCGACCCGTGCGATACCTCCTTCGGTACCGCCGCCACCAGCCCGACCGTTGCTGCCCGTTGCCAGGCGCTGAAGGTGCCGGCCAACTTCCGCCAGCTCAACAGCGATGGCAGCGTGGCCACCAAGCCCGGCCAGCAGGCCACCACCGATTTCAGCTCGGGTTCCAACCCGGACCTGAAGCCGGAAACCGCCAAGACCTGGACCGTGGGCCTGGTCTACAGCCCGGACTTCGTGCAGGGCCTGGACCTCAGCCTGGACTGGTGGAAGATCCGCATCGACAACGCCATCGTTGGTGAGTCGGCCACCAACATCCTGGAACAGTGCTACGTGCAGGGTTCGGATGCCGCCTGCGGCCGCTTCACCCGTGGCAGCAACGGCCAGGTCAACGCGCTGGACCGCTCGCTGGTCAACGCGGGCTACCGCGAAACCGCCGGCTATGACATCAACGTGCGTTACCGCCTGCCGGAAACCGCGTTCGGCAAGTTCGCCGTCAACTGGAACACCACCTACACCGACTACCTGGAGCAGCGCAACGACAGTGCCGCCACCACCCCGGTGGAACAGCGTACCGGTTGGGCGGGCGACTTCCGCGTGCGCTCCACCTTCAACCTGGATTGGCAGTACGGCGACCTCGGCATCGGCTGGACCGCGCGCTACTACTCCAGCATGAAGGAGAAGTGCTCGTACATGGACGAGTGCAACATGCCGGGCTTCAACTCGTCATACACCAGCGCATCGCCGACCAACAAGGTGGGCTCCAACACCTTCCACGACCTGCAGGTGCGTTACAGCCTGCCGTGGGATGGCACCGTGTCGCTGGGCGTGAACAACGTGTTCAACCACCAGGGCCCGATCATGTACAGCCAACCGAACAGCAGCTTCACCTACTACGGTGGCTTCGACATCGGACGCTTCATGTACATGAAGTACCAGCAGCGCTTCTAAGCCTGCAACCGCGTTCCCGCCACGGCCATCCCTCTCTCCTGGCCGTGGATGGAAGCAGAACGGCGCCCCTCGGGGCGCCGTTCTTTTTTCCGGGAAGCGGGGTCGGATCCGGTCAGCGCCTCGCGGCGCGCATCGTGCGGATGTTGTCGCCGACGAACAGCACCAGGCCGGCCCAGATCGCGGCAAAGCCGACCGCCTTGGCGGTGTCGAACGCTTCGTGGAAGAAGAACACACCCAGCAGCAGCTGCAGGCTCGGCGCGATGTACTGCAGGATGCCGACCAGCGACAGCGGAATGCGCTTCACGCCGTAGGCGAAGCCGATCAGCGGCACGGCGGTGACTGCGCCGCCGAAGATCAGCAGCAGGTCGTTGCGCCAGCCCCAGCCATGGAAGAACGCGCCGCCATGGCCATTCTCCGCCCAGATCGCGAAGGCCAGGGCCGGCAGGAACAGGTACAGGCTTTCCACGCCCAGGCCGGCCACCGGGTCGACCGAAACCAGCTTGCGCAGCAGGCCATACAGGCCGAACGAACAGGCCAGGCCCAGCGCGATCCACGGCGGTGTGCCGGCGTCGATGGTCAGCCAGGCCACGCCCACCGCCGCCATCGCCACCGCCACCCATTGCAGCCGGCGCAGGCGTTCCTTCAGCACCAGCACGCCCAGCAGCACGTTCACCAGCGGGTTGATGAAGTAGCCCAGGCTGGTCTCGATGACATGGCCTGCGTTGACCGCCCAGATGTACAGGCCCCAGTTGAAGGCGATGGTCAGGCTCGACACCAGCAGGATCGGCAGCGCGCGCGGCTGTGCAGCGATCTTCCGCCACCAGCCCAGGCGCGCGCTGATCAGCAGCCAACCCAGCACCATCACCGTGCTCCAGATGATGCGGTGGGCGATGATCTGGAACGACGGCACCTCGTTGAGCAGGTGCCAATAGACCGGCACCAGGCCCCAGATCACGAAGGTGGATGCGGTGACCAGCAGGCCCCGGCGTTGTTCGTTCTCGTCCATGCTCATCACTTTCGCGTCCTTGCCATCGTCAGTACCACCACGCCCAGAAGAATCACCGCCATCGCCAGCAGGTCGCGCCAACCGAAGCGCTCACCGTTGAGCAGCGCGCCCAGCAGCACCGCGATCACCGGATTGACGTAGGCATAGCTGCCGGCCAGCGCCGGGCGCACGTTCTGCAGCAGCCACACGTAGGCGGTGAAGGCGACGATGGAGCCGAACACGCACAGGTAGGCCATCGCCAGCAGGCCACCGGTGTCGGGCAATGTGGTCGGGCGCTCGCCCACCGCCAAGCCGATCAGCACCAGCAGCACGCCGCCGCAGACCATCTGCCCGGCTGCGGTCATGAACGGGCCCGGCAGGTCCAGGCCGCGTGCCCACACCGAACCGAAGGCCCAGCCGATCGGTGCGATCAGCAGCAGCACCAGCCCGGTCGGCGAGGCGGTCAGGCTGCTGCCGGCATTGAGCCAGACCACGCCGAGGAAGCCGATGGCGATGCCCACCCACTCACCGCGGCTGGCATGCTGGCCGCGCAGCGCCGAAAACAGCGCCATCCACAACGGCACCGAGGCCACCGCCGTGGCGGCCAGGCCCGAGGACACCTCGCGCTCGGCCAGCACCACCATGCCGTTGCCCAGCACCAGCATGGTCACGCCCATGATGACCAGGTTGCGCCATTGCCGCAGGGTCGGGTTCGGCAGCTTCCAGAACAGGCGCAGCGCCAGGAACATCAGGCCGCCGGCAATGATGAAGCGGCTTCCGGAGACCATCGTCAGCGGCAGTGCGCCGCCGTGCAGGGCCTTGGCGATGCCCAGGTAGGTCGAACCCCAGACCACGTAGACCAGCAGCAGTGCCAGCGCGACAAGGCCACCCCGGGGGGCAGCCGCAGACGAGGAGGGGGGAGCCGACATGACACACCAGGGAGCCGGGGGAAGGCGGATTCTAGGACGTTTTGAGTATGGTCCGGGACCCCATACGGTGGCACGCTGTCATCCATCCATGCACCCTGCCCTGGTCTGCTACCCCGCATTGACGGTCGATGCAGTACCAAGAGGGGCTGCCCGGCCGCGCCGCCCCAAGGCCGGGCGCCGTTTTCCCTGCGCACGGACGCGCCGCATCGAGGATTTCCACCCAGATGAGCACCACGCCCCAACCTGCTGTCCCCGCGAACGACCGTGCCGCCCTGCGGCGGTCGATCTCCAATACCCTCAAAGGCTCCGCCGGCAACCTGGTGGAGTGGTATGACGTCTACGTCTACTCGGTGTTTGCCGTGTACTTCGAATCGCAGTTCTTCTCGCCGGACGACAAGAACTCCACGATGTACGTGTGGGCGATCTTCGCGGCGACCTTCCTGATGCGCCCGATCGGCGCCTGGTTCTTCGGCCGCTTCGCCGACCGCCATGGCCGCCGCCTGGCGCTGACCGTATCGGTCACGTTGATGGCGCTGTGTTCGTTCCTGATCGCCATCACCCCCACCGCCGCCAGCATCGGCATCTGGGCCGCAGTCATCCTGCTGTGCGCACGCCTGCTGCAGGGTTTCGCTACGGGCGGCGAATACGGCGCCAGCGCCACCTACATGTCCGAAGCCGCCATTCCCGGCCGCCGCGGCTTCCTGTCGTCCTTCCACTACGTCACCCTGGTAGGCGGCCACGTGCTGGCCCAGCTGACCCTGCTGCTGATGCTCACCTTCTGGGGCAAGCCGGAAATCTCCGAGTGGGGCTGGCGCATCGCCTTCGGCATCGGCGGCATCGCCGCGGTGGTGGTGTTCTGGCTGCGCCGGGGCATGGACGAGTCGCTGTCGGAGTCGTCGATCGAGGCCGCGCGCGAGGGCAAGGCACGGAAGTCCGGTTCGATGTACGAACTGTTCGTGCACCAGTGGCGGCCGCTGCTGCTGTGCTTCCTGATCACCGCTGGCGGCACCGTGGCCTTCTACACCTACTCGGTGAACGGCCCGAAGATGATCCAGAGCGCCTTCGCCGGCAACGACCCGATGACCGGCACCCTGATCAACCTGGGCGTGCTGGCCTTCCTGATGGTGCTGCAGCCGGTCGGTGGCTGGCTGTCGGACATCATCGGCCGCAAGACGCTGCTGGTGTTCTTCGGCGTCGGCGGCGTGCTGTACAGCTGGTACCTGATCACCCAGCTGCCGCACCAGCATGACGCCACCCTGGCCTTCCTGACCCTGGCCATGGCCTTCGTCATCCTCACCGGTTACACCTCCATCAACGCGGTAGTGAAGGCCGAACTGTTCCCCACCCATGTGCGTGCACTGGGCGTGGGCCTGGGCTATGCGCTGGCCAACTCGCTGTTCGGCGGCACCGCCCCGCTGCTGTACCAGGGCGCGCTGAAGACCGGCCACGTCGACTGGTTCGCCATCTACGTGACCGCGACGATCGCGGTATCGTTGGTGGTCTATGTGTTCTTCCTCACCAACAAGGGCCCGAACTGGCTCGACGGCACCCGCAAGTAAGCGCGTTGCCCTGATCGCGGCCACCGGTGCACTGCCGGTGGCCGCTGCGTCTCCCGCCTCGCCGCTGATGTGGATCGCGGCGACGCTGGCCGCAGCCACGGCATTGGCCTGGCTGCTGCGCCGCCCCAACGCGCAGGCTGCATGGCCACGCATCGGATTCGGGATCGCGCTGCTGGTGTTCTGCGTCGCGCTGGCGCTGCAGCTGGCAGTGGACCTGGGCAGCGGCCACAGCTCGCTGCAACTGCGCCTGCACCGCGGCATCAATTCCGGGTCGCCGGTGGGACTGCGCACGATGGTGGCGTGCTATCTGGCAGCGCTCGCCGCCGGCGGCTGGGGCGCGTGGAAGCTGCTGCGCCAGCGACGGTAGCGCCGGCCGCTGGCCGGCACTACCTCAACGGCGGGCCGCTTCGCTCTTGTCGCGCGCGCCACGGAACTCCGACTCCTTTTCCCACGTCGGCCAGCGGCGGCTGTTGGCCAGCTCGGCGCCCAGGTCGTAGACCAGCAGGGTATCGGCAGCGTGGCCGCTCGGGTCCCAGCTCGGGGTCCAGGCATCGCAGGCCTGGTGGTAGCAGTCGGCGAAGTACTTCTCGCGCAGCGCGCGGCCGGCTTCAACCCCGCCGTCCAGTTTGTCCAGGCCCGGACCGATGGTGATCGCCGGCACGCCCAGACGGGCGAAGGCGAAGTGATCGGCGCGGTAGAAGAAGCCGGCTTCCAGGTTCGGGTCCGGGCTGTAGCTGCGGCCACGGGCCTTGGCCACGCGTTCCAGGTCGCCTTCCAGCGAGACCCGGCCCTTGCCCCATGAGGCGATGTCACGGGTCGCGCCATCCGGGCTGAACATCTCGATGTTCAGCACCGCCGCGGTCTTGTCCAGCGGCGCCAGCGGATGCGCAGCGTAGTAGCTGGCACCCAACAGACCCTTCTCTTCGGCGGTCAGCGCCACGAAGTACAGCGTGCGCTGCGGCTGCGGGCCGGCGGCGAATACGCGCCCCAGTTCCAGCACCGTGGCCACGCCGGTGGCGTTGTCGATCGCGCCGCGGCGGATGCGGTCACCCTTGGCGTCGGCCTGGCCGATGCCGAACGCATCCCAGTGCGCGGAGAAGATCACCGCTTCGTCGCCATGCTCGCCACCGGGCAGCTTGGCCACCACGTTGCGGGTCACCACCTGCTCGCGCTTGAGCGCGAAATCCACGCTCAGCTTCGCGTTGTCCAGCGCCACCGGGCGGAAGTCGGCACGCATCGCCTTGCGCTTCTCCGCATCGAAGTCGAGGCCGGCGTCGGCGAAGATCGCCTCAGCCAGCTCGCGCTGCATCCAGCCACGCAGCGGCGTGTGCTGCGCCATCGCCTCGGCCTGGCCGCGCTCGATGTCGAACAGCGGCGAGGTACCCGAGCTCTTCACCGTGGCCCAGCCGTAGGCCGCCGGCGCGGTCTCGTGCACAATCAGCACGCCCTCGGCACCACGGCGCGCGGCTTCCTCGAACTTGTAGGTCCAGCGGCCGTAGTAGGTCACCGCCTTGCCGTCGAATGCGCCCGGTGCATCGGCTTCGAAATCGGCATCGTTGATCAGTACCACGGCGATCTTGCCGTGCAGGTCCACGTCCTTGTAGTCGTTCCAGTGGCGTTCCGGCGCGTCGATGCCGTAGCCGACGAACACCAGCGGCGCGTCCTTGATCTGCACGCGCTTGCGCGGCTGCAGGCTCTGCAGGGTCACGTCCACGCCATTGGCCAGCGCACGCTTGCCCTGCTTCAGCGACAAGCTGGCCTTGGCCGCGCCCTCCAGCTGCGCGCGCACCAGCGGCACCGGCTGCACCCAGCTGCCGTCCACGCCGCCCGGCTGCAGGCCATAGCTGCGGAACTGCTCGATCAGGTACTGCACCGTGCGCTCTTCGCCCTCGGTGGCCGGCGCGCGGCCCTCGAATTCATCCGATGCCAGCACGCGCACATGGCGCGACAGTGCCTGCGGATCGATGCCGCCGCCCGGCAAGTCGTTGGCCGCATGGGCCAGGCCACCGACGAACAGGCAGGACGACAGCAGCAACACGCGCATCGGATTCACGGCAATACCACGGCTAGCTTGGAAGTCACCAGAGTGTAACGTGGTCGTGACATCGCCGCGCAGCATGGAGTCGCCTCATCCGCGCATGGCGCGGATCTACTGGCGGACGCGGTCCAGCCAGCAGGCCAGGCCCTGTGCGTTGAGCTCGATGTCCATCGCCAGCACGGCGGTCACCGCCGCCTGGTCCAGCGCACAGCCATGCAGCTGTGCACGTTCCAGGTACAGCGCCTGCAGCGCCGCCAGCAGGCAACGGTGGCGGTCCGGCCGGCCGTCGCACTGGCGGCCGATGGTCGCCATCGCATCGATCTGCTCGAACAGGTCGTTGGCCAGCTTCTCCACCTGCTGCACGCGCCCATAGTGGGTCAGGTACATCGCCTGCGGCGCGTAATCGAGCATGCGCCGGATCGAGGCCTTCATCGCCTCCGGATCGAACTGCACCGGCGAAGAGGTCGGGAAGATGAAAGCGCCCTGCGTGCTGTCCAGCTCGCGGTAGGAGATGCCGAACGTATCGCCGGTGAACCAGCTGCGGCTGCGCGCATCCCACACGCAATAGTGGTGCAACGCATGGCCCGGCGTGTGCAGCAGCAACAGCTCGCGGCCGGCCAGGTCGATGCGGTGGCCGTCTTCGGCCACCACCACGCGCTGTTCGGGAATCGGTTCGATGCGGCCATAGCTGCGCGCGATCTCTTCGGCGCCGTACACCGCCGTGGCACCGGCGATCAGCCGGGCAGGGTCGATCATGTGCGGCGCACCGCGCGGGTGCAGTACCGCCTTCGCATTCGGCAACTGCTGCATCAGCAGGCCCGCACCGCCCGCATGATCCAGATGCACGTGGGTGAGCAGCAGCCAGTCCACCGCCTCCACGCCAAGGCCAGCGTCGGCCAGTGCCTGCAGCATCGCCGGCACCGACAGGCCGGTGCCGCAGTCGACGAACGCGGCGCGGCCGTTTTCGACGATCAGGTAGGCCGCGTCGAAATCCGGGCGCTGGAAGCCGGTATCGATGGTGTGGATGCTGGGGTCGGCGGTCATCGGCACGCACCTGGCAGGATCGGGAATAGACCCCCATGTTAGGCGCGCTGGCGGGCCGGGTTCGATGCGGCTTTGGTCGGGTAGTGCCGGCCAGCGGCCGGCACTACCGATCAGCCGGAGCGCAATGCGAACCGCGGCCGCAACAGCAACGCCAGCACCAGCACTGCCAGGAACGCACCATAGGCGTACAGCACCGCCAGCACCTGCGGCCAGATCGGGCCGGCAGCAGGCTGCACCACGCCGATGCGGTAGCCCCACAGCATCGACGCGATGCTCAGGGCGAACGCGAGCACCAGGGTGGCGCCGTCGAACAGGCGCCGCCGCGCGGTGCGCGGCTGGCGCGGGAACAGCCAGTACAGGCTGCCCAGCAGCAGGAACCAGGGCAGGAACAGCAGCAGCGACAACCAGGCCATCGCAGACTCCATGTCATCGCGCCGGCGGCGCGCGGACATCATGCCACGGGCACGACCCCTTACGCTTCGCGCAGAACGGCCAGCGCGGCCAGCACTACATCCACGTCCGCTTCCAGCTTGAACAGCTCGCTCTGCAGCTGGTCCCCCTGCTCTGCCTGCTTGATCACCGCGATCAGCTGGCCCGCATCGCGCGGCGAATCGAAGCCTTCGCTCTGGATCAGCAGCGTGCCGTCACCGGCGGTCAGCTTGAAGTAGAAGCGCCCATCCTTCTCGCGATACTGCTTGAACAGCGGCGGCGCCGCGCGGGCCACGCCGGCATCTTCGCTGGCGATGTCACCGGCGGTGGACAGGTCGCGCAGGCCCACGGCATGGCGCAGCTCGTCCAGCAGCGGTGCCGCCAGCTGCTCGCGCAACTGCTGGCCACGGCGCTTGAGCAGTGCTTCGATCTTCTCCGGCTCGGCCATCAGCGCGTTGTAGCGCTCGCGAAGCGGCGAAAGCTCGCTGTCGATGCGCTCGAACAGCTGCTGCTTGGCATCGCCCCAGCTGATGCCCGCAGCGAACGCCTTGGCGAACTCCGCCGTCTGTTCCGGCGTGGCGAACGCCTGGTACATCTGGAACAGCGCCGAGCCTTCGGTGTCCTTCGGCTCGCCCGGTGCGCGCGAGTCGGTCAGGATCGAGAACACCAGCTTCTTCAGCTCCTCGCGCGGCACGAACAGCGGAATGGTGTTGTGGTAGCTCTTGCTCATCTTGCGGCCATCCAGGCCCGCCAGCGTTGCCACCTGCTCGTCGATCACCACGTCCGGCAGCGGGAAGTACTCCTTGCCGTACACGTGGTTGAAGCGCTGCGCGAAATCGCGCGCCATCTCGATGTGCTGGATCTGGTCACGGCCCACCGGTACTTGGTTGGCCTTGAAGATCAGGATGTCGGCGGCCATCAGCACCGGGTACATGAACAGGCCGGCGCTGACGCCTGCGTCCTCGTCCACGCCGTCCTCGCGGTTCTTGTCCACCGCGGCCTTGTAGGCGTGCGCACGGTTGAGGATGCCCTTGCTGGCGATGGCGGTCAGGAACCACATCAGCTCGGTGGTCTCGCGGATGTCGCTCTGGCGATAGAACCACACATGTTCCGGGTCCAGGCCGCAGGCCAGCCAGCTGGCCGCGATCTCCAGGGTCGCGCGCTGGGTGCGCTGCGGGTCCTGCGACTTGATCAGGCTGTGCAGGTCGGCCAGGAAGAAGAAGCTCTCGATCCCCGGCGCGCGGCTGGCCGCGATGGCCGGACGGATGGCGCCAACGTAGTTGCCCAGATGGGGCGTGCCGGAGGGGGTGATGCCGGTAAGGACTCGGGTCGTCATGACTGCGTGGGGTAACCTTCGATGAACGGGGCCAGTTTACCTTGCACGCCACCAACCCCGTCAGGGCCCGCGGCGCGTTCATTCACGCAACCCCGCTGGAGACCCCCGATGAAACGCCTGCTGCCCCTGCTGCTGATCCTGCCCCTGGCCGGCTTCCGCCCGGCCCCGATGCCGCCGCCGGTGTACGAGGGCGGCCCCGTGCGCATGGCCCTGGTCGACCGCGACCGCGGTACCGAACTGCGCAGCTATCCGGCCGAAGGCCAGCGCTGGGTGGCCGGCGAGCGCGGCCACCGCTATGCCGTGCGCCTGTACAACGACAGCCCGCGCCGGGTGCTGGTGGTGCTGTCGGTGGACGGCGTCAACGCCATCTCCGGCGAAGATGCCGATCCCTCGCAGACCGGCTACGTGCTCAACCCCGGCCAGCGCGCCGACATCACCGGCTGGCGCAAGAGCCAGGACGAAGTGGCGCAGTTCGTGTTCAGCAGCCCCAGTGGCAGCTATGCCAGCCGCACCGGCCGCCCGGACAACATCGGTGTGGTGGGCGTGGCCGTCTTCGAGGAAGCGCGCCGCTGGCGTCCGGAGCCGATCCTGCGCCGTGGCCTGCCCGCCCCGGCATCGGCCGAAGCTGCGGCCGATGCCAGTGCCAACGCCAGCGCCAGCCGCATCGAGGGCTACGCCAGCAAGTCGCGGGCCCCGGCGCTGGGTACCGGCCATGGCGCGCGCGAACAGTCCTCGGTACGCGATACCGACTTCGAACGTGCCAGCCGCAGTCCGGCCCAGGTACTGCAGTTGCGCTACGACAGCGCGCGCAACCTGCGTGCGCGCGGCATCCTGGTGGATTCGCCCTCGCGCCTGCCGCGTGAACCGCAGGCATTCCCCAACCGCTACGTGCCGGACCCGCCGGCACGTTGATCGACCCGCGCAGACAACACGACGCCCGCAACCTTACGGTGCAGGCGTCGTGTCGTGGGGGAAACCGAAGTGCTTACTTGTAGTCCGGATAGTCCTTGCGCACGCTGTCTTCAAAATCCCGGACCTCCTTCTCGGCGCGGTCCTTGGCCCAGCCATAACGTTCCTGCAGGCGGCCAGCCAGGTATTCGGCATTGCCTTCGGCCACATCGAAGTCGTCGTTGGTCAGATCGCCCCACTTGGCCTGGGCCTTGCCCTTAAGCTGCGACCACTTGCCGGAAATGATGTCTTTGTTCATTGCTGGGTGTCCTTGGTTGCAACGGCGTTCTTACCGTGGCTCCAGCTTCGCGCAGCGGCTGTTGAGTACCGGTCAACCGGCAATGAAATACATGCTCACCTGCTTGAATGGTTCACTCCGCTTCGACAGTCGTACTGCGAAAAGCACAAACGAAAAGGCCGGGATGATTCCCGGCCTTTTCGCTTTCCAGTCCGCGCCGGGCTCACTTGCCCTTGGCGGCGTCCTCAACCTTTTCACCGGCCTTCTGCACGTCCTTGCCAGCACCGGCAACGGTGTTGCAACCGGCCAGCAGGGCCACCGAGAACATCGACAACAGCATCAGGGCAACTACGCGCTTCATGGGCTTCTCCTTGGGTTCGCCGCTATACCGCTTCATTCGCGGATGGGATTCTTTCGCTCGGCGGGAGGGCACCAATGCCCACTGCCGCCGCGTGAAGTGCAATCTGGCGGCAGGGGCGTGGAGCGGGTGTGAACGGTTCGGCGATCCGTTCAGGCCGGGAGCTCAGTCGCGCATCAGGGTGGACTTGCCGAACAGGCTTTCAACCAGGTCCACAGCCAGCTCGGCGGTGGCATTCTGCTTGTCCAGCAAAGGGTTGAGCTCGACGATATCCAGCGATCCCATGCGCCCGGTGTCGGCGATCATCTCCATCACCAGCTGCGCCTCGCGGTAGTTCACCCCGCCCGGCACGGTGGTGCCCACGCCCGGCGCGATGCTTGGGTCGAGGAAGTCCACATCGAAGCTGACATGCAGGTGGGTGTTCTCGTCGATGCCGGCCAGCGCTGCTTCCACCGCGCGCTTCATGCCGTTCTCGTCGATGTAGCGCATGTCGTAGACATCCACCTTGTGGGTCTTGATCAGGCGCTTCTCTTCCGGGTCCACCGAACGGATGCCGATCTGGTGCATCTGCGCCGGGGTGATCGCCGGCGACGTACCACCCAGGCGGGTCAGCGCGTCCGGGCCGAGGCCGCACAGGCAGGCCACCGGCATGCCGTGGATGTTGCCCGACGGGGTCACATCGCTGGTGTTGAAATCCGAGTGCGCATCCAGCCACAGCACGCGCAGGGTCTTGCCCTGCTCGCGGCACCAGCGCGCCACGGCGGTGATCGAACCGATGCCCAGGCAGTGGTCGCCGCCAAGCATGATCGGCATGCGCCCGGCCTGCAGTTCGGCATAGCTGGCTTCCATCAGCGCATGGTTCCACGCCACCACTTCATCCAGGTGGCGATAGCCTTCCACCGGCGCCGTCCACGGGTTGCGCGGGCCATCCAGGTTGCCCAGGTCGCGCACGTCCACGCCGCGCGCTTCCAGCGCCTCCGGCAGGCCCGCCACGCGCAGCGCTTCCGGCCCCAGCCGTGCACCGCGATGGCCCGCACCGACATCGGTGGGAACACCAATCAGGGATACGGAGATGGGATGGGCCATGGGTGCCTCCTGCGGTGGGGAAAAAGAAGCACAGTCTAGCCAGAGCTGTGTGACACCACTCGCGGCGGTGCAGCAGGGCATTGGCCAGATCGCCGCGGCCTGGCAGCCCTATCCGGTCAGGCATTCCAGCGCTGGGTCGTCAGGAATTCAATCTTCCGCGATCCACTTCACACCACGGTCGGTTTCGCCTCTTACGCGAAGCTGATGTTGTCTCCACGCTGCGCCGGCACCCTGAAGGTGCCGTTTCACTTCCTCAATCATGGAGCACCACGCGCATGAAACATGCACTCAATGGATTGGCGGTACTGGCAATTGCCCTGGGCGGACTGTTTCCCGCCGCTGCCAGTGCACCCTCGCAACGCATCACGCATACGGTGACCACCGATGCGTATCCCATGCAGACGGCGGGCGCACGCAAGGTGCTCGACTGGGTGGCGCAGCGGGTAAAGCCGTCGTTCGCCCCACAGGGCTACGGCAACGTACAGGTGGAACGACAGGCGTTCTCCGTCGGGGGCGCGTCTGCACGCTCGGACGGATCGATTCCCGGCAAGCTGCCGGAGCAGGGCATTCCCGGTGAGATCTATCGGGTGGAAAACCTGCTTCCCGATGGCTCCCTGCAGACGTGGGAATTCACCTGGGTAGAACCCTCATCCGGCCATGGCGGCGGCTGGGATGTCACCGGGTACACCTACAAGAAGGGCAATGACCCGGTAAACCAGCAGTAACGAAACAGGGGCAACGCGCGCCGCATTGCCCCCTTCAGACACGTGGCCGACGGCGGGTTCGCCGCCGCGGCTCCTCAACCGCCGCGGCGGCGAACCGGCGTCAGGCTCTGCACCTGGCCGTTGTTGCGCATCATGCACAGGAAGCGGCCTTCGGGATAATCGATGATCAGTTCCTGGTAATCGTTGCCCACCGGCATCTGGGTCACCAGCGTGCCCTGCGCGCCCTTGCGCATATTGCAGGAGCCCAGTGCGGTATCACCTGCCGGTGCGGGGGTAGTCACCGAGGACACGTTACGGAACACCGCGCGGCAGCCGCCGTTGACCCAAACCGAATGCCGCGCCAGCCCCCAGTTCTTGCCTTCCTCACAGCGGGTGCGGCTGAGCTGGCGCACGATTTCGACGTTGCCACGGGTGTTCAGATCGCACGACACCTGCTGCTGGCCCGTGGATTCGCAGGTGACTTCGCGCGGTAGCGCGGCATCGCCGGTAGCACCCTCGCGGGGGTGTGCGCCATCTGCGGCGGGCGCGGGCATTCCGCTGGCACTGACCTGGCAGATGCCATTGGCGCCGCCACGGCCGGTGTAGCTGATCTGCGGCGTGCCGTCATCGCTGCGGCTGATCGACAACGTGATGCCGCTGTTGGCGTCGCGTGCTTCGAAATAGCGGTCGTTGAAGCGTTTCAGCGTGGCCTCGCGGCCCTGCACGTAGACCGGGCCGCCTTCGTCGGCGTGCACGTCGATGCCGCCCGGGCAGCTGGCGTTGAAGAACGGCACCGCGGCCATGGCCGGGGCCACGAAAACGGTGGACAACAGTGCGGCGGTGAGCGGCAGGGCGTGGCGACGCATGATCGGATCCCGAGGGGCCCGGGGTGGGCCTGTGGCGGCAGTATGCGATGGGGCGTGGCGGGCTTTCCGTGAGGAATATCAAGAACCGGGTGCCGCGCATGGGGATTCAGGTCTGGTAGGGTGGTCCTGAAGCGCCGCCGGGCTGGTTAAGCCAGCTTTACACCGTGGCCCGCCATGGCCAGTGCGAGAGCGATGGCACGGCCTGATTTATCGTGGATCACGGCACTGCGCGATATGTCGCCTCTGGCATTGCGATGCTCGAAACGGGCCAAAGGCGATAATTCATTTTTCCTCTCAGATCACCCGATGTCATCGAAACAAACGACTGGCAGGCGGTGACTTCGCGTGCGCATGATGAATTGCCACCTTCAGCGGGGTGGCCGGGATTTCCAACCCGAAGACTGAAAGCTGTATACGCTTGCCAGCCGGCGCCGTCTTCTCAAGAGCGGCGCCGGCTGGCAATCCGTTCGCCGATCGACGGCGGGCGGTGCGTGGGGGCCTCGTGCCCACCGGCTCATTCAGTCCCGGGATTGGAAACCACGTATCGCCCGCCACCCTTCTCCGGTGGCACCTCTGTTCCGCACGAGGATGCCCGCATGTCCAAGCCCCACCACCCATACCTGACCGCCACACTGGGCGAGGCCGCCCTGCGACTGCCGCCCGAACTGGCGCAACCGTTGGAAGCCGCTTTTGCCGCTGCGAACGAGGCACCCGCGCCGATCAACCTTCCCGGCTGCCTGCAGCGCATCCGCGCCGGTGATGCCGCCGACGGACAGCCGTGGCAAGGGCCGGCCAGCACACCCGGCCAGGCCGTGGCCGCCGCTCGCCGGGATCGCGCCGCGGTGGGCCTGGTGTCGCTGCTGGAGCTGTACCACGCCGCCGAGCGTGTGCGCGTGGACGGGGAAGAGAAAGACGGCATCGGCGATGGCACGCGCGAAGGGCTGATGCTGGCCTGCCGGGGGCTGGCGGAGTATGTGGCGTTGCAGGTAGGCGGGGCTCAGTAATGCGGAACGTTCAGATCCCCAGCGTGCAGCCTTATAACGCCACGCCCCCAGCCATCGAATCAGGCAGACCCACTGCTGGGTAGTAAACAGCAGGGGATGCGGGTGCGCCTTGGGCACCCGCACTTTTGGGAGAAGCGATGAAAGGCGAGCTATTACCTCGAGTGTGAGGTGCGCGATTGCGTCAATCACTCAGCGCCACACTTGTGCATGCCAATTTGCTACTGGTTAACTCACCGGAGCGGGGGCATCCATCCCGCTTCTACACGGGGGCGGGATGTACAGAGTCGCGATGTTCCTTTTCGGTGTCTGCACCGTTTTGCTTTCAGGCTGCACTACTACTGCGGTTCCCAAAGGGGTTGCCTCAGCTGGATACACCGAAGTTGTTTCTGTTCCTCTGGGCCCTCTCCGCTACTTCCACACTGCTTCCCTGCTTCCCGGGCGAAACGCCGTAGGCACTACGCACGTCCACCGCTGTGCAAACACTGAGCGGAGCATCAGCCTGCAGATCGCGGATGGGCTTGTGATCGTTGCTGAAGATGTCTGTTCACGGATCGATGCGGCGGCGGACCTGGCCGAGTCATGGATACCGGCGGCATCCAACAGCTATCGGATCCTGCTCGTGCCGGAAGGCACTGCGGGGGCAATACGGACAAGATCGCTTGGCCGCTTTGCGACAGGCAGGACGCTTGCACTTGCATCGCACGTCTACGGCGATCAACGACAAGCCTTCGCGGATCTCGTTGACCTGGTTGCGCACGAGAGCCTTCACGCATTGGGGCACGCTACCAGGCATCCGCGAGCGCGCGACGAAAGAAGCGCCTACTACGCAGGGCTGTGTGCCCAGCTCAAGATCAACGGGCTCATCAAGGAAGAGAGCTTGCCCGGAGCCCCGCTTGCTTCAGGTGATCGGGCAGTACGCATCTCGTCCCAGCAGGCCTATCGTGTGCGGCTTGAGACCTATCCGTTGCTGGTGGACGGCACCATCCGGCTTGGAACGCCATCCGGCGAGTCGATGCTGCAACGGTGCCAGCAGATTGGAAACGAGTTGATTCGTCTGCAGTAGGCCTGAACGCGAAAAGGCCAGCGCACTGCGCTGGCCTTTCTCGCTGACCCCCTGCTTCCGGGGCGTAACGGAGATCCCAAGTGGTGCCGCTTGTCCGAATCGAACGGACGACCTACTGATTACAAATCAGTTGCTCTACCGACTGAGCTAAAGCGGCATGGGTGGTGCACCGGCGGCAGCGCCGCGGTCCAGGGATTCTAGCGCAACCGCGCGCATTCCAGCGACCGGCTCTGTGCCGCCCCGCTGCGCTGCTGGGCCTGGGCCGGCTGCGTGCCCGCCGCCAGCTGCCCTTCCAGCCACCATTGGCCGGCGTCGCCGCTGGCGACCAGGCGCGGCTGGAAGCCGGCGGCCTGCACCGCCGCCATGCGCCGTTCGGCGCCTTCGCGGTTTCGGTACTGGCCCAGCGCCACGGCGTTGGCCTCCTCGCCCTGGCTGATGATGTAGTAGTCACCCAGGCCGGCGGCGACGATGCGCTTCACCGTGGCCTGCGCTTCGTCGCGGCTGGCGGCGGCCGGCAGCATCACCCGGTAACGGGCACTGCCGCTGGCAGCGGGCTGTTCGCGCAGGCGCACCTGGCTCAGCAGCGTGCTGGCCTTGCCTTGCGCACTGCTCGCGGCGGCGCGGTCGGCGAACGGGCCCAGCGCGACGCAGCGCGCTGGCTCAGCAGCCGCGGGCGGGGTTGCGGGCTTTTCCGGTGCCGGAACGGGTGCGGGTGGCGCTACCGGCTTCGCAGCGGTAGCAACCGGCACAGCCTCTGCCGTCTGCGGCTTGGCAATTTCCGGCTTTGCCGGCATAGCCGGCGCAGGCGTCGCAGCCGCAGCCGTCTTCGCCGCCGGTTCGCGTTCCATCAGCGGCGCGGTCGGGGCTGCAGCAGTCGCTTCGGCGGCCGCAGCGGCATCCGCACCACCGGGCACCCAGCGCAGCTCGGCCACACCGGCCGGTTGCGGCGGCGGCGCGGGCGGTTGCGGTGCATCGCGCAGCAGCCACCAGCAGGCGACGCCAAGATTGAGAATGGCCAGTACGACGATCAGGGCACGGGTCAGCATGCGCGGATACTAGCCTGCGGGCTGGTGCACCGCCCAGCGGGCGAGGCCATCCAGCACCAGCGAGGGGTGGTAATCGGCACCGGGCAGCAACGGCATCAGCGCCGGTGCGCCGCCACCGTGCACCAGCAGCGAGGGCGCTACGCCCAGCAGCGAGTGCGCCTGCTGCGCACTGCGTTCGATCAGCGCCACCGCGGCGCCGTCGCAGCCGGAGGCCAGCGCGTCGGCGGTGTCGTTGGCAAACTCGCTGTAGTCGCCGCCGGTCGCCGGCAGCTGCACCGCACGCGCGTGCAGCGCCTCGCGCATGGTGGTGGGCGATGCGGAAATGCGGCCTCCGTGGTGCTGGCCATCGGCGTCGAGCAGGTCAATGGTCAGTGCGGTGCCCACGCCGACTACCAGCACAGGGCGCTGTGCCTTTGCGGCAGCCAGCAGGGCCAGGAAACGATCGACGCCGAACTTTTCCGGCTTGGCATAGGCAATGCGCACGCCGGCACACTCGGCGCTGGTGCGCACGACATGCACGTTCTCGAAGCGGCGCTGCAGCTGGTCCAGCATGGCGCTGGTCAGCGACGGCGCGGCCACGCTGGCCACGAACGCGGTGGTACCGCTGGGCAGGCTGTGCGGCGGCTGCCCGGCCATGCCTTCGGCGCCATGCGCCCAGGCCTGCACGTCACCGGCGCGGTCGCCCTGCAACGGCGCGAACTTGAAGCGCGAGTTGCCCAGGTCGAACAACCAATCGCTCATGCTGCCCTCACGCTGACTTCGCCGGCATGCAGCAGGCGTTCCCGGCCATCGATGCGCACGCGCAATGCGCCGTCATCGGCCAGGCCAAGCGCGGTACCGTGCTGCCACTGCCCGTCCAGTTCCACGCGTACTTCGCGGCCGGCCAGCATGTCGAAGGCGGCGTAGCGCGGCAGGAACGGAGCGAGGCCTTCGCGGTCGAATTCTTCCAGCGCCGGCAGCAGCCGCGTCAGCACGGCAGCGACGACCACGTTGCGGTCCACCGGCTTGCCAGCCAGCGTGTCCAGGTCCACCCACGGCTGGGTGATCTGCTCGGCGAACGACGGCGGCATGTGCGTGTTGATGCCGATGCCGATCACCGCGCGCGCCGGGCCGGCGTATTCGCCACCGCCTTCTGCGAGCAGGCCGACCAGCTTGCGGTTGCCATCGACGATCAGGTCGTTCGGCCACTTCAGCTGCGCTTGGGTATAGCCCAGGTCGTGCAGCGCCTCGGCCACGGCGATGCCCGCCACCAGGCTCAGCCCGGCCAGGCGGCCGAGGCCACCGGAATACAGGCGCAGCACCGACAGGTAGATATGCGCGGCCAGTGGCGAGGCCCAGCTGCGGCCACGACGGCCACGGCCACCGGTCTGGCGTTCGGCCAGCAGGACGCCGACCCCGCGCTGGGGCGCGCTGCAACGCAGCAATTCGGCGTTGGTCGAATCCACCGTCCAGGCCACCTGCAGGTCGTGCAGCAGCGGCAGAACCCCGGCCGGCAGACCGGCGCGGATCGCGTCCGAATCCAGCAGATCGACCGGGCGGGTCAGGCCATAGCCTTCGCCGGCGCGGCCCTCGACGTCCACACCGGCGGCCCTAAGCCCTTGAATACGCTTCCAAATTGCCGCGCGGGTCTGGCCCAGCTCACGGGCCAGGGCGTCGCCGGACAGGCGACCGGCAGCGAGTTTGGCCAGCAATTGGCGATCGTCCACGGCAGCTTCCACGAAGTCAGGAAGGAATTATGCGGGAAAGCCGCCAGCGACGCCCGCCACGCTGGGTTCCGCAGGGGCTTCCAACAGGGCGCCGGGTTCGGGCTAGAATCGGGAACTCACCCTCCCTTAACGTGGATGTCGTCAATGCGCCGTTATGCCCATTGCCTGATCCTGCTGATGATGCCCTTCGCGGCGTCTGCGACAGCAGCGCTGGACGACAGCCGCGGCGCCTGCGTGTCGTCCAACGGGGATGCCGCCTCGCAGCGCGCGCCGACCGCGACCGCCTCGGCCGCCACCACCAAGCCGGCGGCGGTACGCCCGGCCGCCAGCAGTGCCACCAGCACCGGCGGCGGTGGCAGCGACGATGACGTGCTGCAACGCATCCGTGCGCCGAAGTGGCACAGCTACCTGCCGGGAATGTTCCGCTGATCAAGTCGTTGCTGCAGTGGCTGCGGCCTGCGCCGCGGCCGATCGACGATGCACTTTGGGAAGACGCCTGCCGCCGCGCGGCCTGGCTGCACGGCCTGGACGACGAACGCCGCGCGCGCCTGCGCGTACTGGCCACGCGCTTCCTGCACGAGAAGACCATCACCCCGATCGGCGAGCTGCAGCTGCAGGCCGGTGACGGGGTGCTGCTGGCCGCGCTGTGCTGCCTGCCGCTGCTGGAGTTCGGCGAGGTGGGGCTGGAAGGCTGGTCGCAGCTGATCGTCTACCCCGATGCGTTCCGCGTGCACCGCAGCCACATGGATGCGGCGGGCGTGCTGCACGAGTGGGATGACGAGCTGATCGGCGAGTCGTGGGACAGCGGCCCGTTGATCCTGTCCTGGGCCGACGTGCAGGCCGACCTGGCGGCGCCGCACGAGGGTTACTGCGTGGCAGTGCACGAGATGGTGCACAAGCTGGATGCGCTGGATGGCGCGATGGACGGCACCCCGCCGCTGCCGCGCGAATGGCAGCGCGAATGGGCAGCCACCTTCCAGCGCGCCTACGACGCCTTCTGTGCGCAGGTGGATGCGGGCGAAGAGACGCTGATCGATCCGTATGCGGCCGAGGCGCCGGAAGAGTTCTTCGCGGTGGCCAGCGAGTACCACTTCTCGGCACCGGATCTGCTGCAGCAGGCGTTGCCGGAGGTGGCCGCGCAGCTGCGACGGTTCTACGGCGAGCCGCCGAAGATCGAATTGCGGTAGTGCCGGAATACCCGTGCGCTGTTGCGCCAGGCGATGCCCGGCCGACGCGAATGCGCGGCTTACGGCCCCGGCGGCAGGCGCACTTCGAAGCGGGCGCCGCCCAGTTCGCCCGAACGGCCCACGGTCAGTTCACCGCGGTAATCCTTGATCAGGTCCTGCACGATCGACAGGCCGATACCATGCCCCTGCACGCGCTCGTCGCCACGCACGCCACGCTGCAGCACCTTGCCGATGTCGTCCGGGGCGATGCCGGGGCCATCGTCGTCCACCGCCAGCAGCAGGCCGGCGCGGCGCGCATTCGGGGCCGGCAGCGGCTGCGCGGTCAGCAGCACGCGGCGGTTGGCCCACTTGAAGGCGTTCTCCAGCAGGTTGCCGAGCAGTTCCTGCAGGTCGCCCGGTTCCCCGTGGAAGCGCGCGGCCGGGTCGATGTCGAATTCGCACAGCACGCCCTTGGAGGCGTAGACCTTTTCCAGGCCACG
This sequence comes from Stenotrophomonas maltophilia, assembly GCF_002799155.1. GTDB lineage: Bacteria > Pseudomonadota > Gammaproteobacteria > Xanthomonadales > Xanthomonadaceae > Stenotrophomonas > Stenotrophomonas maltophilia_R. The sequence continues at coordinate 4,009,194 of NZ_NERD01000002.1, forward strand.
CACGATTTCCTCGGCGTTGGACTCGATCGGCAGCGGCGCGGAGAACAGTTTGTGGCCGGACGAGGCCGCGCGCGCCAGCTGGTACGAGACCAGGTTGTTCATGCGCTGCAGCTGCACGTCCAGTTCCTCGCGCAGTGCGTTGTCGCCGGCGCCGCTGTCCATCTGCGTGCGCAGCACCGCGATCGGCGTCTTCAGGCTGTGCGCCAGGTCGGCCAGGGTGTTGCGCTGGCGCTCGAGGTTCTCGCGCTCGCTTTCGATGAAGGCGTTGATGCTGTCGGTCAGCGGTTCCAGCTCGCGCGGGTGGCGCTCGCTCATGCGCTCGGTCTCGCCGCGCTGCACCTTGGTCAGCTCGGTGATCACGCGGCGCAGCGGGCGCAGGCTCCACTGCAGAATGACGGTCTGCAGCAGCAGCAGGATCAGGCCGATGCCGCCCAGGTAGAACCAGACGCGGCCACGGAACACGCGCAGCTGAGCACCCAGCGCGCGCGAGTCTTCCATCACGTAGATGGTGTACGGGAATTCGGTGGCGGGATCGGCGTCGGCGCCCCACACCAGGCCCAGGCCATAGCGGTAGACCGAGCCCTGGCTGCCATCGATCTGGATCATCGGCAGCGGGCCCTCGAACACTTCCTGGCGCGGCGCCAGCAGGCCGCCGCCCACGGTGGGCAGCATCGGGCCTTCGGCGGACATCGAATTGCCCTTGCCGTGCGGCATCACCACCTGCAGGTACAGGCCGCTGCCGGGCACATCGAAGCGCGAATCCGGCGGCTGCTCGCGGATGTACAGCGAGCGGTCGCGGGTGAAGTCGATGCCGGCCGCGTAGGACGTGGCGTAGTTCTTCAGGCGCTCACGCAGGTTCGCCTTCGCCGTATCGGCGAAGGCGGCGTCGAGCGCGTAACCGGCCAGGGCCAGGAACGCGACCAGGCCCACGGACGCGGCGAGCATCTGGCGCGCCTGCAGTGAGCGCGGCCGCCAGCGTCGGAAGAACCACAGACGGCCGGACATCGTGCTATCGCCAGGGTGAGCCGGCTCAGCCCTCGTTGCGCGGGATCGCGAAACGGTAGCCGCGACCGCGCACGGTCTCGATCGGCTTCAGCTCGCCATCCGGGTCCAGCTTCTTGCGCAGGCGGCCGATGAACACTTCCAGCACGTTCGAGTCGCGGTCGAAGTCCTGCTGGTAGATGTGCTCGGTGAGGTCGGCCTTGGAGACCAGTTCACCGGCATGCATCATCAGGTACTCCAGCACCTTGTACTCGTAGCTGGTCAGGTCGACATTGCTGCCGGCCACGCTGACGGTCTGGGCGGCGAGGTCCAGGGCGACCGGGCCGCATTCCAGGGTCGGCTTGCTCCAGCCGGCGGCGCGGCGCAGCAGCGCGTTGACGCGGGCCAGCAGCTCTTCGACGTGGAACGGCTTGACCAGGTAATCGTCGGCACCCTGCTTCAGGCCCTCGACCTTGTCCTGCCAGCTCGAACGCGCGGTCAGGATCAGCACCGGGAACTTCTTGCCTTCGTCACGCAGGGCCTTGATCAGTTCCATGCCCGACATCTTGGGCAGGCCGAGGTCGATGATGCCGACATCGAACGGGACTTCGCGCCCCATGTAGAGGCCTTCCTCGCCGTCCTGCGCAGCATCGACGGCAAAGCCTTCGCGCTTGAGCCGGGCTGCCAGGGTCTCACGCAGCGGGGCTTCGTCTTCGACCAGAAGGATACGCATGAACTCTCCCTAGTGTCCTGGGTGTGGCCCGGAGGCCTGTGGGGTACGGGTTGATAGCGACAACTATCCCTGTTCAGGGGTTATCGCCGCGTAGTGATGACATATCCGACCGCGGCGTGCGCGGCTGTGAACGCGACGGGGCGGGGTCGTCCATATAGCGGACCCGGCCCCGGTCGTCCATGTACTTCACCCGGTTGATATCACGACCATCGAACGGCACGCGCTCGGCGCCGAGGATGTGGCCGCCGGTGGTGCGCTGCACGCGGCGCACGGCATCGGACAGCGACCGCTCGTCGCCACGGTTGCCGCGCTCGCCCCGCTCCATCATCTCCGCCCGCCCCTGGTCGCCACGCGGCGGCTGCTGTGCCAGCGCCGACGACAGCGGCGCAACCGCCAGCACCACGCAGGTGGCCAGGGCAATGCGGCAATGGAGGGGAACGGAAGACATCGATGCGATCCTAGCCGAGCACGGCGATTCGTTCAAAAGTCGTAAATCCGGATGCCGGAATTGGGGTCCGGCGTTTTACAAATCCTTTGCAAATTCTTGGTTTGGGGCAGTGAATCCGGTCTGAACTTTTCCGGCGGCGATCCCGCGATGTTCAGCTAGGTGAACATTCGGGACGAATCGCCGCGCCTTGTCAAGTCAGGAATGTGACGAAGGTCACGCTGCGGCGCGATCGCTGTCGCGTTCGGTCACGGCAAGCGCCTGCTCGACCAAGCTCCAATCGGCACCAGGGCGGTGCGCGCCCTCGCTCAACACCTGGCGGAATGCGCGGCCACCAGGCTGGCCGTGGAACAGGCCGAGCAGGTGGCGGGTGATGTGCTTCAGCGCCAGGCCTTCGCCCAGCCGCGCCTCGATGTACGGACGCATCGCGCGCAGCAGGTCGCCGCGCGCCTGCAGCGGGGCGCCGGTGTGCAGCGCCTCCAGCTGATGCAGCAGGTAGGGGTCGTGGTAGGCCGCACGGCCCAGCATCACGCCATCGACGTGCGCGGCCTGCGCCTGCACCGCCTCGAGGCTGGCCAGGCCACCATTGAGCACCACCGGCAGCGCCGGGCGCTCCTGCTTCAGGCGGTAGGCCCAGTCGTACTTCAGCGGCGGAACCTCGCGGTTCTCCTTCGGCGACAGACCCTTCAGCCACGCGTTGCGCGCGTGCACCACCACCATCGCGGCACCGGCGGCGACCTGGCGGTCGACGAAGGCGGCGAACACGTCGTAATCGTTGTCCTCGTCCACGCCCAGGCGGCACTTCACCGTCACCGGGATCTCGACCGCGTCGACCATCGCCGCCACGCAGTCGGCCACCAGCACCGGCTCGCGCATCAGGCAGGCGCCGAAACGCCCGGCCTGCACGCGGTCGGAGGGGCAGCCGCAGTTGAGGTTGACCTCGTCGTAACCCCACTCCGCCGCGATGCGCGCAGCCTGCGCCAGCAGCGCCGGGTCGCTGCCACCCAGCTGCAGCGCCAGCGGCTGCTCGCTGCGGTCGAAGCCGAGCAGGCGCTCGCGATCGCCGTGGATGACCGCATTGGCGTGCACCATTTCCGTGTACAGGCGCACACCCGGTGCCAGCACGCGATGGAACACGCGGCAATGGCGATCGGTCCAGTCCATCATCGGGGCCACGGACAGGCGCAGGGAATCGGCGTAACGGGCGGCGGCGGACGTCATCGGGGTGTTGATCGTGGAGACTGGCATTGCTAGTGAGATCAATAGTTTACACCGGGTGGCTGAACGGCGGCGGGGCGTCAGGCGGTGTGCGAAGCGTCGGCGCCCCATTGCCGGTGTGGCACACGCCCGCCATCCCGCCAAATACGAATGAGAAGTGATATCATTTGAGCGCCGCATGACGATGTGCGGCATGGATGCCCCAAGCAAACGGAACATGTAATGCAGCAACGCACCTATATCGAACTGGTCCTGGAGCTGTTCGCCTTCATCAGCCTGTGCATGGCGATGACGACCTCCGGCACCCCGGTGCTGGTTTTTGGTCTCACGACCATCCTGCTCACGGTATGGATACCCTTCCAACGGCGCGAGATTCATCGCTTCACCCGCGCCGTGTCGATTGCGCTGGTCATTGCGTCAGTAGCCAGGATCGTCATTCATTTCCTACCTAATCCATCCATCTAGGAATCGAATTCGATGAGGCTGTTCCGATACGCCACTGCGGTGGCGTTGTTGCTCTGTGCGCAGGGAGCGCACGCGCAGGTGAAGCAGATACAAGATATCCCGTGCGAAGGGTGTTCATACGCTCAGATGCAGGCGGCCGCGCTGTCGGACGTCGACGTCGGCGGTGCGCTGGTAACCAGTATTTCCACGGGAGAGATACGGAAGTTCGTCATCCTGTGGGATCGCAGGATCCAGGAGCTGCCGATCGAACAGGACCTGGAAGACTACTTCGTAGCCCTGGTCCGCTTCTGGCACGCGAATGGGCGCAGCCTTGAAATGAACTACGACGTTGCATCGAACACGTGGAGACTCCCCCAGCAAGCGATGGCGACTGCACGCGTGCGACGTGCACTGGCGGCTCCCGCCGCAGACCGGCCGGTGCCGGCAACCGTATACGATGCATTGCAGAGCCCGGCCAGGATGAACAACGCGATCGAACAGTTGAATGCCTCCTGGCTCGCCCGCGGGTATGCGGCGCACATGACCTTCGTCAATTCGGTCAGGGGAAAGAACATCTCGCTGACTGCGGGCCGCCCGGTGACCACCCTGAACTTCGCCGATGGCTCCAGCATCAAGGCCTCCTACGACATCGAGATGAAAAGCTGGGCGCCTATTCCCGGCACCGGCCTCGACGTTCACGGCAACCCGGTTCCAGAGACGAAAGCAGACGTTGCCAAGGACGGCAAGCCGGTGGTGTACGAGTTCCCCGGTGGCATCACCAGTGACGCCTACATGGACTTCAGTCGCTACCTCTTCGATCTGGGCGTGCGCCCCAACATCGGGCCGGGCGACAACCAGATGATCTGCACCAGCGAAGTGATGGACGCCGACATGCGGGTGGAAGTCAGGTGCATGGGCCGCAGGCACTGATGCAACAACGCGGGTGACCGCCGCTGCGGTCACCCGGGTGCCCCCTGCCGAAGCGCTTATGCACCCATGTCCCAGCACAGGTGGCGGCGAGTGAAGAGTGCGAACTCAGTGCCCGCCGCCGCGCCCACCCACCTGCTCGATCAACGTCCGGCTGGCGGCATTGAGCCCCACCACCGTTACATCGGCGCCATGCGCGGCCAGTTTTTCCTGCGCGCGCTCCAGCGCGGCCACGGCGGTCAGATCCCACAGGTGGGCATCGCGCAGGTCAATCTGCACCTTCGGTGCTACGTGCTGGTAGTCAAACGCCGCGCCCAGCTGGCCGGCGGAAGCGAAGAACACCTGGCCACGTACGCGGTAGACCTGCGTGTCTCCGGCATCCTCGCGCTGCACCTCCAGCATGCGGCCGACCTTGCGGGCGAAGAACAGCGCCGACAGCAGCACGCCACTGAGCACGCCCTTGGCCAGGTCGTGGGTGGCCACGGTGACCACCACGGTCAGCAACATCACGGCCGAGGAACTGCGCGGATGCGTGCGCATGTCGCGCAGCGAGCGCCAGCTGAAAGTGCCGATGCTGACCATGATCATCACCGCCACCAGCGCAGCCATCGGGATCTGCCGCACCAGGTCGCTGCCGTACACCACCAGCACCAGCAGCAGCACGCCGGCCACCAGGCAGGACAGGCGGCCGCGGCCACCAGACGTCACGTTGATGACCGACTGGCCGATCATCGCGCAGCCGGCCATGCCGCCGAGGAAACCGGTGACCGCGTTGGCCACGCCCTGGCCGACGCATTCGCGGTTGCGCTCGCTGGGCGTCTCGGTGATGTCCTCGACGATCTGCAGGGTCATCATCGATTCGAGCAGGCCGACCACGGCCAGCGTGGCCGACACCGGCAGCAGGATGCGCAGCGTTTCCCAGCTGAGCGGTACATCGGGGATGAGGAACTGCGGCAGGCTGTCGGGCAGCTGGCCCATGTCGCCAACACTGCGCACGTCCACATCGAAACCGATCACCACAGCAGTAAGCACCACGATCGCCACCAGCGGTGACGGCACCGCACGGGTGAGGCGTGGCAGCAAGTAGATGATTGCCAGGGCGGCGGCACACAGCACGTAGACGGTCGGGCCGCGGCCGATCAGTTCCGGCATCTGCGCCAGGAAGATCAGGATCGCCAGCGCGTTGACGAAGCCGGTGATGACCGAGCGCGAGACGAAGCGCATCAGCGAGCCGAGCTTGAACACGCCCGCGAGCACCTGCAGCAGGCCGGCCAGGATGCTGGCCGCGAACAGGTACTGCAGGCCGTGGTCCTTGACCAGGTCGACCATCACCAGCGCCATTGCGCCGGTGGCGGCGGAGATCATGCCGGGGCGGCCACCGGCGATGGCGGTGACCACCGCAATGGAGAACGCGGCATACAGGCCGACCTTGGGGTCGACGCCGGCGATGAGCGAGAAGGCGATGGCCTCGGGAATCAGGGCCAGGGCGACGACCATGCCGGACAGCAGATCACCACGGAGGTTGCCGAGCCATTGCTGGCGCAGCGGATAGGACGTTTGCATGGGAAAACTCCGCGCGCACGCGGGCGTGGCCGCATGGCGCTGCAGTGGAAAGACGCGGGTTCCTGAGCCGGGTGGGCCGGCTGCCGATGTGCGGCAAGGGTCAGGGTGGCGTGATCACTGCAGTGCGTCGTCGGGGAGCGTGGGAGGGCGCAGTCTACGGCACGGGGCTGCCCAGGGACAGCGTCGGCAGGCCGCAACGGCAGCGAGGCATGGCGCCGCTCTACAATCGGGGCATGGCCACCAACCCGCAGTTCTTCGATCCCGCTACCGAACAAGGCGTGCTGCGCCTGTCCATCGCAGGCTCATTGCTGCTGGCTGCGGGCGCGGTGGTGTTCGGCCTGTTGGCCAATTCCTCGCTGATCATCTTCGATGGCATCTACGGCCTGATCGATGTGGTGATGACCTGGCTGTCACTGCTGGTGGCGCGGCTGATCGCGCTGTCCACGCAGACAGATGCGCTGCAATCGCGGCTCAACCAGCGCTTCACCATGGGCTTCTGGCACCTGGAGCCGATCGTGCTGGGGGTGAGCGGCACGCTGATGATTGGCGCGGCGCTGTATGCGCTGGTCAATGCGGTGGACGCGTTGATGTCCGGGGGCCGCCACATCGCCCTCGGCCCGGCCATTGCCTTCGCCGGGCTGTCGATCGTGGGCGAAGGCGCGCTGGCCTGGTTCATCCTGCGCGCCAACCGCCGCATCGGCTCGGAGTTCATCGCGCTGGACGCGAAGAACTGGGTGATCGCGGCCAGCATGTCGGCCTGCTACCTGCTGGCTTTCCTCGGCGGCGTACTCGTGCAGGGCACGTCGCTGGCGTGGGTCGGGCCGTACATCGACCCGGCCATCCTCGCCTTCGTCTGCGTGCTGGTGATGATCGCCCCGCTCGGCACGGTGCGCCGGGCGCTGGCCGGCATCCTGCTGGTCACCCCGCCTGAACTGCAGGCGCACGTGGACGCGGTGGCGCGCGCGATCGTCGCCAAGCATGGTTTCGTCGAGCACCGCAGCTATGTGGCGCAGGTGGGGCGTGGCGAGCAGATCGAGTTGTTCTTCGTGGTGCGCGAGGACGACCCGCCGCGCCCCCTTCTGGAATGGGACCAGCTGCGCGACGAGATCGGCGATGCGCTGGGCGAGGCCTCTCCGGACCGCTGGCTGACCATCATGTTCACCACCGACCGCGAATGGACGATCTAGGCCAGCAGGACGATCGATCAAATTTTTCGTACGCATTGCAACCCAACGTACGCAGAAACCGGGCAAAGTAGGCTCCAACGCAACACCCACCCACTGACCAGGAGCATCCCGATGTCCATCGAAAAGGTTCTGTATACCGCCCAGGCCACCTCCACCGGCGGCCGTGAAGGCCGTTCCGTCTCGTCCGACAACGTGCTGGACATCCAGCTGTCGACCCCGCGCGAGCTGGGTGGGGCCGGCGGCCCGGGCACCAACCCGGAACAGCTGTTCGCCGCTGGCTACTCGGCCTGCTTCCTCGGTGCGCTGAAGTTCGTGGCCGGCCAGGCCAAGGTCGCGCTGCCGGCCGACACCACTGTCACCGGCAAGGTCGGCATCGGCCAGATCCCGACCGGCTTCGGCATCGAAGCCGAGCTGACCATCAACGTGCCCGGCGTGCCGCGCGAGCAGGTGGAAGAGCTGGTGCAGAAGGCGCACATCGTGTGCCCGTACTCCAATGCCACCCGCGGCAACATCGACGTGACGCTGATCGTTGCCTGATGCGGCCGGGGTCAGAGCCCTTTCGCGTTGCGAAAGGGATCCGACCCCAAAAAAATGGGCGGATGCCGGTCGAAACCGAACATCCGCCCATCCCACCTTCGTTGTCCCACGCGGGGGCATGAGGTTGCCGGCCAGCGGCCGGCACTACCAGGTCACTTCTCGCTCGTAATGAGCTGCACGACGCTGGAAAAATCCAGCTTGCCGCGGCCGGCCTGGTGGTTCATCGAATACAGGTTGCGGGCCACTTCGCCCAGCGGGATCGAGGCGCCGACACTCATCGCCGCTTCCACCGCCAGGCCCATGTCCTTCAGCATCAGATCGCTGCCGAAACCGCCGCTGTAGCCGCGCGAGGCCGGCGCATTCTCCAGCACGCCCGGCCACGGGTTGCACACTTCGGTGGCCCAGCTGCGGCCGGTGCTGACCGCCATCATCTGCGACAGCACCTTCGGGTCCAGCCCATGGGCCACGCCGAGTGCGATGGCTTCTCCGGTGACGGCCATGATCACGCCCAGCGCCATGTTGTTGCACAGCTTGGCGACCTGGCCGGCACCACTGGCGCCGACGTGGAAGATGTTCTTGCCCATTGCCTGCAGCACCGGTCGGGCGCGTTCCAGCGCGTCCTCTTCGCCACCGACGATGAAGGTCAGCGTGCCGGCCTGGGCACCGGCGGTACCGCCGGATACCGGCGCGTCGATCATCTGCAGGCCACGTGCGGCGGCCGCTTCAGAGACCTTGCGGGCGCTGGCCGGTGCGATCGTGCTGCAGTCGATGACCAGTGCACCGGCCGGGATCGCGGCGAGGATGCCGTCGTCGCCCAGGTACACGCCTTCGACATGGCGGCTGGCCGGCAGCATCGAGATCACGATCTCGGCATCGGCCAAGGTGTCGCGTGCCGATGACGCGGCGCTGGCACCGGCATCGACGACGGCCTGCACTGCGGCCGGGACCAGATCGAACACGCGCACGGCGTGGCCGTTCTTGACCAGATTGGCGGCCATCGGGCCACCCATGTTGCCCAACCCGATGAATGCAATGTGGCTCATGCAAGGCTCCTTTCAGCAAGGGGAGTACCCAGGTCAGCCAGCGGGTGCGCGGCATCGGCCCAGGGGGAAGCGAAGAAGGTGTCGGCCCACGCGGCGGTGGCCTCGGCCAGGGTGGCCGGGTTCCACTGCGGATTGCGGTCCTTGTCGATCAGCAGCGCGCGGATGCCTTCGGCGAAATCACCATGGGCGGTGCAATGCAGGGCGACGATGTACTCCAGGCGGTAGACCGCGGCGAGGTCCTGGCCAGCACTGCGGCGCTGCAGCTCGTACGACAGCCGTGCCGAGCCCGGTGCGCCGGCGGCGAGGGTTTTCTGTGCCGCCTGCAGCCAGGCATCGTCGGTCTGCAGGCCGGCAATGCGCGCGACGATCGCTTCAAGGTCATCGCCTTCGCACAACGCATCGACCTGCGCCGCGTTGGCCAGCAGCGGACCGGTCGCGGCATCGCTGGCATGCGATTGCAGCAGATGGCTGAGGCGCTCGTGGTTGTGCGCGGCATCGCCCGACCAGGCCACCTGCAGCAGCGCATCGAACACCGCGCTGCGGCGTTCTTCGGCTACATGTACATCGGCCAGGCCGGCGTAGATGGCATCTCCCGGGTTGAGCAGCGCGCCGGTCAGGGCCAGGAACAGGCCACCCTTGCCCGGCACGCGCGGCAGCAGCCAGCTGCCACCTACATCGGGGAACAGGCCGACGGTGATTTCCGGGAAGGCCAGCTTGGAGCGCTCGCTGACCACGCGGTGGCTGGCGCCGGACATCAGGCCGATGCCGCCGCCCATCACGATGCCATGGCCCCAGCACAGGATCGGCTTGGCGTAGGTGTGGATGAGGTAATCGACGCGGTACTCGACGTCGAAGAACTCGGCCGCGTAGTCGTTCTCGCGGATGTCGCTGCGGCCGGCCTCGCGGAAGGCGACCATGCTCTTGTACAGGCTGTGCAGGTCACCGCCGGCGCAGAACGCCTTTTCGCCGGCACCCTGCAGCACCACCATGGCGATGCCATCGTCGTCGGCCCAGGCGTTCAACTGCTTCAGCAGCAGGTGCGCCATCGGCAGCGAGAAGCCGTTGAGCGTACGCGGCGCATTGAGCGTGGCGATGCCGATGCGCGTGCCGTTGCCGGCCACGCGCTCTTCGAACAGCACCGGTGCGTCGTCGGCAGCGGCATCGGTGCTCATGCGTTCTTCCACTGCGCGGCGCGCTTTTCCAGGAAGGCGGTCACGCCCTCGACCTGGTCGGCGGTGTCGAACAGGTCGACGAAGGCTTCGCGCTCGGCCACCAGCGCCGAGGCGTGGGTGCCGGTGCGGGTGGCCTGCACCAGGGTCTTGCAGGCGGCGATGCTGGTCGGGCTCTGCTTGCCGGCCTTCTTCGCCCATTCCAGCGCCAACGCCTTGGCTTCGCCCTTGCCGACCTTTTCTTCGGCCAGGCCAATGCGCAGTGCGGTCTCGGCGTTGATGCGCTCGCCCAGCAGGATCATGCGCTTGGCCCAGCCCTCGCCGACCAGGCGCGGCAGGTTCTGGGTGCCACCGGCGCACGGCAGCAGGCCGACGGTGGCCTCCGGCAGCGCGACCTGGGCGTGGTCTTCGATGATGCGCAGGTCGCAGGCCAGCGCGCATTCCAGGCCGCCGCCCATGGCGTAGCCGTTGATCGCAGCGATCGACACGCCACGGAACCCGGACAGCGCCTCGAAGGCTTCACCGAAGCGGCGCGCGGCTTCGCGCGCGGCGGCCTTGTCGCCGGAGGCGAACTGGTTGAGATCGGCACCGGCGGAGAAGAACTTCTCGCCGTCACCGGTGATCACCAGCGCATAGATGTCGCGGTCTGCGTTGAGCGCGCCCACCAGGTCGCGCAGCGCCGACAGGCTGTGCACGGTCCAGGTATGCGCCGGCGGGTTGTTCAGGGTGACCACGGCGGTGTGGCCATCCACCTCGACCTTCAGGCCCACGTGCTCCTGGGTACGCCAATCCTTCATCGCAGTTCCTCTTCGGTGTTGAGCAGGTGACGGGCAACGATCACCCGCATGATCTCGTTGGTGCCTTCCAGGATCTGGTGCACGCGGCAGTCACGCAGCAGGCGTTCGATCGGATATTCGCGGATGTAGCCGTAGCCACCGTGGATCTGCAGTGCTTCGTTGCAGACGTTGAAACCGGCATCGGTGGCGAAGCGCTTGGCCATCGCGCACCACACGTTGGCATCGCTGGCACCGGCATCGAGCTTGCGCGCGGCGGTGTGCACCATCTGCCGTGCAGCCACCAGCTGGGTGACCATGTCGGCCAGCTTGAACTGCAGTGCCTGGAACTCGGCCAGCGCCTTGCCGAACTGGCGGCGTTCGCCCATGTAGCGGCGTGCGGCATCCAGCGCGCCCTGCGCCGCACCCAGCGAGCAGGCGGCGATGTTGATGCGGCCGCCATCGAGCCCCTTCATCGCCAGCTTGAAGCCGCCGCCTTCCTCTCCTAGAAGGTGGCTGACCGGCACGCGGACGTTTTCGAAGGTGATGCCACGGGTGGGCTGGCTGTTCCAGCCCATCTTCTCTTCCTTGCGGCCGAAGCTGATGCCCGGCAGGTCCGCCGGCACCGCAATGGCGCTGACACCGCCGGCACCGGCACCACCGGTACGTGCCATCACCACCAGCAGCTCGGTGGCACCGGCGCCGGAAATGAAGGCCTTGGAGCCGTTCAGCACATAGAAGTCGCCATCGCGCAGGGCGGTGGTCTTCAGCGACGCCGCATCGGAACCGGCGCCCGGTTCGGTCAGGCAGTACGAAGCCAGCTTGTTGCCCGAAGACAGGTCGGTACCCCACGCATCGCGCAGTGCCGGCTGGCCCCACTTGGACACCATCCACGAGGCCATGTTGTGGATGCTGATGTACGCCGCCGTCGACGGATCGACGCTGGCGAGCTCCTCGATAACGACGGCGGCGTCCAGTCGGCTCAGGCCGCTGCCGCCCACTTCCGGGTCCATGTACAGACCGCAGAAGCCCAGTTCACCGGCCTTGGCGATCGCCTCGCGCGGAAAGATGCCCTCCGCATCCCATCGCGCGGCGTGCGGCGCCAGTTCGGCCTGTGCGAAGTCGCGCGCCGCCTCGCGGTACGCCTGCTGCGCTTCTTCCAGTTCCGTCGTCATCGAGTGGCTCATGGCTGCTCCTGCCGTTACTTCAGGCTGATCGTGGTGTTGACGCCGTGGCTCAGCGTCTCGTCATCGAACCAGCGCGCGGTGACCGTCTTGGTCTGGGTATAGAACAGCACCACCTGCTTGCCGTACGGGCCCAGGTCGCCCAGCTTGGACGCGCGCGAACCGGTGAACGAGAACAGCGGCACCGGCACCGGGATCGGCACGTTGATGCCGACCTGGCCGACGTCGATGTCTTCCTGGAACCTGCGCGCGGCGGCGCCGGACTGGGTGAACAGTGCGGTGCCGTTGCCGTTCGGGTTGCTGTTGACCATCGCGATGGCCTCTTCCAGCGTCTCCGCTTCGAGGATGACCAGCACCGGCCCGAAGATCTCTTCCTGGTAGATGCGCATGTCGGTGGTGACACCGGCAAAGATGGTCGGGCCGACAAAGTTGCCCTTCTCGAAACCATCGACCTGCGGCTTGCGGCCGTCCAGCACCAGCTTGGCGCCCTGCTCCACGCCCGAGGCGATCAGGCCTTCCACGCGCTCGCGGGCGCTGCAGGAAATGACCGGGCCCACATCGGTGCCGGCCACGGTGCCGCCGCTGACCTTCAGGGTCTTGGCCTTGGCCACCAGGTCCTCCACCCAGTTGCGTGCTTCACCGACCAGCACCAGGGTGGAAGCAGCCATGCAACGCTGGCCCGCGGCACCGAAGGCGGCACCGACCATCGCGTTGAGGGTCTGCTCCTTGTTGGCGTCCGGCAGCACCACGGCGTGGTTCTTGGCGCCCATCATGCACTGCACGCGCTTGCCGGCCAGCGAGGCACGGTTGTAGACGTGGGTACCGACGCGGGTGGAACCGACGAACGAGACGGCCTTGATGTCCGGGTGGTCGCAGATCGCGTTGACCACTTCCTCGCCGCCGTGGACGACGTTCAGTACACCCTTCGGAATGCCGGCTTCCAGCGCCAGCTCGACCAGGCGCATGGTGACCATCGGGTCCTGCTCGGACGGCTTGAGGATGAAGGTGTTGCCGGTGGCGATCGCCATCGGGAACATCCACAGCGGGATCATCGCCGGGAAGTTGAACGGGGTAATGCCAGCGCACACGCCCAGCGGCTGCATGATCGTGTAGGTGTCCACGCCATTGGCCACGTTGTTGGCCAGCTCGCCCAGCTGCAGGTTGCCGATGGCGGCGGCGTGCTCGACCACTTCCAGGCCGCGGAACACATCGCCTTCGGCGTCCGGCAGGGTCTTGCCCTGTTCGGCGGTGAGGATGTGGGCCAGCTCGCTCATGTGCTCGCGGATCAGCTGCTGGTACTTCAGGAAGATGCGCGCGCGGGTGCCGATCGGGGTCTTGCGCCAGGTCTTGAAGGCTTCCTTGGCAGCGGCGACGGCAGCGTCCACTTCGCCGGTGGTGGCGAACGGCACCTTGGCCAGCACGTCCTGGGTGGCCGGATTGATCACGTCCTGCCAGTGGGAGGTAGCCGATTCAACGAACTGGCCATCGATCAGCATGCGGATACGGGGCGCTGCAACAGTCATGACGACAATCCCACTGGGTGCGAAAGATGCTTGGCATTATTCACAGCACTCATCTCGATTTCCGGGCTGAATCCGCTTAATCTGGCCAACACGCCAGACGATTCATGTTAATTCTGTGAATTATTCAGCCCCCCAGCGACAACTTGGCCTGCGCCTGCTGCGGCTGCGCGAACAGCGCGGCTACAGCCAGGCTGATCTGGCACGGGCGTTGGGGCTGTCGCCCAGCTACCTGAACCAGATCGAGCGCAACAAGCGCCCACTGACGCCCGCGGTGCAGAAAAAGCTGGGCGAGGTATTGGGCGATGTTTCGGCGCTGTTCGATGAGGATGAGCCCGCCGCGCTGCAGGAAGCGCTGGGTGAGACCCTGCGCGACCTGGGCCTGGCCGAAGTCAGTGCCACCGAACTGCGCGCGCTGGCCGGCAACCTGCCGCAGGTCAGCCGCGCGCTGCTGGACCTGCACCGCCGCCACCTGGCCCTGCGCGAGCATGCCGCCGCACTGGAGTTCCAGCTGGGCGAGCCCGGCGCCGGCAGCACCCTGCCTGCCGGCGACCAGGTGCGCGAGTTCTTCAACCGCATGCACAACCACATTCCCGAGCTGGACGAGCTGGCCGAGCAGCTGTTCACCGAATGGGGGTTGTCGCCCGGGCACGTGGCGCCGCGGCTGCGCCAGCTGCTGGCCGACCGCCATGGCGTGCTGGTGGAAGTGGCCGCCCTTCAGGCCGGGCGCGAGAAGCGGCAATACGATGCCGGTGCGCGGCGGCTGTGGCTGCCCGATTACCTGGAGCCCGGCCAGCAGGCGTTCCAGATGGCGGCCGAACTGGCGCTGCACGGTTACCTGCCGCAGATCGATGCGGTGGTGGCGCGCGCCGGCTTCACCGATGACGCGCGCATCGCGCAGGCGCGGATCGGTCTTTCCAACTATTTCGCCGGCGCGCTGGTGATGCCGTACATGCGCTTCCTGCGCGCCGCCGAAACCAGCAGCTACGACATCGAACTGCTGGCGCACCAGTTCGGCGTCGGCTTCGAAGCGGTCTGCCATCGGCTGAGCACGCTGGCACGGCGCAGTGCGCCAGGCCTGCCGTTCTTCTTCATCCGCGTGGACCGCGCCGGCAATGTGTCCAAGCGCCATTCGGCCACCGATTTCCATTTCTCGCAGGTAGGCGGTTCGTGCCCGCTGTGGATCGTCTACGAGGCGTTCAACCAGCCAGGCCGCATCCTGACGCAGACGGCGCGCATGCCCGATGGGCGTCGCCATTTCTGGCTGGCGCGGCAGGTCAGCAGCGGTCCGGTCGGCCATGGCCAGCCGCGCAAGACCTTCGCGGTGGCGCTGGGCTGCGATCTGCAGCATGCAGAGCGGCTGGTGTATTCATTGGGGCTGGATGTGCAGAGCCCGGGCAACTCGGTATCAATCGGCCCGGGGTGCCGGGTATGCCCGCGCGAGGACTGCATGCAGCGCGCGTTCGCGCAGTTGCCGGGGCGGTAGGGGGTTCGGCAGGGCTGCGCCCTGCACCTGCAGAGGCAACAGCAAAAGCCGAAGCAACGTCAAAAGCTGGTGTGCTGTCGGATGGCGGGGCAGTGCCAGATTGCGGGGACGCCGTGAACCCATCCCTGGGGGCTTGGCCGCGGCATCCATGCCGCGGACACCCCGCAACCTGACACCCCCCCGCCTTCGAAACGTTCATGCCATCTGTCGGAACGACGTATTGACCTGGTGGGTGTCGACCTTGGTCGATACGGTAGATCCACGCATGGCGTGGATCTACTGAGGACCGGCTCAGTAGATCGGCGTCACCTTCATCTGCGGCAGCGGACGCGGTGCACCGTCGGTCAGGTCGGGGCCGAGGTCATCCCAGGTACGTCCCTGTTCAACCATCAACCCCCACAGCTGCTGCGAGGCCAGCCGCTTGTCTTCCGAGCCCAGCTTGTACGACGGTGGTGCCGGTTCACCGCGGGCGACCATCGCGTACGCCGCGCGATAAGCCAGCACCTGCTGTGCCGGGTCGTCGGTTCGCGCCACTTCCAGCGTGTAGCGCTGGTAGGCCGAAGCCAGGTTGCGCCAGCGGATCCAGTAGTGGTTCTCGAACGAGAACGAACAGAAGCGCGCACCGGCCAGGCTGCCCTTGTCGGCGATGCGGGTCAGCACCTCCTGCGGCATGTCCAGGTTCATGCCGCCTTCGTCGCCCTGCAGGCTGACGTGCACGATACGGTCGCGGTAGCCCGGCGCGCGCGCCTGCAGCAGGTCGCGCCAGTTCTGCATGGTCGCCACCACCGCGAACAGGAAACGACCCAGTTCGGCAGCGGCCAGCGGCGTGGCGATCGATTGGTAGGTGCGCTGCCAGCCGTGGCGGTTCTCGGTGGGCAGGAACACGGCATGTTCCAGCGCCTGGCGGCCACTGCTGCCGTGGCTCACGTCTTCGGCATGCTGCGGGTAGACCAGATTGATGGCGAAGGTTGGCCAGCGCGGCAGGGCAGCGTCGAACAAGTGGATCGGGAAGTTGCTGCTGATGCCACCATCAGAGAACCAGCAGATGCGGAACGCGGTGATCACCGGGCCGCAGGCCTGGCCGGCACTAGTCAGCCCTTCCATGCTGTCGGCGACGTTGTGCTCCTGGTCGGCCGCAGGCGCGGTCGGTTCACAACGGCGCTCGCGGCGTGAGGGCTCATGCAGCGGCACCGCGCTGATCAGCAGCGGGAAGCTCAGGCTCATGCGCGTGGCCACCAGCACCGGCAGCTTCGGCCCCTGTGGCAGGTGGTAGTACCGCCGCCCTTCGACCTCCAGCGGCGGGCCGGCCTGCGTCACCAGCCACTGCACCACGCTGGCGGGGAACAGCTGCTCGAACTCCTCGCGCAGGAACCAGAACTGCGCACCACCGAGCGGCAGCGTGCGCGGCTCGTTGTGCGACACGCAGGTGGTGATCATCTGCAGGCTGATCGCGTGCGGGCCGTCCGGCTCTCCTGCATAGCGCGGCGCATCGTGCAGGTCGGCGAAGGTCAGCGGCGCATCCAGCGGCTTGCCGGACAACTGCTGCAGGCACTCGTGCAGCCACTCGGTCAATGCTGGCGTGCGTGCATCGCGGCCGAGGCCGCTGCACAGGCCCAGCAGGTTGCGCCGCGCCACCCGCGCTACCCGCAGCGCAGCCCCGGCCACGCCGGCACCGTAGGCGCACAGCAGCGACGGCAGCAAGGTAGCCGCCACACCGCTCCAGCCACCACCCCACCAGCCCAGGCCAAGCAGCAGCGCCAATGACACCAGCACTTCCAGCGGTGCGATCTGGAACACGGCAATGGCAAGGCACAGCAGTTTGCGCGGCAGGCCGGCGTTGCCGGTCAACACCACCAGCAGCCGATAAGCGGCGCGTGCGCCCCGCGCCGGTTGGAACAGGCTGTAGATGAAGCCGCGCCGCGACAGCTGCGCCGACACCGCCGACAGCCCGCCGTAGCCGGCATCGCCGGGCAGGTGCTCGCCGGCCTGCTGGCGGCGATCACCGCATGCAGCCGCGGCCGCCACCGCCGCAGCAATGGCGCCCGCCGAGGTGCCGCCGATGCTCTTGAAGCGATACTCGCGCGCCAGCGCCAGTACCGCATTGGGGTACACGATGCCGCTGGTGATACCGCCTTTCATGACCAGATCGCAGTACTTGTCCGCCACTGTCTTGCCCCCGAGCATGCCGTCCGCCGCGTGGATGCCAGTATGGCGCAGAGGCTTCTCAGGGCCTGAGAACAGCAGCGCAGTCCCGGCAGGAATCTTCGGTTCAGCCGAAGGCATGCCTGCAGGCTTGACCCGCCCCACCATCGGCGTAGCATCTGCAGCAAGCCAAGGGACAGACCCGCGGCTGCCACAACGACATGAGGGATTCTCATGGAATTCGACTATCTCGTCTTCATCGGGCGATTCGAGCCCTTCCACAACGGCCACGCCGCCGTTGCCCGCCTGGCCCTGAGCCGGGCCCGCAAGCTGATCTTCCTGGTCGGTTCTGCCGATACCCCCCGCAGCCTGCGCAATCCCTGGACCGTGGCCGAACGCGCCGTGATGATCCAGGCCGCCCTCGATGGCCACACCGACCGCCTGCTGATCCGCCCGCTGCGCGACCACCTGTACAACGAAGCGCAGTGGATCGCGAGCGTGCAGCGACAGGTGGCCGAAGCGCTGCGTAACGACGGTGCCGCCGCCGATGCGAAGGTTGGCCTGATCGGCATGGACAAGGACGCCTCCAGCTACTACCTGCGCGAATTCCCACAGTGGCCGCTGGTGGACGTGCAGCACACCGCCACCCTGTCGGCCACCGAGCTGCGGCGCTACCTGTTCGAAGCCGGCGACGTCGACTTCCACGGCGCGCTGCTGATGCTGCGTGGCAACGTGCCGGCGCCGGTGTACGACATGCTCGAAGCGTTCCGCAAGAGCGCGCCCGCCTATGGCCAGCTGGTGGCCGAGTACCGCTTCATCGAACAGTACAAGGCCGCCTGGAAGGATGCGCCGTATGCGCCCACCTTCGTCACCACCGATGCGGTGGTGGTGCATTCGGGCCACGTGCTGCTGGTGCGGCGCCGCTCGGAACCCGGCAAGGGGCTGTGGGCGCTGCCCGGCGGCTTCGTCGGCCAGGAGCAGAGCCTGCTCGACAGCTGCCTGCGCGAACTGCGCGAGGAAACCCGGCTGAAGATTCCGCTGCCGGTGTTGAAGGGTTCGCTGAAGGGCCAGCAGGTGTTCGACCACCCCGACCGCAGCCAGCGCGGCCGCACCATTACCCACGGTTTCCACTTCGAATTCCCGGCCGGCGAACTGCCGCCGGTTCGCGGCGGCGACGACGCCGACAAGGCGCGCTGGATACCGGTGAGTGAAGCGTTGGACATGGGCCCGCAGCTGTTCGAAGACCACCTGCACATCCTGGAGTATTTCCTCGGCCGCGGCTGACCTGCCCGGCCTCCCCACTGGCGGATAGACCGCCGGTGCCATTCGACGCGAAGGAGCTTCCGTCATGCACTACCTCGATAATCTTCTCCTCAACACCGACAGCTACAAGGCCAGCCATTGGCTGCAGTACCCGCCGGGTACCGATGCCACGTTCTTCTACGTGGAATCACGTGGCGGCCTGCACGATCGCACGGTGTTCTTCGGCCTGCAGGCGATCCTCAAGGACGCCCTGGCGCGGCCGGTCACCCACGCCGACATCGACGACGCCGCTGCGGTATTCGCCGCCCATGGCGAACCGTTCAACGAGGCCGGCTGGCGCGACATCGTCGACCGCCTGGGCGGCCACCTGCCGGTGCGCATCCGCGCCGTGCCCGAGGGCAGCGTGGTGCCCACGCACCAAGCGCTGATGACCATCGAGTCGACCGATCCGGCCGCGTTCTGGGTGCCCTCGTACCTGGAAACCCTGCTGCTGCGCGTGTGGTACCCGGTCACCGTGGCCACCATCAGCTGGCATGCGCGACAGACCATCGCCGGCTTCCTGCAGCAGACCAGCGACGACCCGCAGGGGCAGCTGCCGTTCAAGCTGCACGACTTCGGCGCCCGCGGTGTATCGAGCCTGGAATCGGCGGCGCTGGGCGGTGCCGCACATCTGGTCAACTTCCTCGGCACCGATACCGTATCGGCCCTGTGCCTGGCGCGCGCGCACTATCACGCGCCAATGGCCGGTTATTCGATCCCCGCCGCCGAGCACAGCACCATCACCAGCTGGGGCCGCGAGCGCGAGGTGGACGCCTACCGCAACATGCTGCGCCAGTTCGGCAAGCCCGGTGCGATCGTGGCGGTGGTGTCGGACAGCTATGACATCTACCGCGCGATCAGCGAGCACTGGGGCACGACGCTGCGTGATGAGGTGGTGGCCTCGGGCGCCACCCTGGTCATCCGCCCCGACTCGGGCGACCCGGTGGAGGTGGTGGCCGAAAGCCTGCGCCGGCTGGATGAAGCCTTCGGCCACAGCCTCAACGGCAAGGGCTATCGCGTGCTCAACCACGTGCGGGTGATCCAGGGCGATGGCATCAATCCGGACACCATCCGGGCGATCCTGCAGCGCATCACCGACAACAGCTACGCCGCCGACAACGTGGCCTTCGGCATGGGCGGTGCGCTGCTGCAGCGGCTGGACCGCGATACCCAGAAGTTCGCGCTGAAGTGTTCGGCCGCACGGGTGGACGGCGAGTGGATCGATGTCTACAAGGACCCGATCACCGACGCCGGCAAGACCAGCAAGCGCGGCCGCATGCGCCTGCTGCGGCGCCTGGATGACGGCAGCCTGCACACGGTGGCATTGCCCCCCAGCGGTGACGAAACGCTGCCGACCGGCTTCGAGGACGCGATGGTGACCGTGTGGGAGAACGGCCACCTGCTGCACGACCAGCGGATGGAGGACATCCGGGCCCGGGCGGCGGCGGGGCGTTGAAGGTGCATCCCGACCGGGGTCAGAGCCCGCTGCGTGGCAGCGGGATCCGACCCCTTCCTTCCGCTGGGGTCGGATCCCGTTGCAGCGCAATGGGATCCGACCCCGGTGCCCCTTGACCCGCGCGGCCAACAGGTCCACTTTGCACACGCCGAAGGTATCCCTCCCATCGCTCCGGCGCGGGGAAGGATTTAAACGGGAATCTGGTGAAGGCGCCTGGCGCGCCCATTCCGGAGCTGCCCCGCAGCGGTAAATGGAAACGAATCCTGCCAACAGCACTGGGCGCATGCCTGGGAAGCGGCGGGTAGTAGGTGGGCTGCGGCCCGTGTCCATCAGCCCGAATACCGGCCCCGGCCGGGGGACACGACCGTCCCCTGACTCGACCTGGAATCTCCGCGGGGAGGTTGCCGGGGCCGTCGTCGTCCTGCGCGTGCAGGCGGTGTGGCCGCGCGCGTCCTGTTCACGGTATCCGGCCAGACCCGTTCACCCATGCACTGATGCGTGGGCCACCGCCGTTGCCGGCGGCCCATGCGGTACCTGACGATGACCCAGCCCCAACGCCCCACCCTGACCCTGCCCGCCGACGGCAAGCGCCTGCTGCTGCATTCGTGCTGCGCGCCCTGTTCCGGCGAAGTGATGGAGGCGATCACCGCTTCCGGGATCGACTACGCGATCTTCTTCTACAACCCCAACATCCACCCGGTGAAGGAGTACGAGCTGCGCAAGCAGGAGAACATCCGCTTCGCCGAGCAGCACGGCATCCCGTTCATCGACTGCGACTACGACACCGACAACTGGTTCAGCCGCGCGCGCGGCATGGAGAACGAGCCCGAGCGCGGCATCCGCTGCACGATGTGCTTCGACATGCGCTTCGAGCGCACCGCGCTGTACGCGCATGAGCATGGCTACGACACCATCAGCTCGTCACTGGGCATCTCGCGCTGGAAGAACATGGCGCAGATCAACGACTGCGGCATCCGCGCCGCGTCGCGCTATGAAGGCCTGCAGTACTGGGACTACAACTGGCGCAAGGGCGGTGGTGCCAGCCGCATGATCGAGATCAGCAAGCGCGAGCAGTTCTACCAGCAGGAGTACTGCGGCTGCGTGTACTCGCTGCGCGACGCCAACCGCCACCGCCGCGAGAACGGCCGCGAACGGATCAGGATCGGCCTGCTGTACTACGGGCAGGATGCTGAAACGCCGCAGGGCGATTGACGTCCAGGCATGGGGCGGCCACGCTGGTCGCCCCTTCTGTTGTGCCGGAACTGCCATGACCGCCCTGCCCGCCGACGTCGCCCTGCTGGTGATCGACCTGCAGCCGGACTTCATGCCCGGTGGCGCGCTGGCCTGCGACCAGGGCGATGCGCTGGTGGCACCGATTGCCGATCTGCTGGCGCAGCGCCGCTACCGCACCGTGGTGGCGACCCAGGACTGGCACCCGGCCGACCATGCCTCGTTTGCCAGCCAGTACCCCGGCCGGCGCCCGTTCGAGACCATCCTGCTGCACGCGCAGCCGCAGACCCTGTGGCCCGACCACTGCGTACAGGGCAGCGCCGGTGCCGCCCTGCACCCGGGTTTGGACTGGACCGTGGCCGATCTGATCCTGCGCAAGGGCACGCGCCAACAGGTGGATTCGTACAGCGCCTTCCGCGAGAACCATGGCCCCGATGGCGAGCGCCCAGCTACCGGTCTGGCAGGCTGGCTGCACGAGCGCCGCATCCGCGAAGTGCACGTGTGCGGCCTGGCCCGCGACTACTGCGTGCTGTGGAGCGCACAGGACGCGGTGAAGTCCGGCTTCCGGGTGAAGTTCCTGTGGGAGCTGACCAGGCCGGTGACCGACGCCAACGACGCAATGGTGCGCGAGGCGCTGGGCAAGGCGGGGATCGCGATCATCTGAGCCACCACCGCCGCTCAGTGGACGCTACGTCGCCGGGTGCGGGATACCAATGCTGAGAATGTCGCCTCTGCCGCTTGCCGGCCGCAGCCTGCGGCAACACAATGAACTCGATCCAGCCCTCCAAGTACGCCCCCCTACAGATCGCGGGACGGCCGAACCGGGGGCTTTTTACTGGGTGGAATCGGAAGGGCAAAGGCATGCCAACAGCGATCCTGATCGATGGCGGTTACTTCGTTAAGCGGTTCCGCCGGATTGAACCTCACAACGCCAGCAACGCTGAACGGGCCGCAGAAGTAGCGCATCGATGGGCACTCGCGCACCTGACTTCGTCGGGGTGTGAGCGACGGGATCTCTACCGGATCTTCTTCTACGACTGTCCGCCCCTGCAGAAACGAATGCACAACCCGATCTCGGGCGCCTGCATCAACTATGCGCGCTCACCCGAGGCGCTCTTCAGAATCGATTTGCACGAAGCCCTGAAACAGAAACGTAAAGTGGCACTGCGCCTTGGTCACCTCGCGGATTCCAGTTCGTGGAGAACCGATTCCCGAACGCTCGATGCACTTCTGAAAGGCAAGCGCTCATTCTCCACGCTCCTGCCCGAGGATCTGCACCCGGAGGTCAGACAGAAGGGCGTGGATATGCGCATCGGCCTGGACATCTCCTCACTTTCCCTCAAACGACAAGTCCGTCAGATTGTTCTGGTCGCCGGTGATGCCGACTTCATCCCCGCAGCCAAGCTCGCGCGACGCGAAGGTGTGGACTTCGTCCTGGATCCGATGTGGTCTCCGATACCCCATGGCCTTCTGGAGCATCTCGACGGTGTTCGCTCCACCTGCCCCAGGCCTGCGAACAGAAAGGAAGGGAGGGCAGTGATCGGGCATGCGATGGTAGATGCAGCCCGACCCTAGCGGAACACCACCGTTCGGTGCCCGTTGAGCAGGATGCGGTGCTCCACATGCCGGCGCACCGCGCGCGCCAGCACCAGCGATTCGGTATCGCTGCCCAGCCGCACCAGCTCGCGCGGCGCCATCGCATGGTCCACCCGGGCCACGTCCTGTTCGATGATCGGGCCTTCGTCCAGATCCTCGGTGACGTAGTGCGCGGTGGCGCCGATGATCTTGACGCCGCGCGCGTGCGCCTGGTGGTACGGCTGTGCACCCTTGAAGCTGGGCAGGAAGCTGTGGTGGATGTTGATGGCACGGCCGGCCAGCGCGCGGCACAGCGTGGGTGACAGGATCTGCATGTAGCGCGCCAGCACCACCAGGTCGATGCGCTCGCGCTCGACCAGGTCGATGATCTGTTGTTCCTGCACCGCACGCGTATCGGCGGTCACCGGCAGGTGGTGGAACGGCACCTGGTAGGACGCGGCCAATGGCGCGAAGTCGGCGTGGTTGGACGCCACCGCCGCGATGTCGACCTTCAGCTGCCCGCTGTGGGCACGGAACAGCAGGTCGTTGAGGCAGTGCCCCTGCTTGCTGACCAGCACCAGCAGCCGCGCGCGGCGGCGGCCATCATGCAGCTGCCAGTCCATGCCGAAGCCTTCGGCCAGCGTGGCCATCGCGGCATGCACGGTCTCCAGCGGCAGGCCGGCGTCACGGTCGAAATGCACGCGCAGGAAGAAGCGGCCACTCTCCTCGTCGCCGAACTGCTGGGCATCGAGGATGTTGCAGCCGTGGTCGAACAGCAGGCCGGACACGCGGTAGACGATGCCGGTGCGGTCGGGGCAGGACAAGGTAAGAATGGAATCGGGGCGCATCGCCCGAGTGTAGGGCAGCGCCCTGCCTGATGGATCGATGGTCACCGATGCAACCGACCTGCTTGGTTCAGTCCCAAGCGATACTTGGCTATACCCATGGCAAGCTGGTCGGTCATGAACCTGTTGCAATTGATCCGCAGCTTCACCCGCACCGCAGAGACCGGCAGCATTGCCGCCGCGGCCCGCATCCTTGGCATCAGCGCCACCGCCGTCGGCCAGAACATCAACCGGCTGGAGGCGCATCTGGGGGTACGGCTGCTGAACCGCAGCACGCGCCAGCTGGCGCTCAGCGAAGCCGGCGCGCTGTACCTGGCGCAGGTGCGCCATATCGAAGCCGACCTCGCACGCGCGCAGGCGTTGGTCACCTCCGGCGACATCGAACCGGCCGGGCCGCTGCGCATCGCCAGCAGCAGCGCGTTCGGCCGCCATGTGCTTGCTCCGTTGCTGCCGTCGCTGCAGCAGCGCTACCCGCAACTGCAGCTGGAGCTGCGCCTGACCGACCGGGCCGTGCAGCATGGTCCAGAGGCGGTGGATGCCAGCATCCGCATCGGTGCGCAGCTGGAGGACGGTGTGGTTGCACGGCAGCTGGCGCGCGTGCCGTTCGTGTTCTGCGCCTCGCCGGCCTACCTGAAGGCCCATGGCACGCCGCAGGAACCCTCTGAACTGGGCAGGCATCGCGGGCTGCTGCACCGCTTCCCCACCGATGGCCGGCCGCTGCGCTGGGGCCTGCTGAAAGATGGCCAGCGCGTAGACGCCGCACTGCCGCCGAGCATGGTCTGCGATGACATCGATGCACTGGCAACGCTGGCCGCGACCGGTGCCGGCATCACCCGGCTGGCTGCGTTCGTGGCCGAGCCCTACCTGCGCGATGGTCGCCTGCGGGCGGTGTTCGGCGACGACACGGCATGGCGCCCGGAGCCGATGGAGGTCTATTTCTGCGTCAGCGACCGCCGCGATTTCACCGCCAAGATCCGCGCGCTGTTCGAGCACTTGCAGGCCGGCATGGCGCCGGCCTGGCGGGTGTGAAGGGAAGAGCGGAGAGCCTTCGCGGTCAGAAACTCTCCTTCAGGCTCATCAGGTGAGCACTGGCGTCTGCCCATCCCGCCAGGGTGCGCAGGAGCAGCCCATTCCTGAAAACATGGAATACCGGAGTTTCATGGACATCCAACGCTTCCCAGCCCGCGGGCCCCGCTTGGAGCAGCAGGGGATGAGAGGGATTGCTTTTGTTCCACTCACTGACACCCGGCTGCGGCCATGCAGGAGATCGACGCACGACAAAGCGCACGCTGGATCGAATCCATGTCCATTCTGGTTCGTTCATGATCACGCGCATCGCGCGTCGGGAGGGAGCGCATGCCGGACTGACATAGGCGATCACTTCCAGTCCCTCCCTGTACTCCCATCGCCGCCATTCCAGCTTCCCACTCGCAAGAGGGTGGAGAACTCCCTGCTGGTCAGGCACGTTCCGCTCTATCTCGGGAAGCTCATTTACACGCAACGACGCCATCTCACGCAGCTCATTGGCCTCGGCAAAATGTCGAACCTGCACGAGGACCGCGTGCATTTTCCTGTGCGTTGTCTCTCTGGCAGTACCTCTCCGCACCAGTTCTGCATGAATGCATCGGACCCTGCCAAGCCACTCCTCGTCCCCGACGTACCTTGAGACGTGGACGCTGGCCCGAAACGCAGCCTCAAGGTCCAGATTGCTCAGCGTAGTGCAGCCGTCACCTGGCGACGCCGAAGACTCCCATGAAGCGTATGCGCTCGCCAGCCTCGCGACCCGGTCCGATGCACCTGAAGCCAGCAGCGCTTGATCGAGATCCCGCAGCTGGGTGTCTATTGCAGGTGCTGCCCACGCACTCGTGGGCAGCAACAGGCACCAGAGAAGCATCCTGCACGCCATCATCCGGTCAGCAGCTCGACATGCAGATGCTGTGCATGGACTCTGAGCAGGTCGCACGCCCCGAACAGGCGTAGCCCGGGTAATCGTCAAATACCGGGTTAGGATTGGCCGCCGGTGCAACCCAATGATCCGCTTCCGACACCTTCCGCAATCCTGGGATGTACACAATTGCGCGCTGTGCCCCGAAGAGTGACAGGAGTCGATAGGCTTCACCTGCACTCAGTTCAGAGACGATGGGCTCGTAGCTGAAGCTGGCCAGTCCCCGGTCGCCAAACACCAGCGAATCGACAAACTGCTTGCGCGCAAGGGGTGAAAGCAACATCAGTGGGGATTCGGGAGAGAGCTCGATCAGGTGAAGATCAAGCCGCCCCCGCGAGTTCACAGGGGCGTGCATGAGCGAGACATTCTCCGCCCCGGAGACACTCGCCACGTTGTCACCTGCGACGGCAGGCAATGATATGGATAGAGAGACAGCCGAGAGCAGAACCACCCGCATCATGGGTTTCATTGCGTTTCTCCATTGGCTGCACACACGTGTGTGCAGCTCAACGTTGCAACGTCCGCACCCAGCGCAATGAGGTGTCATTCACATAAAGTGGTATTCGCAACCATTCCTAGTCCGTTGCGCCAGGCTATGCCGCAACTCGACGTCGTGCAGATCATCGACGGTCTGGGGCTTGGTATTGCGCTCGCATGCTGCGTCAGCGCGCCTTGAACACCCCGCGCGCATCGCGCGGTTCGCAGCGCAGGTACTGCGGCGCCGGTTCCACGCTGTCGCGCAGCGCGGCGGCGGCGTGCCACGGCCAGCGCGGGTCGTAGAGGATGCCGCGCGCCAGCGCCACGGCATCGGCGTGGCGGTGGCGCAGGATCGACTCGGCCTGCTCCGGTTCGGTGATCATGCCCACGGCGATCACCGGCATGCGCACCTTGGCCTTGATCGCTGCCGCGAACGGCACCTGGTAACCCGGGCCGACGGTGATCTTCTGGCGCTCGTCCAGGCCACCGCTGGAGACATGCAGGAAGTTGCAGCCGCGCGCGTCCATCACCTGCGCCAGCGCTTCGCTCTGCACCAGGTCCCAGCCCCCGTCGACCCAGTCGCTGGCGGAAATGCGCACGCCCACGGCGACCTTGTCGGACACCGCCGCACGCACCGCATCGAACACCTCCACCAGCAGGCGCAGACGGTTCGGCAGCGAGCCACCGTAGCCATCCGTGCGGCGGTTGCTCAGCGGCGACAGGAACTGGTGCAGCAGGTAACCGTGCGCAGCATGCAGCTCGATCAGCTCGAAGCCCAGGCGCTCGGCGCGCACCGCACTGGCGGCGAAGGCGGCGATGACTTCGGCGATGCCGGCTTCGTCCAGTTCCTGCGGTGCCGGATCGGCGGCATGGAACGGCAGTGGGGACGGTGCCACGGTGGCCCAGCCATGCGCATCATCGGCTGGCAGCTGGCCACCACCGTCCCACGGACGGTTCACCGAGGCCTTGCGGCCGGCATGGCCCAGCTGGATACCCAGCGGCATCGGCGACCAGCGGCGGACGCTGGCCAGCACCTGCGCCAGCGCCGCCTCGGTGCCGTCATCCCACAGGCCCAGGTCGGCCCAGCTGATGCGGCCGCGCGGCTCGACCGCGGTGGCCTCCAGGATCAACAGGCCGGCACCGGACTGCGCCAGGTTGCCCAGGTGCATGGCGTGCCAGTCGCTGGCGCGGCCGTCTTCGGCGGAGTACTGGCACATCGGCGCGATGACGATGCGGTTGGACAGGGTCAGGGGGCCGAACGAGATCGGCGAAAACAGCTGGCTCAAGACGGTGATGAACGACGTAGGGGGTGCGTATTGCACCGCTGCGCGGCTCCCGGATCAACCGTCTGGATGGATCGCTGTTTCGCGCGGCCTGCGGCAGCCGGGCGTGGGTTCGGCTCAGGGCGAAGCCCACGTGGCCAGCGCTTCGGCGCAGTCCCGCTCGTCCTTGAACAACAGCAGGTCATCGGCACGGGTGCGGCCACGGTTCAGTGCCGCCACCGGCAACCCTGCCCTGGCCGCGGCCTGCACGAAGCGGAAGCCGGAATAGACCATCAGCGACGAGCCCACCACCAGCACGGCGTCGGCCTGCTGCAGGTGCTCGTGCACGGCGGCCACGCGCTCGCGCGGCACGTTCTCGCCGAAAAACACCACATCCGGCTTCAACACGCCGCCGCAGTGCGGGCACTCGGGTACCACGAACGTGGAGAAATCGGTCTCCAGATCGGCATCACCATCGGGCGCGATGCCTGCCTCCAGCGCGTCCCAGCCGGGGTTGGCGTCCAGCAGGCGCTGCTGGAAGTCCTCGCGGCCACTGCGGCGCTCGCAGCCCATGCAGCGCACCAGATCCAGGCGGCCATGCAGGTCGATCACGTTGTGGCTGCCGGCGCGCTGGTGCAGGCCGTCCACGTTCTGGGTCAGCAGCACCTGCAGCGTGCCGCGGCTTTCCAGCGCAGCCAGGGCCTGATGGGTGCCGTTGGGCCGGGCCAGGCCGAAGCGCGGCCAGCCCAGCAGGCTGCGCGCCCAGTAGCGCTGGCGGGTGGCCGCCTCGCCCATGAAGGCCTGGTAGGTCACCGGCGGCGTGCGTTTCCACTGGCCGTCGGTATCCCGGTAATCGGGAATGCCCGAAGCGGTGCTGCAACCAGCGCCGGTCAGTACGAACAGGCGCTGGGCGCGGTCGATGAAGTCGGTCAGTGGCGGGGTCATGGCTGCCAGATGGGGGCGCGGCCGCGCCCCCGCAAGCGCAGGTTCAGCCGGCGGATCAGGTTGCCGGCAGCGGCGGCACCGCGATCGGGTGGCCTTCCTCGTCCAGCGCGATCATCACGAAGTGGCCGCGGGTGCACAGCTTGCGCTCGCCGCTGTGCAGGTCTTCGGCGACCAGTTCCACCTCCACCTTCATCGAGCTGCGGCCGACTTCGACGATGCGGCCGATGGTTTCCACCATCTGGCCGATGCGGATCGGCAGCTTGAAGTCGACCTGGTCGCTGCGCGCGGTCACCACGGTGCGGCGCGAGTAACGGGCGGCGGCCAGGAATGCGGCCTTGTCCATCCATGCCAGCGCCTGGCCACCGAACAGGGTGCCGAGGTGGTTGGTGTGGTTGGGGAAGACGATTTCGGCCATGCGCACTTCGATGGGCGGCACGGTCTCGGGGATCGGGGTCATGGGGGGCTTCGGTGTGGGGTGCCGCGATTTTAAGCCAGGCCCTGTGCAGGCGGCGCTACACTGCGCCACGCCCCTTGCCAGGACCGCCCATGCCCGCGACCTCCGACCTGCTGGCCTTTGCTCTCATCTCGCTGGGCATGGTGCTCACGCCCGGGCCGAACATGATCTACCTGGTCTCGCGCTCGATCTGCCAGGGCCGCCGTGCCGGCCTGATCTCGCTGGGCGGGGTGGCGCTGGGCTTCGTGTTCTACATGCTGTGCGCGGCACTGGGCATCACTGCCCTGCTGATGACCGTGCCGTTCGCCTACGACGCGCTGCGCATCGGCGGCGCGCTGTACCTGCTGTACCTGGCCTGGCAGGCGCTCAAGCCCGGTGGCCGCTCGCCGTTCGCGGTACGCGACCTGCCCCCGGATGGCCCACGCAAACTGTTCGCGATGGGCTTTCTGACCAACCTGCTGAACCCGAAGATCGCGGTGATGTACCTGTCCCTGTTGCCACAGTTCCTGCACCCGGAAGGCCATGGCAGCGTGCTGATGCAGTCGCTGGTACTCGGCGTCACCCAGATTGCCGTCAGCGTGAGCGTCAACGCGGTGATCGCAGTGATGGCCGGCAGCATCGCCGGCTTCCTGGCCGCGCGCCCGATCTGGCAGATGGTGCAACGCTGGCTGATGGGCACGGTGCTGGCGGGGCTGGCGGTGCGCATGGCGGTGGAAGGGCGGCGCTGATTGTAGAGTCCAGAAACCGTCGAGCATGGCTCGGCTACAGAAACAAAAAACCCCGGCACTGGCCGGGGTTTTTCGTTGCGACAGAGCTGACCGGTTCGATCAGAAGTTCATGTCGAAGGCGACTTCGCCCTGCACGCCGACCTGGTAGGCCGAGACGCGGCGTTCAAAGAAGTTGGTCAGTTCCTGCACGTCCTGCAGTTCCATGAACGGCAGCGGGTTGCGCACGTTGTACTTCTTTTCCATGCCCAGCTTGGCGAAGTGCTGGTCGGCGCAGTGCTGCAGGTACTGGCGCATGTCGCGGGTCGAGATGCCGGCAACGCCACCGGACAGCACGTCCTCGGCGAACTGCACTTCGCACTCGATGGCTTCGGCCAGCATGTCGTAGACCTGCTGCTTCATCTCGTCATCGAACAGGTCCGGCTCTTCCTCACGCACCACGCGCACCGACTCGAACGCGAACTCCATGTGCGCACTCTCGTCGCGGAACACCCAGTTGGTGCCCGAGGCCAGGCCCGGCAGCAGGCCGCGCGAACGGAAGTAGTACACGTAGGCGAAGGCGGCAAAGAAGAACAGGCCTTCGATGCAGGCGGCGAAGCAGATCTGGTTGAGCAGGAACTGGCGGCGCTGTTCGCGGGTCTCGATGCGGGTCAGGTCCTGGATCGAGTCGATCCACTTGAAGCAGAAGTCGGCCTTCTTCTTGATCGAGTCGATGTTTTCAACCGCGGCGAAGGCTTTGACGCGCTCTTCCGGATCCGGCAGGTAGTTGTCGAGCAGGGTCAGGTAGAACTGCACGTGCAGCGCTTCTTCATACAGCTGGCGCGACAGGTACATGCGCGCTTCGGGCGCGTTCAAGTGCTGGTACAGGTTCAGCACCAGGTTGTTGGACACGATCGAGTCGCCGGTGGCGAAGAACGCGACCAGGCGGTGGATCAGGTGGCGCTCACCCGGCGACATCTTGCTGTGCAGGTCGGTGATGTCGATCTGGAAGTTGATCTCTTCCACCGTCCAGGTGTTCTTGATCGCATTCCGGTACATGTCATAGAACTGCGGGTAGCGCATCGGGCGCAGGGTCAGTTCAAAACCGGGATCGAGCAGCATCTGCTTGGGCTTGTCGGCCATGGGTGTTTCCTTGAATTCCTGGGTGAGCCGCCGGGCATGGCCCGGCGCTACCGTGGGTGTTTTTCCGCAGCCGAGCATGGCTCGGCTCTACAGGTGCGAGGTGTTCGAGTGCCGACCAATGGTCGGCACCCACCGCGCGGTGTGTTACTGGCAGGCCTCGCAGGCTTCCGGGTTTTCCAGCGAGCAGGCGATGGCTTCGTCCGGGCTGAACACCTTGGCCGGGGCCGCGCTGCTCACCGTGGTCTTGGCGATCTTGGTGGCCGGACGCGAACGCAGGTAGTAGGTGGTCTTGATGCCCTGCTTCCAGGCGTACATGTACATGGAAGACATCGCGCCGATGTTCGGGCTTTCCATGAACAGGTTGAGCGAGGCCGACTGGTCGATGAAGGCACCACGCTCGGCGGCCATGTCGATCAGCGAACGCATCGGCAGTTCCCACGCGGTGCGGTAGACCTCGCGCAGCGTTTCCGGAATCTGTGCCACGCCCGCGATGGAGCCTTCGGCCAGCTTGATGGCATCGCGCATTTCCGGCGTCCACAGGCCCAGCTTCTTCAGCTCGTTCACCAGGTAGCGGTTGACCTGCAGGAAATCACCGGACAGGGTCTCGCGCTTGAACAGGTTGGACACCTGCGGCTCGACGCACTCGTAGCAGCCGGCGATCGAGGCGATGGTCGCGGTCGGCGCGATCGCGATCATCAGCGAGTTGCGCAGGCCGTGTTCCTTGATGCGGGCGCGCAGGGCATCCCAGCGTGCGGTGTCTTCCGGCACCACGTTCCAGGCGTCGAACTGCAGTTCGCCACCGGCGGCACGGGTGTCGTTGAACGACGGGTGCTTGCCACGTTCCTGGGCCAGCTCGCAGGAGGTTTCCAGCGCGTGGAAGTAGATCGCCTCGGCAATCTTCTTCGACAGGGCACGGGCTTCGGCGCTGTCGAACGGCAGGCGCTTGCGGAAGAACACGTCCTGCAGGCCCATGCAGCCCAGGCCGACCGGACGCCAGCGCAGGTTGGCGCGGCGGGCGGTTTCGATCGGGTAGAAGTTCAGGTCGATGACGCGGTCGAGCTGGCGCACGGCCAGGCGCACGGTCTCGGCCAGCTTCTCGAAGTCGAACTCGTTGTGCTCGTCGAAGTGATTGCCCAGGTTGATCGAACCCAGGTTGCACACCGCGGTTTCATCGTTGGAGGTGACTTCCAGGATTTCCGTGCACAGGTTGGACAGGTGGATCACGTTGCCCGGACGCAGGGTCTGGTTGCTGGCGCGGTTGCACTTGTCCTTGAAGGTCATCCAGCCGTTGCCGGTCTCGGCCAGCGTGCGCATCATGCGGGCGTACAGCTTGCGCGCGGAGATGGTGCGGTTGGCCTTGCCCTGGGCTTCGGCCTGCAGGTAGGCCTGCTCGAAGGCTTCACCGAACAGGTCGGTGAACTCCGGCACGACGCGCGGATCGAACAGCGACCATTCCTGGTCGGCCTCGACGCGCTTCATGAACAGGTCCGGCACCCAGTTGGCCAGGTTCAGGTTGTGCGCACGGCGGGCTTCGTCACCGGTGTTGTCACGCAGCTCGAGGAAGTCCTCGACGTCGGCGTGCCAGGTTTCCAGGTAGACGCAGGCCGCGCCCTTGCGCTTGCCACCCTGGTTCACCGCGGCGACCGACGAATCCATGGTCTTCAGCCACGGCACGATGCCGTTGGAGTGGCCGTTGGTCGACTTGATCAGCGAACCACGCGAACGCACGCGGGTGTAGCTGACGCCGATGCCGCCGGAGAACTTCGACAGCTGGGCGATGTCGCCGTACTTGGAATAGATCGACTCCAGCGAGTCCTGCGGCGAGTCCAGCAGGAAGCACGAGGACAGCTGCTCGTGGGTGGTGCCGGAATTGAACAGGGTCGGGCTGGACGGCAGGTAGTCCAGATTGCCCATGCGCTTGTACAGCGCCAGGGCTTCCGGCACGTCCTCGCTCAGCGCGCTGGCGATGCGCAGGAAGAACTGCTGCGGGGTCTCGATCACCTTGCGGGTGTGCGGATGGCGCAGCAGGTAACGGTCGTACAGGGTACGCAGGCCGAAGTAATCGAAGTTCAGGTCCAGCGACATGTCGATCGCATCGTTGAGCTTGCGTGCATTGGTCTGCACGAAGTTCAGCAGGCGGTCGTTGATCAGGCCGACTTCATGGCCACGGCTGACCGACTGCGAGAAGGCGTAGATTTCCTGGCCCGAGACTTCCTTGGCGATGTAGTTGGCCAGCAGGCGCGCAGCAAGGCGGCCATATTCGGGCTCTTCACCGATCAGCAGGGCGGCGGTGCGGATGGACAGTTCATCCAGCTCGCGGGTGGTGGCGCCGTTGTACAGGCCGGAAATGGTACGGGTGGCCACGCGCATCGGATCGACGGCGTGCAGGCCTTCGGAGGAACGCTGCACCGCACGCACGATCTTGTTCAGGTCCACCAGTTCGGTGGTCCCATTGCGCTTGGTCACACTCATCGCGTTGGCCGTCGGCGGCGACGTCAACAGGAATTCGCTTTCCTTCTCGATGGTGGCGCTGGATTCGGTGCTCACGGCGTGTGTCCTCTTGGCGTGATTGGGGGTGCTCGATGCATCGGGTGACGCAGCCCGGGACATGACAGCCCAGGATGGCAGGACGGCGTCGCAGGGGGTGAGACCCTGCGCCTGCCACTGCCGTTGACGATCGCGGATGGGTACCCCGGGCAACCCCCTGCAATTGGGGTTGCTGCGACCGACAGCCACAAGATAGTGGGGGTAATGGGGTCCGTCAACGCCAAATGTAGTGAAATTCGGCAATCCCTTGCGCCGCAAGGATCGTGCCATCAGCGCCTGGATCAGACGCTTCAGACCTGCCGGAACGGGCTGCGCAGTCAAGCCCGAAAGCGTCATTGCGGTGGCACAACGCGCCACAGAAACGGAACAATGACAGCTTCACATGACAGTGATGAAACTGGCTAGGGACAACCCTGTGGATAGGTAGTGGGCAGCCGGTGGGAATCCGGTGGATGCAGGGATCAGCAGCCGGGCAGCGACTCGAGGCTGCATGTGTCGGCCGGGCCGGAGGAGCGGCCACAGGGAAACGCCGTCGCGCCCCCCCCGATCACTGCGCGACCGATGCCGGCCGCTGGCCGGCAATGCACCCCCACAGAGTCGCTCACGCCCGGTGCGGGGTACCCAGGTATTCGGCGCTCTGCATTTCGATCAGGCGCGAGGCGGTGCGCTCGAACGCACCCTGCAGGCGGGTGCCGGTATACAGCTCGATCGGCGAGGTACTGGCGGTGCAGACCAGGTTGACGTGGCGGTCGTACAGTTCATCGATCAGGTTGACGAAGCGGCGCGCGGCATCTTCGTTCAGGCGATCGAAGGCGGGGATGCCGCCCAACAGCACCGTGTTGAACTCGTGCGCGATCTCGATGTAGTCCGAAGGGCCGCGCGGGCCTTCGCACAGCGCAGCGAAATCGAACCAGGCGATGCTCTTGCCACGGCCGCGCACCGGGATCTTGCGGCCCTCGATCTCGATGTTGCCGGGCTTGGCCGGCTGGCCGCCACTCAGTTCGTTCCAGCGCGTGGCCAGCCAGTCATCGCTGTCAGCGGCCAGCGGCGCGCGGTACACCGGCGAGCGGGTCAGCGCGCGCATGCGGTAATCCTCGGTGCCCTCGGCGTACAGCTCGACGCAGAAGCGCTGCAGCAGGCCGATGGCCGGTAGGAAGCTCTCGCGCTGCAGGCCGTTGAGGTACAGGTTCTCCACCGCCGTGTTGGAGGTGGTGACCAGAGTCACGCCTTCGGCAAACAGGCGCTCCAGCAGCCGTGCCAGCAGCATCGCATCGCCGATGTCGGTGACGAAGAATTCGTCCAGCACCAGCACGCGCAGGTTGCTGCGCCATTCCTGGGCGATCTTCGCCAGCGGGTCGCTCTGCCCCTGGTGCTCGCGCAGGCGCTCGTGGACGCTGCGCATGAAACGGTGGAAATGGGTGCGGTACTTCTGCTTGATCGGCAGGCCGTCGTAGAACAGGTCGACCAGGAAGGTCTTGCCACGGCCGACGCCGCCCCAGAAGTACAGGCCCTTGACCGGCTCGGGCTTCTTCCAGAACGAGGACAGGCGGTCCAGCCAGCCGTCTTCGGCGCTGTCGACCAGGCCCAGGTGGATGCGGTCCAGCTCGGCCAGCGCGGCGTGCTGGGCCGGGTCGTTCTGCCAGTCACCACGGGCAACCCCTTCCGCGTACCGCTGCGACGGGGTCAACTCGGTTGCACTCATGCCGCCGCGCCCAGCCAGTGCTTGACGCCGTGGGTCAGCGCGCCGCGCAGGTCGATCAGCTTGCGGTGGAAGAAGTGGCTGGTCTCGGGCATGCGCACCAGCTCATGCGGGACGTCCAGCGTGTCCAGCCACTGATAGACGGCCTGCGGGTCGACGATCTCGTCCTGCTCGCCCTGGATCACCAGCCAGCGGGGCGGCGGCGCGATGCCATCGAAATCCCAGCGGCCGGCCGGCGGCGCGATCGAGATCAGCGCTTCCGGCTGCAGCGCGGCAGCGGCCTTCAGCGAAACGAACGAGCCGAAGCTGAAGCCGGCCAGCCACAGGCGGTCATCGGGGCGCTGGCCGCGCACCCAGGCGGCGACGGCCTTCAGGTCATCCTGCTCGCCCACGCCGTGGTCGAACTCACCGGCCGAACCGCCGACGCTGCGGAAGTTGAAGCGCACCGTGGTGATGCCCAGCTCGCGTAGGGTGGTAGCGGTCATGGTGACCACCTTGTTGTGCAGGGTGCCGCCCTCGGTGGACAGCGGATGGCAGACGATGGCCACGATCGGTTGCGCCGGCACATCGGCCTTGGGCAGGTCGACAACCACTTCCAGCGGACCGGCCGGGCCGTCCAGTTCAAGGCAGGCAGTTTCGCCGGGGGCGACGGGGAACGAGGGCTTGTGCATGGCACCATGATACCGTCCCCCGCCCCTGCCCTGTGCCCGCCCCATGCTTTACCTGTCCCTGGCCGTGATCTGCAGCGTGCTGGTCTCGGTGTTGTTGAAGGTGGCCGCGCGCCGCCCGCTGGATGTTGCGCAGATGGTCACCTGGAACTATCTGGTGGCGGCAATGCTCACCGCCGTGGTGCTGCAGCCGCCGCTGGATGCGCTGCGCGCACCACACGCGCCATGGCTGTCACTGCTGGCGCTGGCGGTGGTGCTGCCGTCGATCTTCCTGGTGCTGGGCCGCGCGGTGGCGGTGGCCGGCATCGTCCGCAGCGACGTGGCGCAGCGGCTCTCGCTGCTGCTGTCATTGGCTGCTGCGTTCCTGTTCTTCGGCCAGACCGCGACGCCGTGGAAGCTGGCCGGTCTCGGCCTGGGCCTGCTGGCAATGGTGGCGATCAGCCTGCGCCCGCGCGGACCGGCGGTGGCGTCCTCACCCGGTGGCTGGGGTTGGCTGCTGGGCGTATGGGCCGGGTTCGCAGTGGTGGATGTGCTGCTCAAGCAGGTGGCGCTCTCCGGCACGCCCTCGATGGCAGCGGTGCTGGCCAGCTTCAGCGTGGCCTTCGTGCTGATGCTGGTGCTGCAGCTGTGGCGGCACACCAGTGGCCGCAGCCGACTGGCCTGGCGCAACCTCGGGGCCGGCGCGCTGCTGGGCCTGCTCAACGGCGGCAACATTCTTTTCTATGTACATGCGCACCAGGCGATGCCGGAGAGCCCGGCCACCGTGTTCGCCGGCATGAACATCGGCGTGGTGGTGCTGGGCGCGCTGGTGGGCGTGTTTGCCTTCGGCGAGGCCACCAACCGGTGGAACCGCGCCGGGCTGGCGCTGGCAGTGCTGGCGATCGGGTTGATCGCCTGGGGGTAAACGGTACCCGGGGTCGGATCCCATTCCTACGGAATGGGCTCTGACCCCTACGTTTCAGACCCCGGCGCTGGACGTTATTTATCGAAGCCCAGCAGCAGCGGGTCGTGGTCGGAGCTGCGCCACGGGCCCTGCACGTTGCGGCCCTGGTAGCCGCTGGCGTCCTGCTCGTCGGCGTTGCTGTGCCATTCGGCAGCACCGCGCAGGCGCTGGGCCATGCCCGGGTTCAGCAGCGCGTGGTCGAGGCGGCCGGTGTAGCCGTTGTAGACGTAGCTGTAGGGATGCTCGACCTTGGCGACCTTGAACGCGTCCTGCCAGCCCAGGTCATGCAGCGTGCGGATCGGGTCTTCCATCGCGTAGGCGTTGAAATCACCCAGCAGCACCGCGTCCTGGGCACCGGTACCGGTCGGATCGGTCTGCAGCCAGGCGTGCAGCTGCTGCGCCGAAGTCACCCGGGTAGCGTTCCAGCAGCCCTGGTTGTCGTTGCGGTCGGCATCGGCACCGCTCGCGTCGCGGCAGCCTTTCGACTTGAAGTGGTTGGCGACCACCACGAACGGCGCGCCGTGCTTGCCCTGGAAGGCCTGCGCCAGCGGTACGCGGCTGTGCTCGACGAACGGGCCGCCGGTCAGCGTGGCCGGCTGGCCGACCGGCTGCAGGCGCGTGCTGCGGTAGATGATGCCGACCCGGATGGGATTGTCGCCGGGGCCGGTGCCCGCGTCGACGAAGCGCCAGTCACCCTGCGCGCCGCGATCGCGGTTGAGCGCATCGACCAGTTCGGCGATGGCCGACTGCGGGCCGTAGCCGTCGTTCTCCAGCTCCATCAGCGCGGCGACATCGGCGCCCAGCGCGTTGACCGTGGTGACCAGCTTGGCCACCTGCGCCTTGTGCTCGTCCAGCGTGCGCGCGCCGCGCAGGGTCGGGAAGCCACCGCCCTGGCCATCACCGTTGAAGAAGTTCTCCAGGTTGAAGGCCGCCACGTGCAGGCTGCCCGGCACCGTCGGCACCGCCGGACGCTTCAGCTCCGGCAGCTTCAGCGCGCCTTCGACCTGCAGGCGCGGACGGCCCTGCGGATCCACGCGCACGATGCCCTCCACGTTGCGCAGCTGCATGCCGGTGCGCAGCACCGGGTTGCCCGGCAGGTAGGCCACGCTGGCCGGGTCGCGGGCATCGCTGCCATCGTCCAGCACCAGGCGGCGGCGCTGGTTGTCGGCCATCACCTGCTCGTAGCCGGCGGTGCCCGGCGCGGCCACTTCGGTCGGCTGCCAGAGGCGGCCATCGAAGGCCACGGTGAGCTGGCCGAAGCGCTCCAGGCCATCGGTACCGGCCAGGGTGAGCGGCGCGGCGATGCGCACGCGCTGTCCATCCAGCGCGCGCCAGTCAGCCGGCGCGGCGGTCAGCACCACGGTGGCGCTGCTGCGTGCGGCGGAGGGCGACGCGACCGGTGCGGCCTGCGGCTGGGCTTGGGCGAAGGCGCCGGCCGGCAGCAGCAGGGACAGGGCAAGGGCGAGGGAGCGGCGGCGCATCGACGGGCGATTCCTTGGAAGAGGGCGCACAGACTAACCCTGAAATGCGAAACCCCGCCTGCGCAGCGGGGTCATGTGGGCGATTAGGCCTTGGTGGGCAAAGCCGGGGTAGTGCCGCCCGCTGGCCGGCACCACCGGCTATTTCAGGTTGCCCAGCATCCAGTCCACGGTGGCGTGGATCTGCTCCTCGGTCAGTGCCGGGTTGCCACCCTTGGGCGGCATGATGCCGCCGTCGGGGCCGGTATAGCCCTCGATGGCGTGCTTGTAGAGGGTGTCCTTGCCCTGTGCGATGCGCTTGTCCCAGTGCGAATGGTCCAGCGTCGGTGCCATGCCCACGCCGGTGGTGTGACAGGCGGTGCACAGGTTGTCGAAGATCACCTTGCCATCCTTGGTGCCGCCGTAGGCCACCTGCGAGGCGGCCTTGGCCAGCGCAGCGGCCTTG
The DNA here is from genome assembly GCF_002799155.1 of Stenotrophomonas maltophilia. GTDB lineage: Bacteria > Pseudomonadota > Gammaproteobacteria > Xanthomonadales > Xanthomonadaceae > Stenotrophomonas > Stenotrophomonas maltophilia_R. The sequence goes on from NZ_NERD01000002.1 coordinate 4,047,664, forward strand.
GCGGCGGCCTGCGCGGCGGCGCCGGTGCTGCCGGCATAGACCGCGCCGGTGGGCGAGATGCGCTGTTCGGTGCGCTTGGCCGCGGTCGGCGACACCTCGGGCGGAATCCGGGTGTGGATGTAGGCGGCAAGGAGGATGAGGCCGAGGGTGATGGTCGCCAGCAGCGCGATCACCATGGAGAAGCGTTTCAGGAACTCCAGATCGTAATTCCGCACTCTTCGTTACCCCTGGCTGATAGTCGTTGGACCACGGCTGAGCGACTGCGTGATGGACCGAGTATAGAACGCGCTTTGCGTGCGACAACAGGCGTCACTGCTGGTGCGGCGCAACATTGCGGGGAATGGGGTCAGCGCCCTTTTGCGATGCAAAGGGATCTGACCCCAGCAACAGAAGCCGGCCAGCGGCCGGCTCTACCGGACTACCGGGGCGCCGATCGCGCGCAGGCAGAAGCTGCAGATCGCATCCACCAGCGCGTCTTCGTCGCGGTGCGCTTCGCGGCTCGGCGCGGTCGGGCCGACCATCGCCTCGGTGAAGGCACCGACCAGGCAGGCAGCGGCCACATGTGCGTCCTGCACCGGCAGCTCACCGGCCGCCACGCCCTCTTCCACCAGCCGTAGGAACACATCGCCGAATGCGCGGCGACCGCGCATGCGCTCGGCTTCCACGTCCGGGTCGACCGGTTCGACGATGAAGGCGTGCGCCAGCCCCGGCCCGGCCAGGGCGCGGCGGACGAAGGCGGTGATCGCCAGCCGCAGGCGCTCGCTGGCCGCCTCCGGGCCACTGGCGATGCGCTCCATGATCGCGACCTCGTGGGCCACGGCGGCGTTGAGCACCTCCACGAACAGTTCGGCCTTGGACGGGAAGTGGCGATAGATCAGGCCGGTGGACACCCCCGCCTGGGTCGCCACCGCGGTCACCGGGGCGTTGCGCCAGCCGCCGGTGGCGACCAGCTCGCGGGTGGCCAGCAGGATCCGTTCACGGGCGCCCGCCAGGCGTTCTTCCATCAATGCAGAGCGTTTATAGGCCATGTTCTGATTCTAGTTTCAATTTTTGAATTCGTATTCACTTCTTATCCGAACCCCGCTACGCTGGGGCCATCGCCCGTGTGGGTGGCGGTCCTGTACACCGCCGCCCGCTCCCCCGCCGGGTGCGTCCATTTCCTGCCATCCCGCCGTGGAGCCACCACAATGCACGTGCCATCCCTGAACTTCGATCTTGGCGAAGACATCGACCTGCTGCGCCAGAGCGTGGCCCATTTTGCCGCCGCCGAGGTCGCGCCGCTGGCCGCCGAGGCCGATGCCAGCAACCAGTTCCCACTGTCCCTGTGGCCGAAGCTGGGCGAGCAGGGCCTGCTCGGCCTCACCGTGGAAGAAGAATACGGCGGCACCGGCATGGGCTACCTGGCCCACGTGGTGGCAATGGAAGAAATCTCGCGTGCCTCCGGCGGCATCGGCCTGTCCTACGGCGCGCACTCCAACCTGTGCGTGAACCAGCTGCGCAAGAACGGCAACGAAGAACAGAAGCAGCGCTTCCTGCCCGGCCTGTGCAACGGCAGCCTGGTCGGCGCGCTGGCGATGAGCGAACCGGGCGCCGGTTCGGACGTGGTGTCGATGAAGCTGCGCGCCGACAAGCGTGGCGACCGCTACGTGCTCAACGGCAACAAGATGTGGATCACCAACGGGCCGGACGCCGACGTGCTGGTGGTCTACGCCAAGACCGACATGGACGCAGGTGCCAAGGGCATCACCGCGTTCCTGGTCGAGAAGGGCATGAAGGGCTTCTCCACCGCGCAGAAGCTGGACAAGCTGGGCATGCGCTCTTCGCCCACCTGCGAGCTGGTGTTCCAGGACTGCGAGATTCCCGAAGAGAACGTGCTGGGCCAGGTCGGCGGTGGCGTGCGCGTGCTGATGTCCGGCCTGGACTACGAGCGCGTGGTGCTGTCCGGTGGCCCGCTGGGCCTGATGGCGGCGGCGATGGACGTGGTGATGCCGTACGTGCACGAACGCCACCAGTTCGGCGAACCGATCGGCAGCTTCCAGCTGATCCAGGCCAAGATCGCCGACATGTACGTGGGCCTGGGTGCCTGCCGCGCCTATGTCTACGCCGTGGCGCGCGCCTGCGACCAGGGCCGCACCACCCGCCAGGATGCCGCCGGTGCGATCCTGTACGCCGCCGAGAAGGCCACCTGGCTGACCGGCCAGGCGATCCAGATCCTCGGTGGCAACGGCTACATCAACGAATACCCGACCGGCCGTTTGTGGCGCGACGCCAAGCTGTATGAAATCGGCGCCGGCACCTCGGAGATCCGCCGCATGCTGATCGGCCGCGAACTGTTCCAGCGCACCCTGTAAGGCCACCGCGATGACCGTCCTGAACAGCCAGCTGCAACCGGGCAGCGAAACGTTTGAAAGCAACCGCGCGGTGATGCAGGCCGTGGTCGATGACCTGCATGCCACCCTCGCCCGCACTGCGCTGGGCGGCAGCGACGCCGCGCGTGCCAAGCACACCGCACGCGGCAAGCTGCTGGTGCGTGACCGCATCGACGCCCTGCTCGACCCCGGCAGCGCCTTCCTGGAAATCGCGCCGCTGGCCGCGCATGGCATGTATGACGATGCCGTGCCCGCCGCCGGCGTGGTGGCCGGCATCGGCCGGGTGAGCGGTGTGGAATGCGTGATCGTGGCCAACGACGCCACGGTCAAGGGTGGCACCTACTACCCGATGACGGTGAAGAAGCACCTGCGCGCACAGGAGATCGCCGAACAGAACCACCTGCCGTGCATCTACCTGGTCGATTCCGGTGGCGCGTTCCTGCCACTGCAGGACGAAGTCTTCCCCGACCGCGACCATTTCGGCCGCATCTTCTACAACCAGGCCAACCTGTCGGCACAGGGCATTCCGCAGATCGCCTGCGTGATGGGCAGCTGCACCGCCGGTGGCGCCTACGTGCCGGCGATGAGCGACGAGACCGTGATCGTGCGCGAGCAGGGCACGATCTTCCTCGGCGGCCCGCCGCTGGTGAAGGCGGCCACCGGTGAAGTGGTGACGGCCGAGGATCTGGGCGGCGCCGATGTGCACACGCGCATCTCCGGCGTGGCCGATCACATGGCCGACAACGATCTGCAGGCGTTGGCACGGGTGCGCGCGATCATCGCGCAGCTGAACTGGCGCAAGCCGGAACCGGCGATGGCGGTGCAGGCCAGCGAGGAGCCACTGCTGCCGGCACACGACCTGTATGGCGTGATCCCGGCCGACACGCGCAAGCCCTACGACGTGCGCGAGGTCATCGCGCGCCTGGTCGATGGCTCGCGCTTCGACGAGTTCAAGCCGCGCTACGGTGCAACCCTGGTCACCGGCTTCGCCCATCTGAACGGCTACCCGATCGGCATCATCGCCAACAACGGCATCCTGTTCTCCGAGTCGGCACTGAAGGGTGCGCATTTCATCGAGCTGTGCACCCAGCGCAACATCCCGCTGGTGTTCCTGCAGAACATCACCGGCTTCATGGTCGGCCGCAAGTACGAACAGGGTGGCATCGCCAAGGACGGGGCCAAGCTGGTGATGGCGGTGGCCTGCGCCAAGGTACCCAAGTTCACCGTGGTGATCGGTGGTTCGTTCGGCGCCGGCAACTACGGCATGTGCGGCCGCGCCTACTCGCCGAACTTCCTGTGGATGTGGCCGAACGCACGCATCGGCGTGATGGGCGGCGAACAGGCCGCCAGCGTGCTGGCCACGGTCAAGCGCGATGGCATCGAAGCCAAGGGTGGCCAGTGGCCGGCAGCGGAAGAGGACGCGTTCAAGGCGCCGATCCGCGACCAGTTCGAACAGCAGGGCCACCCGTATTACGCCAGCGCGCGCCTGTGGGACGACGGCGTGATCGATCCGGCCGACACCCGCCGGGTGCTGGCCCTGGCGCTGTCGGCCAGCCTCAACGCCGCCCCGCAGCAGACGCGCTTCGGCGTGTTCCGCATGTAACCCGTGCCATGACCGAGCCTGTTGCCATGTTCACCAAAGTCCTGATCGCCAACCGCGGCGAGATCGCCTGCCGCGTCATCGCCACCTGCCGTCGCCTCGGCATCGCCACCGTGGCGGTGTATTCCGATGCGGACCGCAACGCACGCCATGTGCGCCTGGCCGACGAAGCCATCCACATTGGTCCGGCCGCCGCACGTGAGAGCTACCTGCGCGGCGATGCCCTGCTCGACGCCGCACGCCTGACCGGCGCGCAGGCGATCCACCCCGGGTATGGCTTCCTGTCCGAGAACGCCGACTTCGCCGATGCCTGCGCGGCGGCCGGAATCACCTTCATCGGCCCACCGGCCAGCGCCATCCGCGCGATGGGCGACAAGAGCGCGGCCAAGGCGCTGATGGCCAAGGCCGGTGTACCACTGACCCCCGGCTATCACGGCGACCAGCAGGCGCCGGACTTCCTGCGCGCACAGGCCGACGGCATCGGCTACCCGGTGCTGATCAAGGCCAGCGCCGGCGGTGGTGGCAAGGGCATGCGCAAGGTCGAGCGCAGCGAGGACTTCGTCGATGCGCTGGCCAGCTGCCAGCGCGAAGCGGCCTCGGCGTTCGGCAACGACCACGTGCTGGTCGAGAAGTATGTCGAGCGCCCGCGCCACATCGAGATCCAGGTGTTCGGCGACAGCCACGGTGAGGCGGTGTACCTGTTCGAGCGCGACTGCTCGGTGCAGCGCCGCCACCAGAAGGTGCTGGAAGAAGCGCCGGCGCCGGGCATGAGCGCCGAGCGCCGCGCCGCGATGGGCCAGGCCGCGGTGGATGCAGCGCGCGCGGTGGGCTACGTCGGTGCCGGCACGGTGGAATTCATCGCCGGCCCGGACGGCGATTTCTACTTCATGGAAATGAACACACGCCTGCAGGTCGAGCACCCGGTCACCGAGTACATCACCGGCACCGACCTGGTGGAGTGGCAGCTGCGCGTGGCTTCGGGCCAGCCGCTGCCGCTGCGCCAGGAGCAGCTTTCGATCCACGGCCATGCCATCGAAGCGCGCCTGTACGCCGAAGATGCCGACCGTGGCTTCCTGCCCTCCACCGGCACGCTGCGCCGGCTGCGCCTGCCCACGCCGTCAGCCCATGTGCGCGTGGATACCGGCGTGGAGGAAGGCGACAGCATCACCCCGTACTACGATCCGATGATCGCCAAGCTGATCGTCTGGGACGTGGACCGCGATGCCGCGCTGCGCCGCATGAGCAAGGCGCTGGCCGACTGCCAGGTAGTGGGCGTGACCACCAATGCCGGCTTCCTGCGCCGCCTGGTGAACACCGATTCGTTCGCGCACGCCAGGCTGGATACCGCGCTGATCGAACGCGAACAGGCCGCGTTGAGTGCGGTGGGCGACACGGATGATGCCCTGTGGCAGCTGGCCGCCGTGGCCGCAGTTGCAAGCACGGGCGGCGCCAGCACCGACGCGCGCGATCCGCATTCGCCGTGGCAGGCCCAGGACGGCTGGCGCCTCGGTGCATCGGCACCGCGCGTGCTGCCGCTGCAGCAGGGCGAACGCAAGCACACACTGAAGGTATGGGCGCAGGCCGATGGTTGGCGCGTGCAGCGCGATGAGGCCGCGCCGGTGCAGGTGCTTGGCACGGCCGATGCGCAGCATCTGACCGTGCAGCTGGGCGAGCGCCGCTGGTCGCTGCAGCTGCTGCGCGACGGTGACCAGCTGTACCTGTTCGGCGCCAATGGCCAGCACCGCTTCACCCTGCACGATCCGGTGAGTGAATCGGACCAGGCCGTGGCCGACGCCGGCAGCCTGCTGGCGCCGATGCCGGGCAGGATCGTCGCGACGCTGGTCGCGGCCGGCACCGAGGTCAAGCGCGGAACGCCACTGGTGGTGCTGGAAGCGATGAAGATGGAGCACACCCTGCAGGCACCGGCCGATGGCACGGTGAAGGGCTACCGCGCCAAGGCCGGCGACCAGGTGGGTGATGGTGCGGTGCTGGTGGACTTCGAAGCGGCGTGAACGCCGGGGCGACGGCCGCTCAACGGTCGTCGCCCGCCGTCACCCGACCAGCGGGATCGAATTCGGCGGTGTCCAGCGTGGCACTGCGCCAGCCCAGGCCGCAGATGGCCATCGCGCTCTGGCCGATGCCATCGAACCCGAAGGCACGATCGATATCGGCATCGTTGATGGCTGCGGTGACGAACGCCGCCAGGCCGCGCTCGGTGGCGCACAGGTACAGCAGCTGCGAGATGTGGCCGACATCCAGTGTCACCGCACGGTGCGCCTTGGCATGGTTGCGGTACTTCCAGAAACAGCGGTCATAGCGCGGCGCCAGCACCAGCAACGCCGGCGCATCGGCGAACCACTCCTGCCCGGACAGCATCCGCCGCGCCAGCGCAGCCAGTGCCTGCGGCGGTGGCGAAGGCAACGGCAGAACGGCATGCTGCACCGGGTGGTAGTGGTACAGGCCCGGTACCAGCCCGTCCACGTTCTGCACCAGCAGGAAGCCCTCGGTGGGATGCAGGCCGCCACCGGAAGGCACGTTCTTCTTCAGGAACTCGGTATCGCGCTCGACCTTCTGCACGGCGTGGGCCATCAGCGTGCGCTGCAGCACCTGGGCCAGCAACGGCAGCGGCAGCGCGCGCTGCGGATCGAAATTGCGGCAGGTGGTGCGACGCGCCAGCAGTGCATCGAACGCGGCCTCTTCGCTGCGCGGCAGCGGCTGGTAGTCACCCTGCATGGGCTGCACCACCGGTGGTGGTGGCCCCAGGCGCTGGCGCAGCCCGGCAGCGGTGTCCAATCCCTGCCGACGCATGTCCTCCACGCTGTCCACGGCCTGCCACCGCGCGTGGCGATGGGCCAGCGCGGCCAGCGGCCACCACTGGCTGCGCCGTAGCGCCTCGTCGCGCATCTGGTGCCCCACCTCGCTCGGCGGGTCGGTCAGCAGCAGGCCCTGCTCGACCAGGCGGGCCAGCATGGCCGGGGAGGCATCGGCGGGTGGTTCGCTCCAGCGGTGCGCGCTGAGCTCGCCCAGCAGCTGGCGCTCCTCGGCGTCCACCGGCAGCGGCTGGTCCAGATGGGCGGCCAGCGCCACCCAGCTGATCTGGCTGTCCATCTCGGCATGGCCGGCCAGCATCGCGCGCAGGTCCAGGGTGACCGCCTCGCGGGGCTCGAACATCAGGCTGGCGCAGCGGCGCAGTCGCATGGGTTTCCTTCCTTCTGCCGCACAACCGGCATAGCAGCAACGACCGCAGCGCGGCCAACTTTAGCGACGTGCAGCGCGCGGCCCTCAATGGCAGGCTGTCGCGGCCGATACGAGAAACTCCACCTACGGACGATCCCCATGAGCACCCATCCCCGCCTTTCCGCCGCAGACGCCAGCACCCTGCTGGACCACCTGATCGGCAACGACGAGTTCCGCAGCCACTTCACCGCGTCGCCGGCCCAGGCGCTGGCCTCGATCGGCCTGGACGCTGCCGTCGGCGAAAACGACTGCATGAAGATCGACACCCTGGCCTCGGTCGAGGAGCTTGGCCGGGTGCGTAACGCGCTGCAGGACCACCTGTCCGGGTCGGTGGCGGCCATGACCGTGGTGTTCTGCTTCGAAGCCGGCAAGGTCGGCGAGCGGATCGACGGCTGATCCGCCATCAGGGTGCGCCGGCCGTAGCTGGCGTTGCCCACGTGGAGACGTCATACACGTTCAGCGGTTGCCACACCTGCAGGGCCGTGACCTCGGCAATGGCCTGGCCGCGATGCTGGGCCAGCCACGCCTGCTGGCGGCGCGCGGCGGCTTCATCGCCCTGTGCGCGCAGCGCGAGCAGCAGCACCACGTGTGCCTGCACGGGCTCGCTCCCATCCAGCATCGGCTCGATCAGCGAGCGTGCAGCGTCGGGTCGCTGCATCTGCAGCTCATCCATGGCGCTGACGATGCGCAGCCAGCGGTCTGCGACCGGGCTGCGCAGGCTGCGCAGCAGGGGGCGCTGATCGTCCAGCCAGCGCTTGGCCAGCTCGAACTGGCCCTGGCGCTGTGCCAGGTGGACCAGCGCCAGCCACTGCAGGCCTCTGGCATTCAGCATGGGATCATCGCGCTGCTGCAGCATCGGCTGCAGCAGCGCTGCGATGGCCTGCAGTTCGGCGCGGCCAGCGCTCGAGCACAATGCCGCCACGCTGGCGTGCTGCAGGCGTTGCTGCACCTGGAGGTCGACCAGCGCCGGCGCCGGTGCATCTTCGCGTATCGCCTGCTGCATCGCCGGGCAGTCGCGCTGCGCGGCCGCCAGCAGCAGCTGCGCACGCAGCTTCATCCGCTGCTGCAGGGCATCGCTGGCATGGATCTGCGGCAACAGCTCCGCTGCCTTGGCGTACTGTCCCTGCGCCACCAGCACATCCACGCCGGTCTCATCGGCGTCATCCCGGCCGCGCAGGACCTGTGCCTGCGCCAGTGTTTCCGCGGCAAGCTGCGGCTGGTTGGCAGCGATCTGTATCCGCACCAGATGGACCAGCGGATACAGCCGCAAGGGGTCCTGCGGCACTGCGGCCGCTCGCGCATAGGGCTCGGCCTCGCTGAACTGGTTGGCCTGCAGCAGGTACCAGGACGTGTTGGACAGCCCCGCGAACGAATCCGGATAGACCTTGGCCAGCGTGCGCCATTGCTCCAGCGCCCAGCCGCCTGGTTCCAGCTCGGCCATCCAGGCCTTCAGGTACAGGCGCTCGCGTGGTGGCAGGCGATCCTGCAGGTCCAGCGCATGCTGCATGGCTTCGCGTGCACGCCGCCCTTCCTCGACCCGCGCATGCAGTTTGGCCACGCCCATGTAGGCCAGGGCAAAACCAGGATCGATATCGATCGCAGCCTGGTAGAGGTTGCGTGCTTCCTCGAAGCGACGCTGGCCCAGTGCACTCTCGGCCAACGCGAATGCACGCAGTGCACGCAGGTCCTGGGTCGATGCCCGCGGCAACGGCAACGACTGTTCCAGGCTTGCCACCGACTCACCCAGTCCACGCCGCAGGCGCCCGACCACGTCATCCACCGCGAACACCATCTGGTCGGATCGATCCGCGGTGGCGGTGAACGTCTGGATCACCTGGCCGCTGCCCGGCGCAGCGACATCGATGGCCAGCTCGTAGCCGCCGATCTTCTGCCGCACGGTCGGCAACAGCACGGCGCGGGCGCCTTCCCTTACCGCCACGTCGACGGCGGTATCGCGGTTCAACCGGGTATCGCCCGAGAGCCGCGCCATTTCCAGGCTTTCGCGGATCTTGCCCTCCGACAGCACGTTCACGTAGCGCGACTGCTCCAGCGCAATCCGGATCGCGTGCCGCATCGAGTCATCGAAGATCGGATCGCCGGTGAGGTTGTCGACATCGCCGAGTACCACCCAGTCGCGCTCAGCGAATGCAATCGCCGGTTCCGGCCGCAGCAGCAGCCAGCCGCCCAGCACGGCCACCGCCAGCACCAGGCCTTCGGCGGCCAGGACCAGCGGCTGCCGCCACAGCGGCAGGTCGCGGCGCGCCTTGGCATTGGCGCGCGGCATGCGCAGCGGCGCCGAACCGATCTCGCCCACTTCGATCACTTCCTGAACTACCGGCACGCCCTTGAAGCGCCAGCGCCCGTGCGATTTCCACAACAGGCGCGTGCCGCGCTCGCCCAGCGCATCGGTGGCACGGCGGGTCAGCGATTCGGCCACCGCCGACAGCAGGATCTGGCCAGGGCGGGCCAGCATCATCAGGCGCGCCGCCATCGGCTTGGCCAGGCCTTCCACTTCCATCGACTTGGCACCGGCACGGACCGCCTCGGCACTGTTTTCCCAGGTCAGCACGTCACCCACGTGCAGGCCGGCACGCGCGCGCAGTTCAATGGCGCGCTGCTGGCCCAGCGCGTGCAGTTCACGCTGGTAGTCCAGGGCGAAACCCAGTGCGTCGATGGTGCGTTCGAACAGCATGAACAGCCCGTCGGAGCGGTCGATCAGCTGGCCATTCCAGCGGTGCTGCAGCCCCAGCACCAGGCGGTCGTGCTCCTGGAACAGGCTCGCCGCCGCCACATCGCCGATACGCTCGACCAGCTGCAGCGAATCACACAGATCGGTGAACAGCAGGGCGCGTAGCTGTGGGCTATGCGGGGCTGACGTTCCGTTGTCGCCATTCATCGCCTGCCTCTCCCTATTGGCCGTCCGGATCATCCACCCAGCGCAGGCAGTTGCCGCCGTCGCGCTTGGCCCGGTACAGCGCCCGATCGGCGCTGGCATACCACTCGCTCCAGCCTGCCTCCGGCGCCAGCAGGCTGGCACCGATGCTCACCAGGCTGACATGCGGCGTGCCATGACTGCGCTCGAGCAGGCCATGCACCGCGCTGAGGATGAACTCGGCCGCGTGCTGCACGATCTCGTGGTTGCCACGGCGCAGGATCAGGCAGAACTCATCGCCGCCGAGCCGGCAGGCCAGGTCCTGCTCGCCGGCCATCGAGCGCAGGATGTTGCCCATGCTCTGCAGCACGCGGTCGCCGGCCTGGTGGCCGTGGCGGTCGTTGATCTGCTTGAAACGGTCGCAATCGATCAGCAGCAACGCCTGCGGTGGTCCCTCGGCATGCTCGCGGCACTCCTGCAGGTACAGGGTGAGGCCACGGCGGTTGTGCAGCCCGGTCAGTTCATCGGTACGCACCAGCTCACGGGTGTGGGTCAACTGGTGGGTGGTGATGTACAGGTTGTCCAGCGCGGTTTCCAGATCGTGGTTGCGCCGGCGCAGCTGTCTGATCAGTGCCTGTTCGTTGGTCAGCACGCGCATGATCGTGCGGCGCAGGAAGTAGGCCACCAGGCCGGGATCGGATTCGACCAGCCGATGGAAATCGGCCGGGCCCAGCTCCAGCACGTCGCAGTCGACCAGCGCGCGCGCACTGGCGCTGCGCAGGTGATCGCCGACCAGCAGGCCCAGTTCTCCGAAGAACTCATGCTGCCCGAGCGTCTTGATCACCAGGTCCTCGCCAAAGTCCAGTTCGATCTGTCCTTCGAGGATCACATACATGCGCTCGCCGCGGTGGCCCCGCTGGAACAGCCACTGTCCGGCACGGAGCTTGCATGCGCGGGCGAATCTGGCGAACAATGCCACCTCGGCATCTGACAACAGAGCGTGCACGATCTCGGCCATCGCCACCTGGGCGATACCTGTCGTCACATCACTGTTCTCGGCCGCACCCCTGCCGGTCATTCCCTGCACCCGCCGCCAGCGTCCCCTGGTGAGCCGCGGAGCATAGCACCGCTTTAAAGTGTGCGCCCTATCTCATTTTGAGCCTTCTGCCGATCTTGATTGATGTGAAGATCGGTGGTGGCCCATTCTGGCTATCGGTGTCCAGCCAAAACTCCTGCTGGATCAATCCGATGCCGGGTTTCACGGGGTTTCGGCCAGGTTGCCGGGACCGGGGTGCGCCTGATTGACGCTGCCCACCGGTTGCCCCCCTTGCATCGATACAACAACGCCGGCAGGTCCCCCGACCGGCCGGCGTTGTCTGGCCCTTCCCTGGCCACCCTGATCGGATTCCGAAGCTTCGGTAGAGCCGGCCGCTGGCCGGCAACCCCGTGGACTCCGGAAACATCGGCGGGTTGCCGGCCAGCGGCCGGCATTACCGGATCACGCAGCGCGTTCGCTGCGGCCGCCGTGGAACTGTTCTTCCTCGGTCGAGCCGGTCAGCGCGGTAGTCGACGATTGGCCCTGCTGGATCGCCTGGGTCACCGCATCGAAGTAGCCGGTGCCGACCTCGCGCTGGTGCTTGACCGCGGTGAAGCCGCGCTCGGCCGCTTCGAACTCGGCTTCCTGCAGTTCCACGAACGCGCTCATCTGCCGGCGTGCGTAGCCATGGGCCAGATTGAACATGCCGTAGTTCAAGGCGTGGAAACCGGCCAGAGTGATGAACTGGAACTTGTAGCCGTAGCTGCCCAGTTCGCGCTGGAACTTGGCAATGGTGGCGTCATCCAGGTTCTTCTTCCAGTTGAAGCTGGGCGAGCAGTTGTAGGCCAGCAGCTTGCCCGGGAACTTCGCATGGATCGCCTCGGCGAATTTCCGAGCGAATTCCAGGTCCGGCTTGCCGGTCTCGCACCACACCAGGTCGGCATAGGGCGCGTAGGCCAGGCCACGGCTGATCGCCTGGTCCAGGCCGTTGCGGGTCTTGTAGAAGCCCTCGACAGTGCGCTCGCCGGTGGTGAACGGCCGGTCGTTGCCGTCGATGTCGCTGGTCAGCAGATCCGCGGCTTCGGCATCGGTACGCGCCACCAGCAGGGTCGGCACGCCCAGCACGTCGGCAGCCAGGCGCGCGGCATTGAGCTTCTCGATCGCCTCGCGGGTCGGCACCAGCACCTTGCCGCCCATATGACCGCACTTCTTCACCGAGGCCAGCTGGTCTTCGAAGTGCACGCCAGCGGCACCGGCCTCGATCATCGCCTTCATCAGTTCGAACGCGTTGAGCACGCCGCCGAAACCGGCTTCGGCATCGGCCACGATCGGCTGCAGGAAATCGATGTCGTCCTTGCCTTCGGCGTGATGCAGCTGGTCGGCGCGCAGCAACGTGTTGTTGATGCGCTTGACCACCGCCGGCACCGAATCGGCCGGGTACAGCGACTGGTCCGGGTACATCTGGCCGGCCAGGTTGGCGTCGGCGGCCACCTGCCAACCGGACAGGTAGATCGCCTTCAGGCCAGCCTTCACCTGCTGCATGGCCTGGTTGCCGGTCAGTGCACCGAGCGCGTTGACGAACTCGCGCTCATGCAGCGACGCCCACAGCTTCTCCGCACCCAGGCGGGCCAGCGAATGCTCGATGTGGACGGTGCCGCGCAGGCGCACCACGTCGGCGGCGCTGTAGTTGCGCTGGATGCCTTCCCAACGCGGGTTGGTATCCCAGTCGTGCTGGATCTGTTCGGCAGTGGGCAGCTTGCTCATGTCTTTCTCCAGTTCGGTTCGTGCGTGCAGCGGGGAGGGAAACGGCAGGAAACGCGGGCGGCGATCAGTCGATGCGCGCGTAGGCCGGCAGGGTCAGGAAATCGGTCAGTTCGTCGTTGCGGCTCAGGTCGCCCAGCAGGGCGATGGCTTCGCCGATGCGCGCGCCACCGGGCAACGCGGCGGTATCGCCCAGCCGTGCCGGCAGCTGCGCCAGCGTGGCATCCAGCAGCGCCAGGTCGATGGCGGTGCCATCGTCCAGCTGCTGGCCCGGCGTATGCAGCCACTGCCACAGCTGGCTGCGGCTGATCTCGGCGGTGGCCGCGTCCTCCATCAGGTGGTGGATCGGCACGCAGCCGTTGCCATCCAGCCACGCCGCCAGGTAACGCACGCAGACTTCCACGTTGCCTTCGAAACCAGCGCGGGTGATGGTGCCCGGCGGCCGCGCGATCAGTTCGTCGCGGCCGACGCGCACATCCTGGCGCAGCACGCTGTGCTGGTTCGCACCGGGCATGTGTTCGTCGAAGATCGCCATCGCCACCGGAATCAGCGCCGGGTGCGCGACCCAGGTGCCGTCGTGGCCGGCGCTCACTTCGCGCAGCTTGTCGGCGCGCACGCGGGCCATCGCCTGTTCGTTGGCAGCGGCATCGTTGTTGATGGGAATCTGCGCGGCCATGCCGCCCATCGCATGCGCACCACGGCGATGGCAGGTCTGGATCAGCAGCTCCGAATACGCCTTCAGGAACGGCTGGGTCATGGTCACCTGGCCGCGCTCGGGCAACACGCGATCTGCGTGGCGGCGGAAGGTCTTCAGGTACGAGAAGATGTAGTCCCAGCGCCCGCAGTTCAGGCCGACGATGCGGTCACGCAGCGCGTGCAGGATCTCGTCCATCTCGAACACCGCCGGCAGCGTTTCGATCAGCACGGTCACCTTGATCTGGCCATGCGGCAGGCCGAGCATGCCTTCGATGTGCGACAGCGCGGTTTCCCACAGCGCCGCCTCTTCCATGCTCTGCAGCTTGGGCAGGTAGAAATACGGGCCGCGATCCTTCGCCTGCAGGGTGCGGGCGTTGTGGAAGGCGAACACCGCCGCGTCGAACAGGCCGCCGGCGATGAACTGGCCATCGATGCGCACGTGCTTCTCGTCCAGGTGCCAGCCACGCGGGCGCACGATCAGCACCGCCTGCTCGTCGTACGGGCGCAGGGCGTAGTGCTTTCCATTGGGTGCGGTGTATTGAAGATCGCCACGCACCGCGGCGGCCAGCGACTGCTGCCCGGCCAGCAGGTTGCGCCAGGTCGGCGAGGTCGAATCCTCGAAGTCGGCCATGAACACCTTGGCACCGGAGTTCAGCGCGTTGATGACCATCTTCGGATCGGTCGGGCCGGTGATCTCGACGCGGCGGTCCTGCAGCGCGGCGGGCAGCGGGGCAACACGCCAGTCGCCGCTACGGATCGCGGCGGTGTCCGTGCGGAAGTCCGGCAGGCCGCCCTGGTCGAAGAACGCCTGGCGCTCGCGGCGCGCCTGCAGCCGTGCCTGCCGGCCCGGTTCCACCGCACGGTGCAGCGACACCAGCAGGGCCAGCAGCGGTGCCGGCAGCAGGGTGTCCTGGCCGGCCACGCGGGTCGCCAGGGCGATGCCGGGGGTGGCCTTGCTGGCAGGGGTGGGAACAGCGGAAGCGACGGCGGACATGATGGCAACTCCAGCGGTGGGGGAACGTCTCCACGGTGCCGCCGGGGCCGAGTATTTGGCAAAACAGTTTTTGCAATGTTCTACATAAATTGTGCTAATACTTGTGACGCGATGACCACACGCCCCCCTCCAAGCCCCCGTTTTTCCTACAAATCCGACCGGCTGAAGCCACTGCGCGCGTTCTGCCAGACGGTGCGCCTTGGCTCGGTCTCACGGGCGGCTGAGGCACTTTTCGTCAGCCAGCCGGCGATCAGCCTGCAGTTGCAGGCGCTGGAGCGGGAGCTGGGGGTGCCGTTGTTCGAGCGCAGCGGGCGCCGCCTGGTGCCCAGCCGCGAGGGCCAGCTGCTGTACGAAATGGCACAGCCGCTGGTGGAGAACCTGGACGGGCTGGAGGCACGATTCCGCGACAAGGTGCGCGGCCTGGACGCGGGCGAGCTGAACATCGCCGCCAACAGTTCGACCATCCTGTACCTGCTGCCGAAGATCGTCGAACGCTTCCGCCAGCACCACCCGGACGTGCGCCTGACCCTGCACAACGCGATCAGCGCCGATGGCACCGACCTGCTGCGCGAGGACGCCGCCGACCTGGCAATCGGTTCGATGACCGATGTGCCAGCCGACCTCAGCTACGCCCCGGCCTACCGCTTCGAGCAGGTGCTGATCGCGCCGCACGACCATCCGCTGTCCAGCGGCGGCGAGCTGGAGCTGGCCGACATCGCGCGCTATCCGCTGGTGCTGCCACCGAAGCGGCAGATCACCTACCGCCTGGTCGACCAGGTGTTCCAGCGCCACCGCATCGCCTACACCGTGGCCCTGGAAGTGGGTGGCTGGGAGGTGATTAAGCAGTACGTGGCGATGGGCATGGGCATTTCCATCGTGCCGGCGCTGTGCCTGAACGAGGCCGATCGCGAGCGGTTGGCGGCGCGGTCGATGAAGCGCTGGTTCCCCGAACGCAGTTACGGGGTGATCGTGCGGCGTGGCAAGGCGTTGTCGGCGCAGGCGCGGGCGTTCATCGAGCTGATCCAGCCGGAGTTGTTCAGTCCGCGCGATTACGATCAGAGCGGGCATTCCGAGCGATGAGCTGTGCCGGCAGGGCTGCGCCCTGCACCTGCCGAAGCCGAAGCAACGGCAACGGCGACAGCGGGCTTTCCGTGGGATGGCGGGGTGGGTCCGGCTACGGGGGACGCCGTGAATCCGTCCATGGAGGCTCGGTCGCGCCATCCATGGCGCTCACGCCCCCGCAACCGGACCCACCCCGCCTTCGACAGTTGGCCGCAATCTGCCGGTGGGTGCCGACCGTTGGTCGGCACGGGGTCGGATCCCGTTGCTACGCAACGGGCTCTGACCCCATCTCCGGCTGACGATGAATAAACTGGCGCCATGTCCATCGAACTCCGCCACCTGCGCTATTTCCTCGCCGTTGCCGATACGCTGCACTTCGGCCAGGCGGCGGAGCGGCTGGGCATGTCGCAGCCCCCACTCAGCCAGCAGATCCGCCAGCTGGAAGACCTGATCGGGGCGCGCCTGTTCGTGCGCAGCCATCGTCGCGTGCAGCTGACGCCTGCCGGCGAGCTGCTGCAGGAACGTGCACGGGCCATCGTGCAGCAGGTGGAAACGGCGGTGGACGAGGTGCAGCGCGCGCAGCGCGGTGAGCAGGGTGAGCTGCGTATCGGCCTGACCCGGGCCACGCCGCTGTCACCGCAGATTCCGCGTTCGATCCTGCGCTACCGCCAGCAGTACCCGCAGGTGCGGCTGCAGCTGAGCGAGATGAACACCCTGCAGCAGATCGATGCGCTGCTCGATGGCAGTCTGGACGTGGGCATCATCCGCAAGCGCGCATTGCCGCCGGAGCTGGTGGCGCACAGCCTGTTCGTCGACCCGCTGGCACTGATCGTGCATGCCGACCACCCTGCCCTGCGCAGACTAACGGCGCAGGACACACTGTCGCTGCGCGACTTCGCGCAGGAACCGTTCGTGGCATTCCGGCGCAGCGCCGGTGCGGGCATCCATGACCACATGATCGCGTTGTGCGCGGCGGCGGGCTTCACTCCGCGCATCGTGCAGGAGGCCGGTGAAGCCTCGACCCTGATCAGCCTGGCCGCCGCCGGGCTCGGTGCAGCGATCCTGCCGTCCTCGTGCGACCACATCCGCGTGGAAGGCGCACGCTTCGTGGCCCTCGCCGATGCCGGCGCACATTCGGAAGTACAGCTGGCGTGGCACCGCGAGGGCGTCACGCCGCTGATCCGCAACTTCGCCGGGCTGCTGCGCGAAGCGTTCGCCGAAGGGTAAGCCTGCAATCCACCCGGTAGTACCGTCCGCTGGCCGGCACTACCGTACGCGTTGGATCACGCCGTTACCGGCTGCGGGGCGCGCTGCTGCAGCGCCCAGACGATGCCACCGCCGATCAGCGTCAACACGGCGGCGAACAGGCACACGCCCAGCCAGTCCCACGCGGCATAGGCCAGGCCACCGACACCACCGAGCACACTTGAACCCAGGTAGTAGGCGAACAGGTATAGCGCCGAGGCTTCGGCACGCATCGTGCCGGCGCGGCTGCCAACCCAGCTGCTGGCCACCGAATGGCCGCCGAAGAAGCCGAACGTGACCAGCGCGATACCCAGCGCCATCGTGCCCAGCCACGGCAGCGCCAACAGCGCGATGCCGGCGCCGATCAACGCAAA
Source organism: Stenotrophomonas maltophilia (assembly GCF_002799155.1). Taxonomy (GTDB): domain Bacteria; phylum Pseudomonadota; class Gammaproteobacteria; order Xanthomonadales; family Xanthomonadaceae; genus Stenotrophomonas; species Stenotrophomonas maltophilia_R. Next base: position 4,064,910 of record NZ_NERD01000002.1, read on the forward strand.
CGAGATCGACAGGATGCGGCCGCGGCCGTATCGCGTCGCCTGCTGCCCCATCCACGCCGAGCTGAAGGTGCCGACCAGGTACACGCTGAAGATCAGGCCGACCACGGTCTGGCTGAGGTGGTAGGGCGGGGCCAGCAGGTGGTAGCCCAGGTAGTTGTAGAGGGTGACGAACACGCCCATCAGCACGAACGAGGTGGCGAACAGCCACGGCAGGCCCGGGTCGGCAAACAGCGTGCGCCAGCGCGATGGCAACTGGCGCAGGCCCCCGCGACGCGCCTGGAAATGACGCGACGGCGGCAGTTGCAGCCACAACAGCACGGTACTGGCGATGGCAATGATCGAGACCACGCCGATGCCCCAACGCCAGCCCCAATGGTCGGCGATGATGCCGGCCAGCAGGCGCCCGCTCATGCCCCCGATGGCGTTGCCGCCAATGTACAGGCCCATCGCCAGGCCCAGCGCGCGGCTGTCCATTTCCTCGACCAGGTAGGTCATCGCCACTGCCGGCACGCCGCTCAACGCCAGGCCGAGCAGGGTGCGCAGCACCAGCAGTGTGGTCCAGTCATCCACCAGCGCCGTGCTCAGCGACAGCATGGCCGAGGCCAGCAGCGCAGCGATCATCAACGGACGGCGGCCGACCGCATCGGACAGCAGGCCGGCCAGCAGCATTGCCACCGCCAGTGTGCCGGTGGTCAGCGACAACGACATCGCGCTGCCGGCAGCAGAAACGCCGAAGTGACGGCTGAACTCGGGCAGCAGCGGCTGCACGGTGTACAGCAGGCCAAAGGTGGAAAAGCCGGCCAGGAACAACGCCAGCGCGGTGCGGCGGAAGGCAGGCGTGCCCTGCTGGATGCGGGTCTCGGTGCTGGAATCGACAGTGTGGGGGCGGCGTTCGACGGCCGCCGCAGTTTCGCCAGTCATGGGATCGAGGGGCCGGTGGGGCGGCCGGGCGTGGGAGGGAACGGGCCTCAGACTAGGCCCGTCGATCCAGTCGATCCATAACCTGATAGGTCAGGATTGATACACAAGAAGTATCAATTCAGCTTACAGGCGCTGCCACTCGAAACCGTCGCCACGGCGGTAATAGACCGCCACCGCGCGGCCGTAGATCTTGTCGGCATCCACGAAACCGAAGAAGCGGCCATCGAAGCTGTTGCCGCGGTGGTCACCCAGCACCAGCACCTTGCCGGCCGGCACCACCAGATCGGCGATGTCCGGACCGCCGCCCACGTCCAGGTCAAGGCGGGCACGGCGCTCACCGAAGGCTTCCACGTCCTGCAGGCCGGCGATCTGCAGCGGCTGGCCGTTGATGCTCAGATGGCCCTCGCGCATCTGCACTTGGTCACCCGCCACCGCAGCCACCCGCTTGATCAGGCGGGTGCCGTCGGCCGGCGAATCGAATACCGCCACTTCGCCACGCTGCGGCGTGCCGGTGGACACCAGTTCCTTGCCGGTGAACGGCAGGCGCAGGCCGTAGGCACGCATGTCCACCACCACCCGGTCGCCGGGCTGCAGGGTCGGCTGCATGGAGCCACTCGGCACCACGTAGTGGTTGGCGAGGGTATCGCGGGCGGCGGCAAGCAGGCCGAGCATCACCAGCAGCGGCAATGCTTCCTTCTTCAGCCAGACCAGCGCGCGTTCGGAAAAGGGAGGACGAGCAACAGCTTCCATGACAAGGCTCCGGACAGGTGGTAGCGCCATCAGACCATACACAGGCAGCGGAGGTTCCCGCAACGCACCTGCAGCCCATGCTCGGCTGCTTTCGGTCGCGCTACAGGAGCAGGCATATCGAAGCATTACGCAGCTTTTACGCCCGCCGTGGGGGCCGGGCATCGCACCTTTACGGCCCCCGCGCGCATCGTGTGCCCACCGCGCCACACGGCGCATTCCGCAAGGTGTTGTATGACCCTCCTGGTGATCCGCCACGCGTCGGCGTCGGCGCCGCGCCCGCAGCTGCCGGCGCAGCTGAGCGGCCATCGCGTGCTGTGCAGCGACTGCGCCAGCCTGTCCGAGGTACACCAGTGCCTGTGCCAGCCGCAGGCGCGCTCGGCCGACTGGATACTGCTGGATGTCGGCGCCGCCGACGAGGCGCAATGGCAGGCCGAAGGTGGCGCGCTGCAGGCGGCGCTGGAACGGCTGCCGGCGCAGTACATCGAGCTGCAGGCCCCCGCCGAGCCCGGCCTGGAAGCACGCCTGCGCCTGCAGCATGGCCCCGCCGCGGTGGTGGTCGACCAGCGCAGCCAGCAGGCCGGGTACCCGCTGTCGCTGGCCATCGTCGGCCGCCGCCTGGCGCAGGAGGGCTGAGCCATGTCGATCTTCATCATCCGTGGCCCGGAAGCGGCCGGTGCGCTGATCCGCACGGCAATGCCGCTGCCGGCACCGGTACTGAAGTCACTGGTGCATCGGGCGATCGACGCCGGCACCAGCGTGGCGATCCGTGCCTGCGGTTCGGAACAGGAACTGCTGGATGCCCTGCGCGTGGCCGACCACAGCCGTGGCGAGGTGACCCTGCTTGACCCGGGTGCGTGTGCCAACAGCCTGCGCCTGCAGCGCCTGCTGCCGTACCTGCACAACGCTTACGTGGAAGTGCATGACGACGGCGCGGTGGCCGAGCCGTGCCTGCCGGCCGGTGTCGGCCAGCGGCTGGGCATCGCCGCCGGGTATGGCGCGCAGAGCTATGTGCTGGCGCTGGATATCGCGCTGGATCACCTGGGCCTGGCCGAGCAGGCGAACCGCGTGCACGTGGGCACGTAACGCTTTTGCAGCGTCGAGCCATGTTCGACGCTACACAACGAAAAACGGCGGGGTTGCCCCCGCCGTTTTCGCTTTCTTACTTCAGCCCGCGGAACTTCAGCAGCGGTTCCACCGACGGGTCCTTGCCGCGGAAATCGCGGTACAGGGTCGACAGCTCCACGCTGTTGCCGCGCGAGAGGATCTTGTCGCGGAACTCCTGGCCGTTGGCCGCAGTCAGGCCACCATGTTCGGTGAACCACTGGTAGGCGTCATGGTCGAGCACTTCGGCCCAGAAGTAGGCGTAGTAACCCGCCGAGTAACCGCCCCCCCAGATGTGGTCGAAGTAGGTGGTGCGGTAACGCGGCGGCACCTGCGGCAGGTCGACCTTGAACTTCTTCAGCGCGCTGGCTTCAAAGGCGCCGACATCCTGCAGCGGCGCATCAGCCTTCTGCGTGTGCCAGGCCAGGTCCAGCAGTGCGGCCGACAGGTACTCGGTGGTCGCATAGCCCTGGTTGAAGCTGCGTGCCTTGAGGATCTTGTCGACCAGCTCCTGCGGCATCGCCTCGCCGGTCTTGTAGTGCTTGGCGTAGTTGGCGAACACCTTCGGATCCAGCGCCCAGTGCTCGTTGAACTGCGACGGGAACTCGACGAAGTCGCGCGAGGTGGCGGTGCCGGCGATCGACGGGTACTTCACGTTCGAGAACATGCCGTGCAGCGCATGGCCGAACTCATGGAACATGGTGGTGACGTCGTCGAAGCTGATCAGCGCAGGCTGGCCGGCGGCCGGCTTGGTGAAGTTGCAGACGTTGTAGACCACCGGCTTGGCACCGGTCAGGCCATCCTGTTCGACGAACACGTCCATCCAGGCGCCACCGGACTTGCTGTCACGCTTGAAGTAGTCGGTGTAGAACAGGGCCAGCGAAGTGCCGTCCTTGTCGAATACTTCGTACACCTTCATGTCCGGGTTGTAGGTCGGAATGTCGGTGCGCGGCTTGAAGGTGATGCCGTACAGCTGGGTGGCGGCGTAGAAGACGCCGTTCTGCAGCACGTTGTCCAGTTCGAAGTACGGCTTGATCTGCGACTCGTCCAGATCGTACTTGGCCTTGCGCACCTGCTCGGCGTAGAAGTCCCAGTCGGAGGCAGCAACCTGGAACCCACCCTTCTGCGCGTCGATGACCTTCTGGATCTCGCCGGCTTCGGCGCGGGCCTTGGCGGTGGCGGCCGGCACGGTATCGGTCAGCAGCTTGAGCGCGGCGGCCGGGGTCTTGGCCATCTGGTCGCCCAGCTGGTAGTCGGCGAAGGTGTCGAAGCCGAGCAGCTTGGCCTTCTGCGCACGCAGCTGGGCCAGGCGCTGCACGGTCTGCCGGGTGTCATTGGCATCACCACGCTCGGCGCGGGTTTCCGAGGCCTTCAGCACGGCGGCACGCTGGTCGCGGTCGCTCAGTGAGCTGAGCACCGGCTGCTGGGTGGTGTTCTGCAGCGGCAGCAGGAACTTGCCATCCAGCTTGCGGTCCTTGGCGGCGGCCGCCGCGTTGTTGATCGCATCCTCATCCAGGCCGGCCAGCTTGGCCTTGTCGTCGACGACGACGGCAGCAGCAGCGGTGGCGGCCACCAGGCGGGTGTGGAACTGGGTGGAGAGCGTGGTCTCTTCCACGTTGAGCTTGCGCAGGGTCGCCTTGTCGGCGTCGGACAGCTGCGCGCCGGCGCGCACCAGGCCGTCGTAGTAGTGCTCGACCAGGCGCTTCTGCACCGGATCCAGCTCCAGCGCGTCACGCTGGTCGTACAGCGACTTCACGCGCGCGAACAACTTCGGGTCGAGGTTGATCTCGTCCTGGTGCGCGGCCAGTTTCGGCGCCACCTCTTCCTGGATCTTCTGGCGCGCATCGTTGGTATCGGCCTGGACCAGGCCGAAGAAGATGCGCGACACGCGGTTCAGCGTCTCGCCGCTGCGCTCCATCGCCACGATGGTGTTGTCGAAGGTGGCCGGCTCGCTGCTGTCGGCGATCTTGCGCACGTCGGCCAGGTGCTGGCGCATGCCTTCTTCGAACGCCGGCAGGTAGTCGCTGTCCTTGATCTTGTCGAACTGCGGTGCCTGGAACGGCAGCGTGCTCGCACTCAGCAGCGGATTGGTGGAGGCTTCAGCCGGCTGCTGGGCCGGGGCTTTCTGGGCATCGGACACGGGGGTGGACTCCTTGCCGGAACAGGCCGCCAGCGCCAGGCTGATGGCGGCGGCCAGGACTACGGTACGCGACATGTAAAACACTCCTTGGGCAGACGGTACGGGATACCAGCCCTCCACCCTACTCCTGTCGCGTTCGCCCGGCATGTGCCGGACGTGGCGTCTATGCGGCGGCCTGCGGCCCGCTCAGATCGTGCCGCGGGTCTTGCCGATCCACGGCCGGTAGAACTCGCGGATGGCGGCCATGTCGGCCGCGTCGTCGCCGCTCGGCGTGAACAGCGGGCCGATGCCGATGGTCTTTTCCGGATAGTGGAAATACGCAGCCAGGATCGGCACGTCGGCCATCCGGGCGATCTTCAGGAAGCCGGCCTTCCAGTCCTTCACCGCCTTGCGGGTGCCCTCGGGCGTGATGGCGAACCACATCTTCTCGTTGTTGCGCAGCAGGTCCACGGCCTGGCCGACGGTGCCCTGCGGCGAGCTGCGATCCAATGGGATCACGCCCAGCTTGTGCAGCAGCGGGCCCAGCGGCCACCAGAACAGCGAGGCCTTGCCCAGCACCTTCACCTTCATGCCCAGCGCGATCTTGGCCGCCATGCCCCACAGGCCATCCCAGTTGGACGAGTGCGGCGCGATGATGAAGACCAGCCGGGGGATGTCAGGCAGGGTACCGGTCACCTTCCAGCCACCCATGCGCAGGGTGCAGCGCGCCAGCCAGCGCAGGAAGGCGTTGGGTTTGACCTGCGGCATCTGCGGCGGCACGGCCGGCAGCAACGAAGTCGGGTTGTTCAAGCAATCACTCCCAGTCACGTGATGAGCGCCCGCGCTTGATCTGCGCGCGCCCGCGTTTGGCGTCCAGACGACGCAGTTTCGACCCGAGGGTCGGCTTGGTGGCCTTGCGCGGCTTTGGCACGCTCAGCCCGGCCTGGATGAAGGCCGCCAGCCGCTCGCGCGCATCCTCGCGATTGCGATCCTGGGTGCGGAAACGTTGCGCGTCGATGACCAGCACGCCTTCGCCGGTCATGCGCCGGTCACGCCGCGCCAGCAGGCGCGCGCGCAACGGTTCGGGCAACGAGGGCGAGTTGGCCACATCGAAACGCAGTTCCACCGCAGTGGAGACCTTGTTGACGTTCTGGCCACCGGCGCCGCTGGCACGCACGAACCGCTCGACGATCTCGCCGTCGGGGATTTCAAGCTGCGCGCTGATGGTGACCGGTCCACTGCCCATCCGCGCATTGTAGCGGCAGGCACGCGGTGGAGTGCGGCATCGCGCCCCGTATGCCGCCGATCAGGTACCGAACACGCCGCCTTCGCCTTGGCTGCAGGTATGCTGGCCGTCCCATGTACCGCAGGAAGCCCCGCATGACCCGCCTCGCACCCGCCCTGCCGTCCCTGCTGCGCCGCGCCGCCCTGCTGCTGGTGCTGGCCGTGGCCAGCGTTCCGGCCCTGGCCGCCCCGCCGACCGACGGCGACATCAACCGCCTGCTGTCGGCCTCGCGGGCGCAGAGCATGATCGACACCATGGTGCCGCAGATCGAAGCCATGCAGCAGCAGCAGTTCCAGCAGGTGGCCGCGCAGCGCCAGCTCAATGCGCAGCAGCAGGAACAGCTGAAGCGGATCCAGGCCCGGACCAGCCAGACCCTGCGCCAGGCAATGTCGTGGCAGCAGCTGCGGCCGATGTACGTGGACCTGTACAAGAAGACGTTCAGCAAGGAAGACGTGCTGGCGATGGCCGAGTTCTACGAGAGCCCGGCGGGCCAGAGCCTGCTGGACAAGAGCCCGGCGCTGATGCAGAACGTGGTGGTGGCGATCCAGGCACGCATGCAGCCGCTGTTTGCAGACCTGCAGAAAGACCTGGAAGCGATCGTCAACGAGCCTGAAAAGAAGTGAGGTCGTGCCAGCCGCTGGCCGGCTCCCCGGTACGCCTGGGATCGTGCAGCTGCCGGCCAACGGCCAGCACGGCCGTCAGGCCTGTTCCACCTGCCAGCCGAACAGGTCCAGCGCCTTCTGGAATTCGCGGTCCAGCGGCGCACTGACGTCCACGTTGCCGCCCTCCGGATGCGGAAAGCGCAGCCGCTCGGCGTGCAGCAGCATGCGATGCACGCCCTGCATGCGGAAGATGCGGTTGTGGCGCCCATCACCGTGGCTGGTGTCGCCGATCATATGGTGCGAGAGATGCTTGAGGTGCCGGCGGATCTGCCGGAAACGCCCGGTCTGCGGCTGGCAGCGCAGCAACGCGTAACGTGAGCTGGCGAATTCGCCCACCGGCACCGACAGTTCGCCGGTGGCCAGGCGCTGGAAATCGGTGATCGCCGGCTTCTTCACCGGCTTGCCCGGCCCACCGTCCAGATCATGGTCCACCTGCCAGGCGAGTTCGGCCGGCCAGCCCCGGCAGACGGTCAGGTAGTCCTTGGCCACTTCACCGCCCATCAACGCCTTGCCCAGCGCACTGGCGGTCTCGCGGTCGAAGGCCAGCAGCAGGCAGCCACTGGTGGCGCGGTCCAGGCGGTGCACCAGGAAGATCGGCCGCCCCAGCTGCTCGCGCAGGCGGTCGGCCAGGAAATCATCCTCGCCACGGGCCAGCTTGCTGTCGTGGACCATCAGCCCGGCCGGCTTGTTGACCACGGCCAGGCGCGCATCCAGATGCAGCAGCTGCAGGGGCGCGGTTTCGGTCTCGACCGCGGCGAGGGTGTCAGGTTCGGTACTCACCGCGGGATTATACGGGCGGCCTGTATGGGGTCAGATCCCTTTTCCGCAGGAAAAGGGATCTGACCCCGGGTTTGTGGCACGCGGCAGTCAGGCGTTGCGCACGGCCAGCAGCTCGCCGTTGCCCACCGGCACCAGGCTGGTGCCGAAGTCCTGATCGGCATCCAGCAGCGTGCGCAGCGGCGCCATCTGCTCGGCATGCGAGAGGGCGTTGTCCACCACCAGCAGGCCCCCCGGACGCAGCACGCGGCGCAGCTGCGGCCACCAGCCGGCGTACTGTTCGCGGTCCGAATCGAGGAACAGCAGATCGATGCTGGCATCAGCGGCCTGCGCCAACCAGAGCCCGGCATCGCGCTGCACCAGCGTGATGTGCGCGGCTAGTCCGCTGCGCGCGAACGTTGCCCGCGCCATCGCCACCTTGTCGTCAGCAGATTCCAGCGTGGTCACGTGGCCATCGATGGCGGCGGCCGCTTCGGCCAGCCACAGCGTGGAGTAGCCATTGGAGGTGCCGATCTCCAGCACGCGCCGCGCCTGCCCGAAACGCACCAGCACCGACAGGAATTCACCGGTATCCGGCGTGATGTTGAGCATGCGGCGGCCCCGCTCGGTTTCACGCCCGTCGTTTTCGGCGCCGAAACGCGCCAGTTCGTCCTTCAATTCCGAAAGCCGCATCGTCATCGCTTCTTTCATCTGCCGCAGCATGGGTGAGCATTGTGACCTGCCTGCCCACATTTCGTATTCCTCCTAGCCCTGCGCCGCGTTCACATTGCGATAGTTCCCGCCTTCTTCGCGCGGGTCGGTCCACCTGCCCGCGGCCCTCTTGGTTTGCGCAAGGACACGGCCATGGTTCTCGACATTCTGGCAATCGGCGCCCACCCCGACGACATCGAGCTCGGTTGCGGTGGCAGCCTGGCCAAGCTCGCCCGCGCCGGCGCGCGCGTCCACGCGTTGGTGCTCAGCCGCGGCGGCCGGGGCTGCCATGCCGGCGTCGATCGCAGTGACGAATCGCACCGCGCGCTGCGCCGCCTCGGCGTCACCCAGGTGATCCAGCAGGATTTTCCGGACACCGGTTTTCCCGCCTGCGGCAACGACATCGTCGCAGCGATCGAGCAGGCCTGCGCCCTGATCACGCCACATCGCGTCTACACGATGTGTGGTGAGGATCATCACCAGGACCATCGCACCGTCCACGAAGCGTCGATCATCGCCTGCCGCAGTATCCCGCAGATCCTCTGCTACGAGAGCCCCAGCACCCTGCCGCAGTTCGCGCCGCAGGTGTTCGAGGACATCAGCGCACAGCTGGAGCTGAAGATCCGTGCACTGCGTGAGCATGCCAGCCAGGGCGATCGCCACTACATGCAGGAAAGCCACCTGCGCTGCCATGCGCAGTTCCGCGGCCAGCAGATCGGCATCGGCCCCAGCGAGGGCTTCCAGCCCTACCGGTTGGTGCTGTGATGAAGACGCTGCTGTTCCTGGCCATGTGTGCCTTCATCCTGGTGCGGGTGTGCATGCAGGCCTCGCGTCGACCCAGCACGCGCCTGTACAGCATCGATGCGATCGTGCCGGCCTACAACGAGGCCCCCTGCCTGGAGCGCTCGCTGACCAGCCTGCTGCAGAACCCATACGTGGCGCGGGTGATCTGCGTCAACGATGGCTCCACCGACAACACGGCCCAGGTGCTCGATGCACTGCAGGCGCGCTGGCCCGAGCGCCTGGTGGCGGTCCACCAGGCCAACACCGGCAAGGGGGGCGCGCTGATGCATGGCCTGCGGCACGCCAGCGCCGAGCAGGTGTTCCTGACCGACGCCGACACCCACATCGATCCGCACGGCCATGGCCTGGGCCACCTGCTGGAGGAGATCGAACGCGGCGCCGATGCCGTCGGTGGCGTGCCGTCGTCCAGCCTGCAGGGTGCGGGCTTCCTGCCGCATGTGCGCGCCAGCCTGAAGCTGCCGATGATCGTCATCAAGCGCAGCTTCCAGCAGTGGCTGGGCGGTGCACCGTTCATCGTCTCAGGCTCGTGTGGCCTGTTCCGTACCTCGGTGCTGCGCAAGGTCGGCTTCTCCGACCGCACGCGTGTGGAAGACCTGGACATGTCCTGGTCGCTGGTCGCGCAGGGCTACCGTGTCCGCCAGAGCGTGCGCTGCGTGGTCTACCCGCAGGAATGCAACACGCTGGTGGAAGAATGGCGGCGCTGGCGACGCTGGATCGTCGGCTATGCGGTGTGCATGCGCCTGCATCGCGGCCTGCTGCTGACTCGCTTCGGCTTCTTCAGCATCCTGCCGATGATGGTGCTCGCCCTCGCCGGCATCGTGATGTCGTTGCAGGTCTGGTTCGGCGCGGTCCTGCTGCATGGGCCTGGCGGCCTTGCCCTGTCGCTGATGCCGGTGTTCTGGATCGGCATCGTCATGTTGCTGGCGGTGATCAGTGCGATCCACCATCGTCGCGCATGGCTGGTGCCGGCCGCCGCGTTCTCGATGCTGTATGTGCTGCTCGCCTACGCGATCTGGCTGATGCACGGCCTGGCCGGGCTGTTCACCGGCCGCGAACCGGCGCGCGACAAACCGACCAGGTATCCGCATGTGGTGGAATGACCTCGCCACCATGGCCGATGGGCTTTCGGCGCTGGCACCCCACGCCGATTCCAGCGCACAGGTTTCGCCACGCGCGACGGTGCAGGGCCACGTGCGGATCGGTGCCGGCAGCCGCATCTGCGACGGCGCCCAGCTGCAGGGGCCGGTATCGATCGGTCGCGACTGCCTGATCGGCAACAACGTGCTGCTGCGCGGCCCATTGCGCATCGGTGATGGTGTGCGCATCGGCTTTGCCAGTGAACTGAAGAACGCACTGATCGGTGACGGCGTCTGCATTGGTCCGCAGTGCTTCATCGCCGACAGCCGCATCGACGCCCGCGCCTACCTGGGTGCGCTGGTGCGCACCAGCAACCATCGCCTGGATGGCGCGACGGTCGCCGTCCACATCGGCGACACCGTCATCGACAGCCAGCGCGACAAGCTCGGCGCCTGGATCGGTGAAGGCGCCGCGCTGGGTGTCGGCGTGATCGTCCTGCCGGGTCGTATCGTCGCGCCGGGCAGCCAGTTCGGCCCGCGCATCACCGTGGAACGAAACCTGCCACCCGGTCGCTACCGGCTGCTGCAGTCGCTGCATTCCCAACCCCTGGAGTAACCCCATGCGATTGATCCTCCGTGGCGCGCTGCCGTGCGCCCTGCTGCTGGCTGTGTCCAGCGCCCACGCCGGCATCGACCGGATCTCGGTGCAGCTGGACCATGCCGACTACACCGCCGGCTTCGGCAAGCGCGATGTACGGACCGTGGACCTGGCCGGCCGCAGCGGCGACAGCCGCTGGCACCTGGGCCTGGCCCATGGCGAACGCGACTACGGCAGCAAGCGCTTCGGCGGCAACCGCGTGCAGGGCTCGCTGCACCAGCGCTGGAACCCGCGCCTGTCCACCCGCACTGCCTTCACGGCGTCCAACGATGACCCGGTGTTCGTCAACCGCCAGATCAACCAGGACGTCCAGTGGAAGGTGGCACCGCAGACCGTGCTGAGCGTGGGCGGCAAGTACGCCCAGTACCATGCCGGCGCGTACGTGAGCGGCTGGTCGGTGGGCGCAGCGCATTACTTCCCGCGCGTGACCGCCTCTATGCGCCACGAGCGGCATCGCCAGTCCAATGGCCCCGATGGCCATGGCACCACGCTGTCACTGCGCCTGAAGGATGGGCAAGGCCGTGGTTCGACCCAGCTGTGGCTGGGCAGCGGCACCTCCGGCTATACCGCCGACTCCGACCCGCTGCTGCTGCGCGAGCACGATGCACGTCGCGCTTTCCTGCGCCGCAGCCAGCCGCTGGGCGAGCATCTGGTGCTGGACATGGGCATCGGCAAGACCTGGCACAAGACACGCCTGGACCGCTTCCAGAGCGTGCAGTCGCACCTGGGCCTGGGCTACCACTGGTAGATCCGCGATCGGTCGGCAGCGTGCGTCGCCGCCGACCCTCGACCAACCGGGATCAGCGCCACCACGCGCGCGCCAGCGCCAGCACGCCGACGGCACCGGACACCCAGCTCCACATCGGCAGGTCGCCCCAGTACCAACCCGGCGGCTGCAGCACGTACATCAACGCGGCGATGGCCAGCAGGCCGACGCCGGTGATCGCACCCACCGCGTGCTTCTGCAGGCGCTGCACGCTGGCATCGAGCGCGACCAGATCGCGCGAGCGCATCGCCAGCTCATGGCGGCCCTCCACCTGCTGGGTCAGCCAGGCGTGCACCAGGCGCGGCATGTCCGGCGCATGGGTCATGATCTCCGGCAGGCGCTTGCCGATCTCGCGCACCACCCGCCGCGGGCTGTAGCGTTCGCGCAGGATCCTGGCCAGCACTGGCTTGGCCACCGCCCAGATGTCGATCTGCGGATCCAGCTGGCGGCCGACACCCTCGATGTTCAGCAGGGTCTTCTGCAGCAGGATCAGCTGCGGCTGCAGGGTCAGCTGGTAGCGCTGCGCCACGCGGAACAGCTTCATCAATACTTCGGCCAGCGAGATCTGCGACAGCGGACGGGTGAAGTACGGCTCGCACACCGAACGCACCGCCGCTTCCAGGTCATCGATGCGTACATTGTCCGGCATCCAGCGCGCCTGCACGTGCAGTTCGGCGATGCGGCGGTAGTCGCGGTTGAAGATGGCCATGAAGTTCTCGGCCAGGTAGTACTGATCTTCCTGCGACAGCTGGCCCATGATGCCGAAGTCCAGCGCGATGAAGCGCGGATTGGCACGGCGCGACGGATCGGTGTCGACCCAGATGTTGCCGGCGTGCGCATCGGCATGGAAGAAGTTGTCGCGGAACACCTGGGTGTAGAACACCCGCACGCCCTTGGCGGCCAGCGCCTTGCGGTCGATGCCGGCCTTGTCCAGTGCGGTGATGTCGTCGGACGGAATGCCCCACACGCGCTCCAGGGTCAGCGCGCGCTCGGCGGTATGGCTCCAGATCACTTCCGGCACGTACAGGTCGTCGCTGTTTTCCCAGAGGCGGCGCAGCACGCTGGCATTGGCGCCTTCGCGCTGCAGGTCCAGCTCGGCGGCCAGGGTGTTCTCGACTTCGGCCACCACTTCGCGCGGGCGGATCTTGTCGGCACGCGGGTGGGTGCGCTCGACCAGGGCGGCCAGCGAGTTGAGCAACGCGATGTCGGCGTCGATCTGCTTCTCGATGCCCGGGCGCAGCACCTTGACCACCACCTGGCGGCCATCGGCCAGCGTGGCCGCATGCACCTGCGCGATCGAGGCCGAGGCCAGCGGTTCGGTATCGAAGCTGGCGAACGCCTCGCTGACCGGCAGGCCAAGTGCTTCCTCGACGATGCGGCGCGCGGTATCGCCGTCGAACGGCTTGACCCGGTCCTGCAGCAGGGTCAGTTCGTTGGCCACGTCCGGCGGCACCAGGTCGCGGCGGGTGGACAGGATCTGGCCGAACTTGACGAAGATCGGGCCGAGATCCTGCAGCGCCAGGCGCAGGCGGGCGCCGCGCGACTGCGACGCGATGCTGGCCGAGGCACGCGGTACGAACGGCTTGGCCAGCCGCAGCCAGCGCTCGGCCGGCGTGCCCTGCAGCAGGTCGTCGAGGCGGTAGCGCAGGATCACCCGGCCGATGCGGCTGGCCCGCAGCACGGCCTTCATGCGGCACCCCGCAGGCGCTGCACGCGCGCGCCGAGACGCTCGACATCGTCACGCAGCACGTCCACATCATCGTGGAAGGCATCCAGTTCGGCGCGTGGCACCACGTCGCGTGATTCCTCGGTGATGAATTCGGCGGCGCTGTGGGCCAGATCGACCGCACCCTGGCGCGCATGCTGCAGGGCGCTGCGCAGGGTGTTGGCCACCTGCACGCCCAGCACTTCACCGAATACGCTGACGAACGGCTGCTGCCAGTCTGGATCGAAGCCCTTGGCCAGCTGCTGCAGGCGGCGCGCGAGTTCGGCGTCGCCGGCCACGCGTACGCGGCCCTTGACGTTGTTGTCACCGCGCCGAGCATTGGCCAGCAGCGGCAGCTGCGCCAGCACCCCGGCCAGGCTGCTGCGCACGGCCAGGTCGGCTTCCTGCGCATCCACCGGGCCGACCCGCAGCTGGTCGCCGTCGACGCTGATGCGCATCGCCAGCGACGGCGCTTCCAGGGTCAGGTCGATGTGCCGGCCATCGAGGCTGGCCAGTGCATGGCGGGTATCCGGATCCAGCGCCAGCGCGCGGTTCAGGGCGATCTGCAGGGCGCGGCCAGCGACCGGCTTGAGGGACTTGAGCAGGGAAAGAGCCATGTGCGCATTCTACCTGCGTGGGTGGGGGGCTTGGGCCGGGCGGCCGCCCGGCACCCGCAGAGGCAACGGCAACGGCAACGGCAACAGCCGAAGCAACAGCAACAGCGGGCATTCCGTGGATAGGCGGGAGGGGGCCGGTGGCGGGTGTCGACCTTGGTCGACACGCTAGATCCACGCCATGCGTGGATGGATTTCTGGTTCATCTGTGCCTCACGCGGGGGGCCGATGAAGGTTCATGCTATGAGGCCACGCAACGCACAGGACACCGCAGCACCATGGCACGGACCCGGGTCGGCATCATCTTCGGGGGCAAGTCCTCCGAGCACGAAGTTTCGCTGCAGTCGGCGAAGAACATCCTTGACGCGCTTGATCGCGAGCGCTTCGAGCCGGTGCTGGTCGGCATCGACAAGCAGGGCCAGTGGCATCTGAGCCAGCCGGACACCTTTCTGATCAACGCCGATGATCCGTCACGCATCGCCCTGCATCGCTCGGGCCAGTCGCTGGCGGTGCGCCCGGGTGCGGAACAGGCGCAGCTGCAGCCGTCCGACGCGGCCAGTGCACTGGGGCAGATCGACGTCGTGCTGCCCATCGTACACGGGCCACTGGGCGAGGACGGTGCGCTGCAGGGCCTGCTGCGCATGGCCAACCTGCCCTTCGTGGGTTCGCCGGTACTAGGCTCTGCGGTGGCGATGGACAAGGACGTGACCAAGCGCCTGCTGCGCGACGCCGGGTTGCGGGTGGCGCCGTGGCTGTGCATCCGTCGCCCCCAGGCGGCGACGGTCGATGTCGATGCGGTGATCGCGCAGCTCGGCCTGCCGCTGTTCGTGAAGCCTGCCAACCAGGGGTCATCGGTAGGCGTGAGCAAGGTCAAGGACGCGGCGGCTTTCGCCGAGGCACTCGAACTGGCATTGCGCTATGACCACAAGGTGCTGGTGGAATCGGCGGTGGTCGGCCGCGAGATCGAGTGCGCGGTGCTGGGCAACGAACACCCACAGGCCAGCCTGTGCGGCGAGGTGGTGGTACACGACGAGTTCTACGCCTACGACACCAAGTACATCAACGAAGCGGGCGCCGAAGTGGTGGTACCCGCGGATATTGATGCTGCAACCCAGGCGCGCATCCAGCAGGTCGCGCTGCAGGCCTACCAGGCGCTGGAGTGTGCGGGCATGGCGCGCGTGGACGTGTTCCTCACCGCGGGCGGCGACATCATCATCAACGAGGTCAACACGCTGCCCGGCTTCACCCGCATCAGCATGTACCCGAAATTGTGGGGTGCCAGCGGCGTGAATTACACCACGCTGATCACGCGCCTGATCGAACTGGCGCTGGAGCGCCATGCAGCCGATCGTGGATTGCACAGCGCCGTGTAGCGTCGAACCATGCTCGATGGCCCTCTTCAGCGCCGGGCCGTGCTCGACTCCAAAGAGGGCAGTGCCCGCCAGCGGCGGGCACTGCGTGCGGGTCTTCTAGCCGCGCTTCCGGAACATCGAGATCACCGCAAGGATCAGGAACACCACGAACAGGATCCAGGCGATGTTCGTTGCGGCCCCGGCAATGCCGGAGAACCCCAGAACGGCGGCGATGATGGCGATGACAAAGAAGATGATGGCGTAGTGCAGCATGGCGCTCCTCGCGGGTGGTCGAGCCTTGGATGGCGTGGGTCCATCCTCCCGTTCCCGCGGTGTGCAACCAGTGATGGCGATCTATGCAGCAGATGAAGCCTTCAGCCTGCGCAGCCCTTCTTCGATGCTGACCTGCGGCACATAGCCGAAATCGCGGCGGGCCGGCTCCATGCTGTACCAGTGCGGCGTGCACAGCTGCTCGGCCAGGAAGCGGGTCAGCGGCGGCTCGCCGCGCAGGCGCAGCAGCGGCCACAGCCGTTCGCAGATCGCACCGATGCGATACGCGGTCTTGAAGCTGATCGCCTTGTCCACCGTCGGCGCGCCAACCGCGGCCAGCAGCTTGTTGACCAGCTCGCGCATCGGCAGCGGCTCGCCGTTGGAGATGAAGTAGGCCTTGCCCGCACACGCAGCGCCCGGTGCCAGTGCTTCGAAAGCGAGGAAATGCGCGAGCGCGGCGTTGTCGATGTAGGTGGTATCCACCTTGTTGTTGCCGTCGCCCACCAGCCGCAGGCGGCCCTGCCGCGCACGCTCTGCCAGGCGCGGCACCAGTTGCTGGTCACCCGGGCCCCAGATCAGGCGCGGGCGCAGTGCCACCGTCGCCAGCGACGCATCGTTGGCGGCCAGCACGCGCTGTTCGGCGATTGCCTTGGTCGCCGCATACGGTGCCTGGAAGTCCTCGCCGTATGGCACCTCGTCAGCCCCCAGGCCTTCCACCGGATGCGTAGCGCGGTGGGTCACGCTGGGCGTGGAGGTGTAGACCAGGCGGCTGATGTCATGTGCACGGCAGGCGGCGATGACGTTGTCGGTGCCGACCACGTTGGCCTGGTGGTAGCTGTCATAGCTGCCCCAGGCGCCGGCCTTGGCGCCGTTGTGGAACACCGCATCGACGCCGGCCACCGCGTGCAGCACCGCCTGCGCATCGGCCAGGTCGCCGCGGATCTGGCCCACGCCCATGGCCTGCAGCTGCGGGTAGTGGCTGCGGTTGAACGCCAGCACCTGGTGGCCACGTTCGACCAGCCCGCGGCACAGCGCCTGGCCAAGGAAACCACCACCACCGGTGACCAGGATCTTCATGCGCGCTTCTCCAGTTCGGCGCTGGCCCAGACGGCGAGCTTCTCGCGGCCGATCTTGGCGTTGTGACGGATATCGACGGGGAACGCCGGATGCATCAGGAAGTGCTGCAGGCCAGCCTCTGGCGCGCGGGCTGCAGCGTGCGCACGCAGCGCTTCCCGCAGCGCCGGGCTGTCTGACTGGCCGCGCTGCAGTTCCACGCACAGCACCGGCACCTGCGCACCCGCCGGACCAACACCGACCAGTGCCGTGCGCGCCACACCCGGCACGGTATTGAACACCGGCTCGACCTGTTCGGTGTACAGCGGCCCCTGTGCGGTTTCCACCCGGTGGGTCTTGCGGCCACAGAACCACAGGCGCCCGTGCGCATCGAAGTAGCCCACATCGCCCATGCGATGGACGATGCGGGCGCTGCCATCGGCCAGCGTCTCGCGGATCTTCGCGGCGGCGGTGGCCTGCGGCCGGTTGAAGTAGCTGTCGGTGGCGGTCGGCCCGGCCACGGTGATCTCGCCCACCTCGCCGGTGGCCAGCACACGTGCCTGCGACCAGTCGGCCAACGGTGCGTCATCGATGGCGATGATGCGCACCTCGTTCGGCTCCACCACGTTGCCCACGCAGGTACCGGCGCCGGCTTCGGTAGCAGCACGGGTACGCTCCAGCTCGCGCCCCTCCACCACCGCCACCGGCAGGCACTCGGTGGCGCCGTACGGGGTCCAGAACTGCGCGTCGGCGGGCAGCAGGCTGCGGATGGTGGCGACCACGTCGGGGGGCACCGGCGCCCCTGCCGAGGTCACCCGGGTCACCGTGGGCAATGGCCGGCCATGCCGGGCCAGCACGCGCATCAGGGCTGGCGAGCCGAACAGCTGGGTCACACCGAAGCGCTGGATGGCGTCGTGCAGGCGTGCCGGGTCGGCCTGTGCCGGCCGGGTCGGGTCCATGTCCGGAATCACCGAGGTCAGGCCCAGCGCAGGGTCAAACAGGGCGAAAGGAGGGAAGGTCGGCAGGTCCACCCCGCCCGCTTCCATGCCGAACGCGCTGCCCAGCAGCTGGATCTGGCCGACGAAGTGGCGGTGGCGGTAGACCACGCCCTTGGGCACGCCGGTGGAGCCGCTGGTGAACAGGATCGCGGCCATGTCCTCGCCATCGGTGTCGGCCAGCATCGGCCCACCGTTGGCGCCGGCGCGCTCCAGCGCAGCCAGGCTGGTCCCGCCCCAGCCGAGGCGGCGGCCGACGGTGACCAGGCGGGTCGCCGAGGGCGCCCAGCGCAGCACCAACCGCGCCACATGCGCCAGAGGGATGCCGATGAACGCCTCCGGCTGCGCCTCGTCCAGGCACTGCTTCAGCGCGCGTTTGTCGATGCCCGGATCGACCAGCACCGGCACCGCGCCCAGCTTGAACAGGGCGAACATCAGCAGGAAGAACTCCGGCGACGGCCGCACCATCACCACCGTGCGCACCCCGCGGCCGATCCCGTAGCCGGCCAGGCCGGCGGCCATGGCGTCGCTGCGGGCGTCCAGCTGGCGGTAATCCAGGGTCACATCGTAGGCGGCCATGCCGTTGCCAGCACCCCGGCGGCCTGGGCAGCGGATGGCGATCTGGTCGGGGCGTTCACGCGCCAGTTCAGGCAGGCGCGCGGCAATGTTGCAGGGTCGGTTCATCCGTTCATTGTCGCCGCTTACGGAATTTCTTGCGCGGCGCTCCACTTCGTGGAAAATCCGCACCCTCGCTCCTGATTCCGACTGCCGCCCGAGGCGGCTTGCCCATGCAACATCCCTGCATGACCTGCGGCGCCTGCTGCACCCAATACCGCGTGGCCTTCCACTGGATGGAATCGGACGAGGTCACCCCCGGCGGCGTGCCGCACCAGCTGACCGAGGTGCTGGACCCGCACCGCCTGTGCATGCGCGGCACCCACTCCAAGCCGGTGCGCTGCGTGGCACTGGATGCGCAGGTCGGCGTGTACTCGCGCTGCACCATCCACCCCAACCGGCCCAGCGTGTGCCGAGAGGTGGATGCGTCGTGGGAGTACGGCAAGGCCAGCCCGCAGTGCGACAAGGCGCGCATCGCCTACGGCCTGGATCCGCTGACCCTGGCCGACTGGCGCTGGCGCGATGGCGCCGACAATGACGACGATCATCCGGACGACAACGGCAACAGCCCGTCCTCGCCGCCGCAGGCACCGATCGCTGCGTAGGGGAAGTGCCGGCCGGTGTGCCGACCAACGGTCGGCACCTGCCCATTCCCTCTTCCGGTGGATGCCGACCGTTGGTCGGCATGCCCTTCAGATCGGGTTCTTGTCCAGGAACGCGCGGATCTCCGGCACCAGCACGTCCTGCTTGTCTTCCAGCACGTAGTGCCCGGCATCCTCGAAGGCATGTACCTGGGCCCGCGGCAGCGCGGCCTGGAAGCCCTTCAGGAAGTGGTGGTCGAACACAAAGTCGCGCAGGCCCCAGCCGAGGAAGGCGGGGCGGTCGGCGAACGACGGCAGTGCCTTGCCGGCGCGTTCCAGCAGCGACCACGCCTTGTCGGACGGCGACAGCGGGATGTCCTGCATGAAACGGATGGTGCTGATGCGGTTGGCCCAGCTGTTGTACGGCGACACGTAGGCGCGGCGCACGTCGGCCGGCATCCTGCGCTCCACGCCCAGCCACGAGGCGCCGGACGAGAACGCGTTGAAGGTGCGGATGATCCACTCGCCGATCTTCCAGTGGCGGCCCAGCGCGATCTGCCACGGCATCTTCTTCGCCGCCGGCATCGGGAAGGCGGCGGTGTTGAGCACCACCAGGCGCTTCACCTGGTCGTGGTGCGACAGCGCCCAGCCGAAGCCGATCATGCCGCCCCAGTCGTGCACGGCCAGGGTCACCGGGCCGGTGATGCCCAGGTGCTTCAGCAGCGCGTCGAGATCATCCACGCGCGACTGCAGCGTGTACTCGTAGCGGCTGTCATCGGGCTTGTCCGACAGGCCCATGCCGATGTGGTCCGGCACGATGCAGCGGTACGTGTCCGACAGGCCGGCCACCAGCGTGCGCCAGTAATAGCTCCACGACGGGTTGCCGTGCACCATCACCACCACGTCGCCGTCGCGCGGGCCTTCGTCGAGATAGTTCATCGACAGGCCGGGGCGGACCTCGAAGCGCTGCGGGTGGGCGGGGTAACCGGGAAGCTGGGACATCGGATCGCACCTGTAGAAAGGGCCGGTAGAACCGGCCCTTGGACACTTGGAAAAATCATCGCTGTCCGTCGCGAGCGATTGGCCAGGCAATCACACAGCAGGTCAGCGGTGACTTTCTTACCAGACCACTTCAGCCATCGAGCAGTTCAGGCCCGAGCCGATGCCGAGCAGCGCGATGCGATCGCCCTTCTTCAGCTTGCCCAGCTGCTTGAGCTTGCTCAGCACGATCGGCACCGAGGCCGGGCCGATGTTGCCGTGCTCGCCGAAGATGGTCATGACCTTCTTCGGGTCGATGCCGAAGTTCTTGATGAACGCCGCGGTGTGCGGCTGGCTGACCTGGTGGATCACGAACTGGTCCAGCTCTTCCACGGCCCAGCCCAAGGCGATCTTGGCGGCGGTGAAGGTCTTCTGCGCCAGCTTGATGCCTTCGATCAGCAGCAGGCGGGTATCGGTGACCATGCGGTCCAGGTTGCCCAGGCACAGCTGGTTCCACTCGGTGGCCGAGCGGGTCACGCCGCCCTTGTAGCGCGGCGCATCCGGCACCAGTTCCGAGCGCGCCATCACCATCGCGGCGGCACCCGATCCGGTGGTCAGGGCGGCCAGCTCGTTGCGGAAGTCGTCGGCGGTGACGTCCGGGGCGGTCATGCGCTCCAGGGTCTTCTCGTACACCAGGTTGGCGGTCTCGCCATCCACCACCAGCGCATAGTCGATGTCGCCACGCTCGATCATGCGCGCCGCGATATCCATGCCATTGATGAAGGCCAGGCAGGCATTGGCAACGTCGAAGGTCATGCACTCGTCGCTGACGCCCAGGTTGCCGGACACGATGGAGGCCGTGGACGGCTCCAGGTAGTCGCGGCTGACCGAGGTGTTGACCAGCAGGCCCACCTGCGTCGCATCGATGCCTGCGTCTTCCAGCGCCTTGCGGCCGGCCATGGTGGCGGCATCGGACGCCAGCACGCCGTTGTCCCACAGGCGGCGGGCGTGGATGCCGGCGATATCGCCGAGCACGTCGGTGCGGATACCGAGGCGATCCAACGTCGGCTGCAGCCGCTCGTTGATTTCCTTGGTCGTCAGCGTATGCGGCGCATCAACGTGTGCCAGGCCGGCGATCGAGACATTCTTGAAGAGCATCGAGGTTAGCGCCAAGGCTCAGGCAAAAGGGGGCGCTATTCTATAACCCCCGGGGCCTTCACCGCATCTTTACGAATTCAGGCTTGGCCGTATGGTGAAGCGTTCAGCGCGGCGGGCACTGGTAGGCAGCGAAGCGCTGGCTGCCATCAGCGGGGGCCGCGGCGGCCTGCACGGCATTGGCCCCGGCGCTCGGGGCTTCGTTGCGTGCCAGGGTTTCCAGCTCTTCCTGTACGCGCAGCGGGTTGCGGTTGTAGAAGCCGACCTTGCTCTTCACGCTAACCACGACCTCGCCCTTGGCGATGCAGCCGGCCGGAACCGGGCCTGCCGGCAGCACGCGGGTCGCCTTGCCGGCCGGTTCGATCGGCACCCAGGTACAGGCAGTGACGGTGAGCAGCAGGGAGGAAAGCAGCAGAACGCGCATGGGCAGATCCTGGAAGGGTATGGGGGGATTCTGCCTGAACAGCCTGAATCGAGGGTAGCCGGGCGGAGGTCGGAGCCCTCCCGATGGGAGGGATCCGACCCCTGGCCGGGTAGTGCCTTATTTCTTCACCGGGTTGCCCTCGGCGTCGATCACCGTCACCTCGCCCAGGTTCAGCGCACGCACGGCCGCTTCGGTCTGCTTGAGGTCACCCACCACCACCCAGGTCAGGGCCTGCGGCTTGATCTCGGCAGCGGCCTGCTGCACCTGCGCCGGGGTCATCGCCTCGATCTCGGCCTTGCGACGCAGCACGTAGTCGTCCGGGCGCTTGAACTGCACGATCGACCCGATGGTCGACGCCACCGCGCTGGCGGTCTCGTAGGCACCGGGCAGGCTGAGGGTCTGGATGTTGCGGATGCGATTGATCTCCGCAGCGGTGGCCGGTTTGCTGCCATCGGCGAATGCAGCGATTTCCTTGCGCATTTCCGCCATCGCCGGCCCGGTCTTGTCGATCTGCACCGGCGCGCTGGCCATCCACGGGCGCTGGCCCACCGAGTTGATCGCGCTGCTGCGTGCACCATACGACCAGTGCTTGTCCTCGCGCAGGTTCATGTTCAGGCGCGAGGTGAAGTCACCACCGATCACGCCGTTGGCGATGTCAAAGCGGGTCGAGCTGGTGGCACTGGACGGCGCCACCACCTGGCCGGCGAACAGGTTGGCCTGCACCGCGCCCGGCTGGTCGATCAGGAACACGCGCGGGCCCTTCGGCAATGCGACGTCGGTGGCGGCCTTCACCTGCGGGGCATCGCCCGCAGCCTTCCAGTCGCCCAGCTGCTTGTCCAGCAGCGGCACGATCTCAGCCAGGGTGGTGTCACCGACCACGATCAGGGTGCCGTTCTGCGGGCGCAGCCAGTCGTGGTGGAAGTCGACCAGGTCCTCACGGGTCAGGCCGCTGATCGCCGCCTCGTCGCCGCTGCCGGTGAACGGAATCGCATACGGGTGGCCCTTGCCGTACAGCAGCGGCGGCAGCACGCGCATCGCCACCGCACCCGGGTTGACCTTCTCCTGCTGGATGCCGGCGATCCAGCTCGCCTTGACCCGGTCGATCTCGCCCTGCTCGAAGCGCGGCTCGCGCAGCAGGTCGCGGTACAGCGCCAGCGACGGTGCCAGGTTTTCCTTCAGTGCCGACAGGTCCACGCTCATCGAGTCCAGGCCGGCCGAGGCATCCAGGCTGGCGCCCAATGCATCAGCGGCATCGGCGAAGGCCAGCGAGCCGAGCTTGCCGGCGCCTTCGGTCATCAGGCTCATGGTGAAGTTGGCGGTGCCCGGCTTGCGGCCCTGGTCGGCGCTGAAGCCGCCCGGGAACTGGTAGCTGAACTGCACCACCGGAATCTCGTGGCGCTCGGCCAGGATCACCTGGGTGCCGTTCTTCAGCGTGGCGCGCTGCAGCGCCGGGAATTTCAGCTGCGGGAACTCGCGGGTCTGCGGCACGCCGGCCTTGCGGTCGACCTGCTCCGGCAGGGTGCTGTACTTGGGGTCCACCGCCGGCACGGTGAACGGCTTCGGCGCCTGGCTCGGGTCTTCCTTCAGCGCCACACGCTCACCCGGTGCGATCACCAGGGTGTGACTGCCCTTGTCCAGCCACTGCGCACCCAGCCGGCTCAGATCGGCGGCACTGGCCTTCTCGATGTTGGCCAGCGAGGTGCGGAAGCAACCCGGGTCGCCGGTGAACACTGCGCACTCGGCCAGCGCATCGGCCTTGCCGCCGAAGCCACCGATGCGCTCGATGCCACGGATGAAGCCGGCGCGGGCGCCGGTCTTGGCACGCTCCAGCTCGGCCGCGGTCGGGCCCTGCTTGATCAGGCGATCCAGTTCCTCGTCGATGATCTTCTCGACCTTGGCCGGGTCCTGGCCCTGCTTGACCGTCGCCATGATCACGAAGTTCGAACCCAGCTGCGACGTCGACAGGCCCGACGCGATGCTGTCCACCAGCTTGTCCTGGTGCTGCAGGCGCTGGCTCAGGCGCGAGGACTTGGCACCGCCCAGTACCTGCGCGAACAGCTGCAGCTGATCGACATCGGTGGTGCCGACCTGCGGCACGTTCCAGGCGCGGTAGATGCGCGCCTGCGGCACCTTGTCGGTCATCGTCTCGCGCGTGTCGGCGCTGCGCTTGGCCACGTTCACGGCCGGCTGCGCCATGGTCGGGCCGGCCGGAATGCTGCCGAAGTACCTGCCGACCTTTTCCTTGGCGGTGGCCAGGTCGATGTCGCCGGCCAGCACCAGCACCGCGTTGTTCGGGCCGTACCAGGTGCGGAACCAGGTCTTCACGTCATCCAGCGACGCCGCGTTCAGATCGTTCATCGAACCGATCACGCCGTGGTGGTACGGGTGGCCTACCGGGTACAGCGCCTTGTTGAGCTGGTCCCAGGCCTGGCCGTAGGGCTGGTTCTCGCCCTGGCGCTTCTCGTTCTGCACCACGCCACGCTGCTCGTCCAGCGCCGCCTGGTCGATCGCACCGACCAGGTGACCCATGCGGTCCGACTCCATCCACAGCGCCATGTCCAGCGCGGTGGTGGGCACGTTCTCGAAGTAGTTGGTGCGGTCGGTATTGGTGGTGCCGTTCTGGTTGGTGGCACCGACCTGCTTGAACGGTTCGAAGAATTCGCCGTCGTGGTTTTCGCTGCCCTGGAACATCAGGTGCTCGAACAGGTGCGCAAAGCCGGTACGGCCGGCCGGTTCGTCCTTGCTGCCCACGTGGTACCAGACGTTGACCGCGACGATCGGCGCCTTGCGATCGGTATGCACGATCACGCGCAGGCCGTTGGGCAGGGTGAACTGCTCGTACGGGATATCGACCTTGGCCGGTGCCGCCGGCTTGGCGGCAAGCGCGGAGGTGGGCGCAAGCGTGCCCAGGGCGGTGCTGAGGGCGACGGCCAGCAGTGCAGCGCGCGGGCGAAGGGCGAGAGACATATCCGGATCCTTGGTCACATAGGTGAACCCCGATCCTAGCCTGCGCAGGCAACGGCAGGAATCGGTCGCCAGTCACTGGGGGTGTTTGCCCTGGAGGCCATCCGGCCCGGCCCATCCGCAGGGCCTGAACCGTCACATGCGCCGACTGAAAGCGTCCGGACAGTGTCCGCGGCAGATCGAATGGACAGGTGTCCGCCCACCGGACACTTTTCGATTACCAGAAAACCCTTGTAAATCAATAGCTAAAAGTTGGCACGGGGATTGCTTGGTACTTCCTGCGCCAAGAAGGGCTTCAGACAAAAGCTGACTGAAGACTGAACAGATGCAGGAAATCGAAAATTCTCCTTGCATCCCCAGAATTGGTGTACTACCTTACTACCACACCACTGATCACCAACACTAAACAGGCCCCGTCATGAACGCCAAGACCATCGCCATCGCCCTGATCGCCGGCACCGCGGTTGTTTCGTCGGTGCAGGCCTCCGAATCCATCAAGACCCTGTCCACCGTGCAGGTTCGCCCGGCCGCCGACCAGCTGGCCCAGCAGGCCTGGGAACAGGCCAGCGGCATCCCCACCCTGGCCACCGTGGAAGTGCGTCCGAGCGCCGACCAGCTGGCCGAGCGCAGCGGCTACGTCGCCACCCCGGTCGCCGCCGCGATGCCGATCACCACCCTGGCCTCGGTGGAAGTGCGCCCGAGCCTGGAACAGCGCGTCGCCCTGGCCGCCGAACTGGAAGCCCAGCGCTACGCCGCGACCCTGGCTGCCGCCGCCACCAACGTCGCCAACTCGGTCATCACCAACCTGCCGGCCCTGCAGGTGCGTCCGAGCGCCGCCGACCTGCAGGCCCTGGCCACCGGAACCGCCCAGGTCCTGCTGCGCCCGTAAGCGGTGCCGCCCTGCCCCGTGCAGGGCGTGCGCCGTAAAGGCGGCGGTCGTCGCAGGTACACTGCGCCGATGAATGCCGCGCCCCAGTTCCACGTGATCCTGTTCCAACCGGAAATCCCGCCCAACACGGGCAATGTGATCCGGCTCTGCGCCAACACCGGCGCGCAGCTGCACCTGGTCGAGCCGCTCGGCTTCGCACTGGAAGACAAGCAGCTCAAGCGCGCCGGCCTGGACTACCACGAGTATTCGCGCCTGCAGGTGCACCCCGACCTGGACACCGCGCTGGCGCGGATCGCACCGAAGCGGTTGTTCGCCCTGAGTACGCGTGCCAGCGTCCGCTATGACAGCGTGGCGTTCGAAGACGGTGATGCTTTCCTGTTCGGCCCGGAAAGCCGCGGCCTGCCGCAGGACGTGCTCGATGCATTGCCCGATGGCCGCCGCCTGCGCCTGCCGATGCGGCCGGACAACCGCAGCCTCAATCTTTCCAACACCGTTGCCGTGGTGATGTACGAAGCGTGGCGCCAGCACGGCTTTGCCGGCGGGGCGTAAACCGCCTCAGGTGGGGTGTGAACCGCTGCTGGTGGGTATGACCTGCTTCTGGTGGCTGTGAATCGCTCCTGGTGGGTGCGGACCTTGGTCCGCACCGATGCCCGGTCGCGCGCTGAAGGAATGTGCCAACCAAGGTTGGCACCCACCAAGGGCAGGTCCAGGCGGCCACCGAGAACCTCTGATGGCTGTGAACCACTCCTGGTGGGTGCGGACCTTGGTCCGCACCGATGCCTGGTCGTGCACTGAAGGAATGTGCCAACCAAGGTTGGCACCCACCAAGGGCAGGTCCAGGCGGCCACCGAGAACCTCTGATGGCTGTGAATCGCTCCTGGTGGGTGCGGACCTTGGTCCGCACCGATGCCTGGTCGTGCACTGAAGGAATGTGCCAACCAAGGTTGGCACCCACCAAGGGCAGGTCCAAGCGGCCACCGAGAACCTCTGATGGCTGTGAACCACCCCTGGTGGGTGCGGACCTTGGTCCGCACCGATGCCTGGTCGTGCACTGAAGGAATGTGCCAACCAAGGTTGGCACCCACCAGAACCAGGCTTCAGAACGCGTTGATGCCGGTCAGCTCACGGCCGATCACCAGCTGGTGCACGGTCTCGGTGCCTTCATAGGTGATCACCGACTCCAGGTTCAGCGCATGCCGGATCGCCACGTGTTCGGTGGTGATACCAGCCCCACCGAGCAGGTCGCGGCATTCACGGGCGATGTCGATGGCCATCCGGCAGTTGTTCCACTTGGCCAGGCTGACCTGCTGCGGCTGCAGCTGGCCCGCTTCCTTCAATCGCCCCAGCTGCAATGCCAGCAGCTGTGCGGTGGTGATGCGGCGGGCCATCTCCGCCAGCTTGATCTGCGCGCTCTGGGTCGCGGCCAGCGGGCGACCAAACAGCACGCGCTCCTTGGCATAGCCCAGCGCTTCATCCAGGCAGGCAATCGCCGCACCGATCGGGCCCCAGCTGATGCCATAGCGCGCCTGGGTCAGGCAACCCAGCGGCCCCTTCAGGCCCTTCACGTTCGGCAGGCGATGGCTGTCGGGCACGCGCACGTCGTCGAAGTACAGCGCACCGGTCAGCGACGCACGCAGGCTCATCTTGTGCTTGATTTCCTGCGTGGTGAAGCCGGCCATGCCCTTCTCCAGCACGAAGCCCTGGATGCCGTCTTCGGTCTGCGCCCAGACGATGGCCAGGTCGGCCACCGGGCCGCTGGTGATCCACATCTTGCTGCCGCTGATGCGCCAGTCGCTGCCGTCGCGCACCGCGCGGGTCTTCATGCTGGCCGGATCGGAACCGCCGTGGGCCTCGGTCAGGCCGAAGCAACCGATCAGTTCACCGCGCGCCATCGCCGGCAGCCACTGCTGGCGCTGTTCCTCGCTGCCATAGGCGTAGATCGGGTACATGCACAGCGAGCTCTGCACCGAGACGAAGCTGCGCAGGCCCGAATCGCCGCGCTCCAGCTCCTGGCAGATCAGGCCGTAGCTGACCGCACCGAGGCCGCCGCCGCCGTATTCGGCCGGCAGGGTGGCGCCCAGCAGGCCCAGCGCGGCGATCTCCGGCACCAGTTCAGATGGGAAATGGGCCTGGTCGAAAGCATCGCCGATGATCGGCAGCACGCGCTCGTTGGTGAAGCGGGCGACGCTTTCCTGCACCGCGCGCTCTTCCTCGTTGAGCAGGGAACGGACATCGAACAGATCGTACGGATGCAAAGCCATGGCACTCACACGCAGTCAGGACCCGGCCATTGTCGGTCATCCGGGCAGAGCGTGCCGGCCAGGGTCGGCACCCACCAGAGCGGCGGCGCTACGCTGCATTGCAGCAATCCGGGTGTGAACATCGGCGATCTAGCTCGATCACGCGCGGCCCGGTACCCTGACACATTCAAACAACCGTTTCGCCCGTGGCTGCACGCGCGATTCCCAGGCACCGCCGGTGGCCCCGATGCCGGCCCTACCCACGAGTCATGCAATCGATGAGCGCTGAAGCCAACGCCCTGCCCCCGCGTGAAGTAATGGAGTTCGACGTGGTGATCGTCGGCGCCGGCCCCGCCGGCCTGGCCACCGCGATCCGCCTGCGCCAGCGCGCGATCGAAGCCGGCCGCGAACTGTCGGTGTGCGTGCTGGAAAAAGGCTCAGAGCCGGGCGCACACGTGCTGTCCGGCGCGGTGATGGACCCGCGCGCGCTGACCGAACTGTTCCCGGACTGGGCCGAGCGCGGCGCACCGCTGAAGCAGAAAGTCACCCGCGACGAATTCCTGTTCCTCAGCGAAACCGGCGCGCGCAGCACGCCCCATGCGCTGCTGCCGGAGTGCTTCCACAATGAAGGCAACTACATCATCAGCCTGGGGGAAGTGACCCGCTGGCTGGCGCAGCAGGCCGAGGCGCTGGAAGTGGCGATCTTCCCCGGCTTTGCGGCCGCCGAGGTGCTGTACGGCGACAACGGCGAAGTGATCGGCGTGGCCACCGGCGACATGGGCATCGAGAAGGACGGCAGCATCGGCCCGGCCTTCGAGCGCGGCATGGCGCTGCACGCGAAATACACGATCTTCGCCGAAGGCGCGCGCGGCCACCTCGGCCGCCAGCTGATCGCCCGCTACAAGCTCGACGAAGGCAAGGACCCGCAGGCCTACGGCATCGGCATCAAGGAACTGTGGCAGATCGACCCGGCCAGGCATGAGCCGGGCCTGGTGGTGCATGCGGCCGGCTGGCCGCTGGACAGCGACACCTACGGCGGTGCGTTCCTGTACCACGCCGACGGTGGCAAGGTCGCCATCGGCTACGTGGTCGGCCTCGACTACAGGAACCCATGGCTGAGCCCGTTCGAAGAGTTCCAGCGCTTCAAGACCCATCCGTCGATCCGCAAGCACCTGGAAGGCGGCACCCGCATCGGCTACGGCGCGCGTGCGATCACCGCCGGTGGCCTGCTGTCGCTGCCGAAGACGGTGTTCCCCGGCGGCGCGCTGGTCGGCTGCGAGGCCGGCTATCTCAACGCCAGCCGCATCAAGGGCAGCCACGCCGCGATCAAGACCGGCATGCTGTGCGCCGATGCCGCATTCGACGCGCTGGCCGCCGACCGCCAGCACGACGAACTGAGCGCCTACCCGAAGGCGTTCGAAGCCAGCTGGCTGTTCACCGAACTGCAGCAGGCCAAGAACTTCAAGCAGTGGTTCAAGAAGGGCCAGACCGTGGCCACCCTGATGACCGGCGTGGAGCAGTGGCTGCTGCCAAAGCTGGGCGTGCGCAACCCGCCGTGGACCCTGCACCGCACGCAGCCGGACCATGCCTGCCTGGAACCGGCGGCCAAGCACACCCGCATCGCCTACCCGAAGCCGGATGGCGTGCTGACCTTCGACCGCCTCAGCTCGGTGTTCCTGAGCAGCACCAACCACGACGAAAACCAGCCCAGCCACCTGACGCTGAAAGACCCCAGCATTCCGGTGAAGGTCAACCTGGCCGAGTACGCGGGCCCGGAAGCACGCTACTGCCCGGCCGGCGTATACGAGTTCGTTGGCGAAGCCGACAACGCGCGCCTGCAGATCAACGCGCAGAACTGCGTGCACTGCAAGACCTGCGACATCAAGGATCCGACCCAGAACATCGTATGGGTGACCCCGCAGGGCGGCGGTGGCCCGAACTACTCGGGTATGTGATCGCCCGGGGCTGCGACCGCCGGTCGCAGCCCGGCCGCTGCACCTCACCGCTATCCTGCCCGCCCATGCGTGCCTCCCGCCTGCTCATCACCATTGCCGTGGCCCTGCTTGCCACGGCCTGCCAGCGCCCGCCTGCGGTCCCGGCCACGCCCGAACAGGCGCACCAGCAGGCCATGCAGCGTGCGTTCGAATTGTGTGCCGGCTGCCACACCGTGCAGCCCGGTGGCATCCACCGCTTCGGACCGAACCTGCACGGCGTGATCGGCCGCCGCGCCGGCAGCCTGCCCGACTACGGCTATTCCGAGGGCATGCGCCGGGCAGATATCACCTGGACCGCGCAGACGCTGGATACCTTCCTGCAGTCACCGACGCACCTGGTGCCGGGCACGCGCATGTACAACGCCTTCCCCAGCGCAGAACGCCGCGCGCTGGTGATCGCCTACCTGCAGCAGCAGTCGGCTCAGTGAGCCAACCGCTGCAGCTGATGCTGCAGCTGTGCCACGAATGCCGTTACGGCGGCGAACAACGGCGCCGGGTCGGTCTCCGCCGCATCCTGAAGGCGCTCGACCAGGGCATTGGCCTGCCCGGCCAATGCCGTCGCCCCGACCGCCCCCAGGCCGCCCGCCTGGCGATGCAGGTGCAGCGCCGCCGCCTCGCGGTCGCCGGCCTGCACGGCGCGCTGCACGGCCGCCAGATCGCTCTCGCTGGCCTGCAACAGGCTGTCGCGCAGCTGCTCGGCCACCGCGCGGGATCCGTAGCGCTGCTGCAGGGCGGCCAGGTCAGGCAATGCTTCACCGTCATCGGCGGCAACCTCCGGCGCCGGCACGTCGAATGACTGGCCCTGGGCCTGCGGCAGCCAGCGCAGCAGCGCGGCACGCAGTGTGGCCAGTGACAGCGGCTTGGCCAGTATTTCATCCATGCCGGCCTCGCGGCAGCGGCGCGCATCGTCGTCCAGCACGCTGGCGGTCAGCGCCAGCACCGTCAGCCGCGGCTGGCCGGTGCGGCCCTCGCGTTCGCGCAGCAGGCGGGTGAAGCCAAATCCATCGAGTACCGGCATGCGGCAGTCGGTGATCACCAGGTCGAAGCTCTCCGACGACAAGCGATCCAGCGCCTGCTGGCCATCGCCCAGCAGGACATGGGGCACGCCCAGCTGCTGCAGCCGCCACGCCATCATCGCCTGGTTGGTCGGGTGATCCTCGATCACCAGCACCCGCGCCTGGCGCAGCGCGGCGGGCAGCAGCGCGGTCTGCTCCTGCTCGTCCAGCAGCGCCGCTGCGTCCTCACTGCCGGCCTCCACCAGCGATACCCGCACTTCGGCGCGGGTTCCTTCGCCCAGCGTGCTGTGCAGGGCCAGTTCGCCCTGCATCATCTGCACCAGCCGCTGGCAGATGCTCAGGCCCAGGCCGGTGCCTCCGTGGTCACGCTGGATGTAGGCCCCGGCCTGCATGAAGGGCGCGAACAGGTGCTGCAGTTGTTCCGGCGCGATTCCGATGCCGGTGTCGGTGACGCTCAGGCACAGCGGTTGCACGCCGTCTTCGCTGGTCGGCCCCAGCACCTCCAGCTGCAGGCGCACCTCGCCCTGTGCGGTGAACTTGATGGCGTTGCTGAGCAGGTTGAACACGATCTGGCGCAGCCGAACGCCATCCACTTCGTGGGCAGGCGCCAGCAGTGGGTCGATCTGCACATGCAGCGCCAGGCCACGCGCGCTGGCCTGAGCAGACAGCAGGCGGCACACGCTTTCCAGCAGCGGCCGCAGTGGTTGCGGCACCGGTTCCAGGCGCAACGCCCCTGCTTCCAGCCGCGAGTAGTCGAGGATGTCGTCGAGGATCTGCCGCAGCATCTGTGCCGAATCCTCGATCACGCCGAGGATGCGCTGCTGTTCGCTGTCCAGCGGTGAGTGCGCCAGCACCTCCAGCATGCCCAGCACGCCACTCATCGGCGTGCGGATCTCGTGGCTCATCGTGGCCAGGAAACGCGATTTGGCCTCGGCGGCCTGCTCGGCATCCGCCTTCGCCGCCGTCAGGGCGTCGGCCTGCATCCGGGCCTCGCTCACATCCACCCAGTAACCGCTCCAGATCACCGCGCCCTCTTCGGCGGCGTAGGGATGGGCCTGGCTGCGCACCCAGCGCGTGCCTTCCCCATCGCTGCGCAGGCGGAACTCCAGGATCAACGGCGCGAACTGGCGCGCCGCCTGCTCGATGGCGTGCAGGATGTGTGCGCGATCCTCTTCCTCGATGCGTTCGAGCAACAGCCTCGCATCCTGTTCGGCCTGCTGCCGGGTGATACCGAACAACGCAGGCAGATCGCCGGCGATGAACGGGAAGCTGAGCGTGCCATCGGCGTCGCGGCGCGCCTGGTACACCACTGCGGGCAGGTTGTCGGTCACCTCGGCCAGACGCTGCTCCAGCTGGCGGCGTCCTGCCACCTCACGGCGCAGCCGCCAATGGCCGACGCCATGCACCAGCAGCGCGGTCAGCAATACCAGCAGCACCGGCACGCCCCACCGCAGCAGATTGCTCCAGTCGACGCCGCTGCGGTGTTCCACCGCCAGCCAGGCGCTGCGCAGTGCTTCGCGCTTGCGTGGAGTCATCTGCAGCAGCAGGCGATCGAAGGTGGTGGCCAATGCTGCGTGCCGGCGATCCACCGCCAATGCCAGCTGGTCATTGAAGCCGGCCGGCGCCGCCACCTGCAGCCGCGCCGGGAAACGGCTGCGCAGCAGGCGATCGACCAGCGCAAGATTGCCGACATAGGCATCGGCTTCGCCATCGAGCAGGCGTTGCAACGCCTGCTCGGCGCTGCGCGCGGCGATGATCCGGGCCTGCGGTGCCTGCTGCAGCACGTAGCGGCGCAGGCGCTCCGGGTCGGAGAGCAGCACGCGCTTCCCCTGCAGATCGGCCAGTCCCAGCAGCGCCGCACCATCATTTCTGGTGACGATCACGTTCGGCACGCTGATGAAGGGCTGGCTGAACACCCAATCCGGGTCCAGGTAGCGTGAATCGGCGGGCATGCCCATCACTGCCTGCAGTTCGCCGCGGCGGGCCTTCTCACGCACCTCGTACCAGTCGTGACTGTTCTCGATCTGCAGGTTGGCGCCAGCCTGCATCAAGCGCTGCAGGTACTCGCTGGCCAGTCCACTGGGCCGGCCATCCTCACCGATGAACGACAGCGGCGCGGCATTCGGCGCAAAGCCGATCTTCAACGGCTGCTCCAGCACTCGCTTCTCGGCCTGGCTCAACGCCAGCTGCGCCGATGCCGACCAATGCGGAGGGGGCAGCCAGCGTTGTGCCAGCGCATCGCGCTGGGCCTGGCTGGTGGCAGCCAGCGCCAGGTCCAGCGCTTCCGCCAGGGGTTGTTTGCCGTTGGGGATGCCGAAATGCAGCCGTTCGGGTGGAAGATCGCTCGGGCGCAGCAGCGCCACGCCCAGCACGCGCCGGCTGGCGATCAGTTCAGTGGCGACGAAGGCATTGCCGATGTAGACATCGGCCTTGTCGTCTCTGACCATCTGCAACGCCGTCAACGTGTCGTTTGCGACAAGCTGGCGGGCACGCGGGAAACGGGCACGCACCTGAGGACCGGTCAGGAAATCCTGCTCGATCACCACGCGCAGGCCATCCAGGTCGGGGATCTCGGACGCGCGAAGATCGGCCGGTCGTCCCACCAGCGCCAGCGGCGCTTCGGCATACGCAGCGGTATAGACCATGCAGCGGGTGCGGTCGGCACTGAGACCGACATTCATGACCACGTCAATCTCGCCACGACATGTCGCATCCAGCACGGAAGTCCAGTCCGGATAGCGACGCATCTCGACCTTCACGCCGAGCTGGCGAGCAAGATGCGACAGGTAATCCGGTCCCAGCCCAACCTGCTGGCCGTCACGAAGAGACTCGAAGGGGGGCCAGCCGCTGTCATACTGCCCGACAACGATGGTCGGATGCGCCACCAGGTATTCGCGCTGCAACGAGCTGAGCGGCAGCAGGCCAGGGGCCGGCTGTGCCTGGGCCACGGGCAGGGCCAGCACCGCCAGCAGCAGGAGCAGCCCGCGAACAGCCCACCTACGCATCTGCGTCGATCTCCTAGAATCCTGCCAGGGACCGCGATGGTCGCGGCCCGGCGTGCCCGATGGCCATACTAGAGCATGAGCTTGCGCATCATCATCGCAGACGATCATCCCGTGGTCCGTATCGGTACCCGCGCCGTCATCGAGTCGAGCGGCGTGGGCCGCGTGGTCGGCGAGGCCGACAGTGCGCAGGCGCTGATGGCCCTGCTCGGCAGCCAGCCCTGCGACCTGCTGGTGACCGACTACTCCATGCCGGGCAGTCCACAGGCCGACGGCTTCGCCATGATCGGCATGATCCGCCGCCGCCATCCCGACCTGCCAGTGCTGATGCTCAGCGTCTCCAACAACCTGGCAATCCTGCGCATGGTGCTCGACAGCGGGGTACTCGGCCTGGTCGACAAGAGTTCGTCGATGGACGAACTGCCGCAGGCCATCCAGTCGGTCTACCGCGGCCAGCCCTACATCAGCCGCAGCCTGCGCGAGAGGGTGGACGCGGCCGGCAGCTGGCGCATGCGCGAGGGCGACGGCAAGCCGTTGTCACCACGCGAAGTGGAGGTGCTGCGACTGCTCGGCACCGGCATGACGGTGAAGGAGATCTCGCTGCAACTGCACAAGAGCGTCAGCACCATCAGCCGGCAGAAGGGCGACGCCATGCTCAAACTGGGGCTGAAGGGTGACGCCGAATTGTTCGACTATCTGCGTGACGGCAAGATCTGAGACGCACCGCACATAACCTCCCCGCCCGTCGCGCCCCTCTTTGACGGCCTGCGGATCTGTGCCAAGATGGGCGGGCATGAGTTCTCAATGCGAGGTCGAAGGAATCGACCGGCTCATGTCCTCGCTCCCGTCCCTGATGGATGGGGTGCGGCTTCCTGCCGGCCGTCTGGCCCGGCAACGCTGACCATGGAGAGGCGCATGCAGTCCCCCCCCAAGCTACGTTGGACCCTGCCGTTGCGGCCCCTGCGCGCATTCGCGGCGTGCCTGCTCGTCTCTCTTTCCGCTGCCGCCTGCAGCGCCGCCGATCCGGCCCCCTCGTCCTCCCAGCCTGCGCCTGCGCAGGCTGCCAAAGCGCCCCGACAGGATGTTGCCCCGATGCAGAACCGCTCTCCCGATGCCGCCGTCACCCCGCCCGACGCACCGACCGTGATGTATTTCATCTACCAGGTGGATGGCGATGGTGCGACGTCCTATGAGGTCCAGAACGGCAGCGTGGCGACCTTCTGGTTCGGCCACGCCTTCACCCTGGACGGCACTACCTACTACACCGGTTTTTCCTGGGATACCCGCGAGCACTACGGCAAGCCGGGCGAACAGCAGCCGGCCGGCCCCGACGACCGCGCCAATCTGGCCGAAGCCACCTTCGTGCTGGCCGGCAGCGACGCCAGGAAGCCGTGGAAGTTCCGTGGCCAGGAGTGGACCATCGGTGCGCTCGGTGCCTACGACAAGGCCGATGACGTTGATACCCGGCGCAAGCCGATCGAACACCGCACCGCCGACGGCCGCCTGCTGCTGGCAGTGCCGACCAGCAGCTTCGACCGCGGCGTCAGCAGCAGCGGCTACGCCCTGCTGCTGTTCAACCCCAAGCGCAGCGAGGACGACCTCGACAGCAAGGTCTGGCGTTACGTCGGCTCGGTGCGCACCGGGGAAGACAACAGCGCGGCCTGCGACGATGGCAACGTGATGCCGTGCACCGACAGCGATGGCGAACTGGCCTTCGTGGCCGGCAGCAATGGCCTGCCGCAGCTGACCGTGACTTTCAAGGGCACCACCATCGAAGGCCCCGGCAAGACCCGCACGCTGGGTGCCGGCGACACCGTGCACTACACCTTCGACAGCGCGACCCAGCAGTACGTCGCACCCTGATTGCACCCGCCACACGCGGGTTCCCTGTTGACCGACATGTTCTTGACTCACGGATGAGTCCGGTTGGCGATTCGCGGCATCGGCCGCTCCATCAACCCCGAGGAAAACGTCATGGCACAGCATGACTACAGCAAAAAGGAAGTCCTGGACATCGTCGAGCAGGTCGCCAGGCAGAAGGGCATCCCCGTGGATGACTTCATGCGTTTCGCGCACATCGAGACCGGTGGCACCTTCAACGAGCGCGCCCACAACACCTCGACCGGGGCCAAGGGCCTGTTCCAGTTCGTGCCCGGCTCGGCCCGCCAGTACCACCTGACCGGCCACGAGTTCGACCCGACCCGCAACACCGAAGCCGCCGCGCAGATGTACCAGGACAACCTGGGCTCGATGGCGCGCCGCAATGAGCGCACCGGCCACCCGTACCTGTCCGGCGGCGACACGCCGACCGGCCTGGACCTGTACCTGGCCCACCAGCAGGGTAGCGCCGGCTATGGCTCGGTGCAGACCGCGATCGCCACCGGCACCTTCGGCGTGGTCCGCAACGGCCATGGCGAAGAGATCAACATGCGCCGCAACGTGCTCAACCAGATCGGCTCCGATGCCAAGGCACTGACCGGCCATACCCTGGCCGAAATGCGTGGCATGAACGACGGCGACCTGGCGCGGACCTTCTCCAGCTACTACATCCACAAGTACGCAGCGATCAGCATCCCGGAAAAGCACATCGCACCGCAGACCGTGGCACCGGGCCAGACCCACACCCAGACTCCGGCTGCGCCGGCGCAGACTGCAGCCGTGGGCGCCGCTGCAGCCACGCTGGCGGCGACCGCAACGGCTGCCGCCGCGCCGAAGCCGGGCATCGAACTGCAGGCCGCCTACGACGCCGGCGTGAAGTACGACGACGTCAAGTACGCCATCAACATCCCGGGCCATGCGCTGTACGTGCCGGGCAAGACCGGCAAGAACGTGGACCAGGGCTACATCGATTGCTCCGGCTGGGTCGGCACGCTGCAGAACCGGACCATGGACGAGATCAACCAGAAGGCCGGGCACGCGGTATTCAGCAAGGCTGATCGCATCGACCTGGGCAACCTCGGTTCCGGTGGCATCGTGCGCAAGGCGTTCGACCAGTCCGGCGTGCTGCTGGACCGCGACGCCATCCTCAAGCCCGATGCGCTGAAGGAAGGCATGGTCATCGGCCTGGATACGGCCAGGACCCGCCATGAGCACTGGAACGGCATCGACCACATCGTGATGGTGGTGCGCGACCCGAACACCGACAAACTGCTGATCAGCCAGTCCACCGGCAGCAAGGGCGTGCACACCATGCCGGTGGAGGACTACCTGAAGCAGGTGAAGGACCACCCGAACTGGAAGCTGTTCGCGTCGGACCCGTTGTCCAAGGCCCGCGACCTGCTGGAGAGCCGCACCCAATCGCACGAGCAGACCCAGGGCAAGCCTGCGGCCGAGCACAAGGGCACTGGCACACCGCACGCCGAACTGTACAAGCCGGGTGCACACGGCGAGGGCGTGCGCAAGGTGCAGGAGCAGCTGGGCCACCTCGGCTATGCCGGCGCCGACGGCAAGCCGTTGGTCGAGGACGGCCGCTTCGGCCGCAATACCGAAGCGGCGGTGCGCCAGCTGCAGAAGGACAACGGGCTGGTCGCCGACGGCATCGTCGGTGCGAAGACGCTGGACGCGATCAGGGAAGCCCGCGAGCGCCCGCTGCTGAACGACGAGCGGCACCCGCGCAATCCGATGTACCTGCAGGCCAGCGAAGGCCTGGAACGGATGCCGGCGGGTACCTTCAAGGACCGCCACGCGCTGGAAAGTGCCGCAGCGGCGCTGACCAGGGAGGCGCATGCCGCCGGCCTGCAGCGCATCGACGCGGTGGTGCCCAGCCCGAACGGTGAGCGCCTGTTCGCCGTGCAGGGCACGATCGGAGACCCGGCGGCCAGCCGCGTTGCGGTGGAAACCCGCACCGCCAGCGAACAGAGCATGGCGCTCAGCAGCGGCGCGGTGCACGGCGCGCCGAACGTGCTGCACCAGCAGCAGGACGCGCAGCAGGAACAGACCCGCCAGGCGCAGAAGGCCATGGGCGTCTAGGCCCGCAACGCCTTGCAGACCGGGAGGGGCAGCCCCATGCGCGGCCCTTTCCCTTTCTGCCAGCTGAGCGGCCAGGGCCGCTTTCAGCCTTGCTTCATGCCGCCTGCCGCTAGATGAATGCGCAAGCCGCACGGTGGACCAGGCAATGTTCCGGCAATGTTGGAACGCCAGCGTGGACACCACGGCAGCCGGGGCGCCCCGCGCCCTCCCTGCCCAGCGTGGCATGCACCTCACAGGAGAACGAACATGCTCAGTACTTCCGCACTCAGCTTCCGTGGTCTGGCGATGGCTCTGGCACTGGTGGCCGGTGTGGCCGTGGCCAGCGATGCCAGCGCGATGTCGAGGAAGGACAAGCGCACCCTGGTCGGCGCCGTGGTCGGTGGCGTGGCCGGCAACCTGCTCTCCAACGGTGATCCCGCTGCCACCGTCGGCGGTGCCGTGGCCGGCGGCGCGATCGGCAACCTGACTACCTCCGACCGCCGCGACCGTCGTTACTACGACAATCGCCGTTACGACAACCGCTACGATCGCCGTTACGACCGTGGCTATTATCGCAGCGGCTACTACGACCGCGGTGACGACCGTCGCTGGCAGCGCGAGCGTTACTACGACAACCGCTACTACCACGACCGCGGCCGCCATCGCGGCTGGTAAGCAGCCCGGCATCCCCATGCCGATGCACGGACGGGCGGGTCGATGACCCGCCCGTTTGCGTTGGCCGCGCGCATGGCGTTGAATGCGCAGCCTTGGATGTGACTTTCCCCACTGGGTTGCGGCATGACGTCTTCCTCCCACCGCGTGCAGGGCCTCAACAACGATGAGGTCGCCGCCGACTGGCCGCCGATCAGCACGGCGGACATTGCGTGGCTGCGCCGGCGTTACCCTCAGCTGGACGAGCGCAGCCAGCCCCGCTGGCACAGCCCGCGGCCGCTGTCGGCCGCCGCCATCGTCAACGGCGTGGACGGCGCGGTGTTCATCAAGCGCCACCACCACAGCGTGCGCAGCGCGGCGTGCCTGGAAGAAGAACACCATTTCATCGCCCATCTGGCCGCCGCCGGCGTACCGGTGGTGCAGGTGCTGGCGGCCACCGATGGCCACACCGCGGTCGAACACGGCGAGTGGACCTTCGAGCTGCATGCGGTTGGCGTGGGCGACGACCTGTACCGCGACGCGGTGTCGTGGTCGCTGTTGACCGATGTCGCGCAGGCCCGCGAGGCTGGCCGCATGCTGGCCCAGCTGCACCGCGCCGCGGCCAGTTACCACGCGCCACAGCGCAGCACCCATCTGCTGGTCGCGCGCGACGATCTGATCCGCGCCGACGATCCGATCGCGGCCATCAAGGCGGGGCTGCACGAGCGCCCCGGGCTGGCCCGCTATCTCGCGCGCATTCCGTGGGAATCGCAGCTGCAGCGTGACGTGCTGCCGTGGCATGCCGGACTGGCCGAGCGCCTGCGCGACGAGCCACGGCTGTGGGCGCACAACGACTGGCATGTTTCCAACCTGCTGTGGCGCGATGGGCAGATCAGCACCGTGCTGGATTTCGGCCTGGCCTCGCCCACCAGCGCGCTGTTCGACCTCGCCACCGCGATCGAGCGCAACGCGGTGGCGTGGCTGGAACTGGAGCGCGGCATGGAGGCGGTGCGCATCGATATCGCGCTGGCCCTGCTCGACGGCTACCGCGAGGTACAGCCGCTCTCGGCGGCACGCGTACACCTGCTGGCCGACCTGCTGCCGATGGTCCATTTCGACTTCGCACTGTCCGAAGTGGAGTACTTCGAAGGCATCACCGGCTCGACCGCGAACGCGAACGTGGCCTGGCAGCCCTTCATGCTGGGGCACCCGGCGTGGTTCCACAGCGCGCCGGGACAGGCGCTGCTGCAGGCCCTGCACGCGGCAGCCTGAAGGGCACCGGCTCGCAAATCCGTACCATTTGTAGTGAAATGGTCACCTGAAGCGGGGGTGCCTGGATCTGCCAGGCTGAGAGAGTCCCTTGGAACCTGATCCGGTTTGCACCGGCGTAGGGAGCTTTGAGCCGCAGCCACACCCCCGTCATGGGCCGGTGCACCTGCGCGCCGTCGCTTCGTCTCCCTTGTTGTCCGAAGACGAACCGAATGAACCGCTGCCTGCGCCCCACCCTGCTCTCCCTCGCCCTCTGCGCCGCACTGCCGCTGCACGCCAGCGAGGCCGAGGTGTCCCCCGATGCGGCTGCCACCGGCGCCGAGCGCTCGCCCACCGAACTGGCGGCGGTACGCGTGCAGGCCGGCAGACCGAAGGCCGATACCGCGCGCGTGAACGCCTTCGGTGGTGGTTCCTGGAAGGACACGCCGGCGTCGGTGAACGTGCTTGAGCGCGATTACCTTGATCGCCGCCAGGTGCGTTCGCTGTCCGAACTGGCCAGCAACGATGCCTCGCTGGGCGATGCGTATGCGCCGGTGGGCTACTACCAGAACATCGCCATCCGCGGCTTCGCCCTGGACGCCGCCACCGGCTACCGCTTCAACGGCCTGTCCATCGCCGGCGAACAGCGCCTGGCGTTGGAGAACGTGCAGTCGGTGGAGATCCTCAAGGGTGAAGCCGGCCTGGCCGCAGGCGTGATGGCGCCCGGCGGCATCATCAACTACATCGGCAAGCGCCCGGCCGAAGTGCGCACCGCCACGCTCGGTACCGATTCGGAAGGCTCGCGCTACGTCGCCGTCGATGTCGGCCACTGGATCACGCCGCGCCTCGGCCTGCGCCTGAACGCCGCTTGGGATTCCAGCAATTCCTATGTCGAGCACGCCGATGGCCGCCGCAATTTCTACTCGCTGGCGGCCGACTGGCTGATCGGCGAGCGCGGCAAGCTGGAAGTGGATGCCAACTACCAGACCAGCTCGCAGCGCTCGGTGTCCGGCTACCAGCTGCTGGGCGCGCGCGAGCTGCCGCACGGCGTGGATCGCGAATTCCTGCCCGGCTACCAGCCCTGGCAGCGTCCGGTCGACATTGCCAGCACCAACATCACCGCGCTGCACACCTACGACTTCAACGATGCGTGGCAGTCGCGCGTCTCGGTCGGTCACAGCCGCTCGGTGATCGATGACAACGTCGCCTTCGCCTACGGCTGCTACTACGCCACGCAATGCGCCGATGGCAGCCTGCCGGGCAACTACTTCGCCCCCAATGGCGATTACGACGTCTACGACTACCGCAGCCCGGACGACACCCGCCGCAACCAGCAGGCCCGCGCCGAGCTGCGCGGCCGCTTCGAGACCGGCAGCGTCGGCCATCAGCTGACCGTCGGTGCCGACTACTTCCGCCGCACCGTGGACAAGCGCCCGAGCGTCAACGAGTACGTCGGCACCAGCAACATCCACGACGCGCAGGTGCCGGTGTTCGAGCCGTCGCCGAAGATGCCCGGCCCCTCCGCACGACGCCTGGACAGCCGCCAGACCGCGTTCTTCGCGCTGGACCGGATGAGCTTCGGTGATGACTGGCAGTGGCTGGCCGGCGGCCGCTTCGTGCGCCTGGACGAGCGCGCCTACGACAAGCGTGGAAACCCGCAGCGGCACAGCCGCCTGTCGCGCTTCCTGCCGCAGGCCGCGGTGGTGTGGAAGGCCACCGACCGGCTCAACGCCTACGCCAGTTACGTGCGCGGCATTTCGCTGGGCCAGGAAGCGCCGTT
This sequence comes from Stenotrophomonas maltophilia, assembly GCF_002799155.1. Taxonomy (GTDB): domain Bacteria; phylum Pseudomonadota; class Gammaproteobacteria; order Xanthomonadales; family Xanthomonadaceae; genus Stenotrophomonas; species Stenotrophomonas maltophilia_R. Next base: position 4,105,993 of record NZ_NERD01000002.1, read on the forward strand.
CTGGACCAGCAATGCCGACACCTTCCTGCCGTCGGTGCAGTCGCGGCAGCTGGAAGTGGGCGTGAAGTACGTGCCCGTCGAGGCGCTGACCCTGGGTGCGGCGGTGTTCCGCATTTCGCAGCCTTACCAGTACGCCAAGCCCGACAGCAGCGACGTGGGCTACACCTTCGTCGAGGAAGGCACGCAGGCCCACACCGGCCTGGAGCTGACCGCCAACGGCCAGCTGACCGAGGCGCTGCAGATCGTGGCCAGCGCCAGCGTGCTGCAGGCGCGCGCGCGCGACACCGGAACGCCGGCCTATGAAGGCCATCAGCTGGTGAACGTGCCGAAGGTACGCGCCAGCGTACACGTAGCCTACGCGCTGCCGTTCGTGCAGGGCCTGGATGTCACTGGCGGCTGGCGCTATGCCGGTGCCAACGTGGCGCGCGCCGACGGTGGCGTGCGCGCACCGGACTACTCGGTGTTCGATGCCGGCCTGCGCTTCCAGCATCGCCTGCGCGAGCGTGCGGTGACCTGGAACCTGTCGGTGGACAACGTGTTCAACCACTTCTACTGGCGCGATACCGGCAGCAGCGGCGGTGACTACTACCTGTTCCCCGGCGCTCCGCGACAGGCCCGCCTGTCGGTGACGTTCGCGCTGTGAGCGGCGTGATGCTCGAGTGGACCGCCGCGCTGTGCAGCATCCTCGGCGTCTGGCTGATGGCCCGGCGACGGTTGGTGGCGTGGCCAGTGGGCCTGCTGTCGGTGACGCTGTACGGGCTGGTCTTCGCCGAGGCCAAGCTGTATTCGGATACGCTGCTGCAGGTCGCCTTCGGTGGTTTCCTGGTGTATGGCTGGCTCAACTGGCGGCAGCACGCCGCCGATGAGGGCAGCGTCCGCATCGTGCCGTTGGCGCGCGGCAAGCTGCTGCGCGACCTGGCCATCGGCCTGTGCAGTGGCGTGGCGCTGGGTGCGGCCATGCATACCTTCACCGATGCCGCGCTGCCATGGCTGGACGCGATGCTGACCGCGCTGAGCCTGGTCGGCCAGTGGTGGCAGGCGCGCCGCCACGTGGCCTGCTGGTGGGTGTGGATCGCGGTGGACGTGGTCTACGTGGGTGCGTACCTTTTCAAGTCGCTGCACGTGACCGCCGCGTTGTACGTGTTCTTCCTCGGCCTGGCCGTGTTCGGCCTGCGCGCGTGGAGCGCGGCCGCGCGCGAGCCGCAGGTGGCAACGCAGTAGAGCCACGCCATGCGTGGCTGGGCCACCGGTAGCCGCCAACCTTGGTTGGCGCGCGCCTGACGACCAAGCTCATCCACGCACGGCGTGGATCTACTTCGGCTCCAGTACCAGGCCCAGCCGCAACGGTTGGCGCATGTCGGGCGGCGGTGCCGCCTGCAACGGCGCGGCCTGCAGCATCGCGCGCAGGTCGGCGTCGACCTGGGCGTCACCCAGGCTGTCGAATTCGAGTTTCGAAATGCGGCCATCCGCCGTGATCCACACGCTCACCGGCAGCGGCGTCGGTGCGTCGGGGTGTGCCTGCAGCCATTCCAGTACACGCTGCGCGTGCGGGTCCTGCTCCTGCTGCAGGCGCTGCTGCAGCTGGCCGCCCACGGCGGCAGCATAGGCCATCCAGTGCGCAGGAGCTTCCTGCGCGGAAACGCTGGCACTCCCCAGTGCCAATGCGCCGAACAACGCGGCCAGTGGCCGCCACCAGCGGCGTACGCCGGTCCTGTTTGCTGCCATGACCATCGCCAGCCTCCTGCGCTCCCATCCAGCGCGCCATGGTCGGCGCACTGGATGACAGGGAGATGGCACCCTGCTGCATTGCTTCGGCCCGCCCAGATGAATCAGCCTCCGACGACTGCCAGTTCGGCGTCCTCAAGCGCGCGCCCGTTCTCAAGGAGCCAGCGCTCCTGGAAGGCGTGCCTGGCCGACCAGCCAATCTCCTTCAGATACCAGGCATTGACCGATCCACCCACCACCGCACCAATGGCAGGGATGGCTTGCAGTGCCTTGCGCTTGGTCATGTTGATCCCCAGCTGCTTTGCAAGGGTTTTGACCGCGATAACGCCGGCTTCTTTGCTGAATCGGTCTGTTGCAGCCTTCTCCGCAAGCTTTTTCCATGTCGTTTTGGCGATGCTGACCTGGACCATGCGAAGCGTAGTCAATGCGGCCGTTTTCTCCGCCATTTCATTTGCACTGGACGCAGAGAGAATTGCGAGCATGAAGTCCTTGTCTTCTTTCGACTTTGCCTCGAACCCGTAGCAGGCACCAATCTTGTGGATCGTACGAAGTGCCAGCACAAGCACCATGGGAATGTCCGCCGCGATGCCGAAGATTCCTGCAGCGCCGGTAGCAGCACCCTCCGCGCCGGCCATGCCAATCGCCCAGTTGTGGACTTCGTCGGCCAGTTCATCCGACCGCTGAAGGCCCAGCGTCTTCAGTTCATTCAAGCTGGAGACGCCGGCATCACGGGTGAGGTCGCCGGTGTCGGTAAGCCATTCAGCCGCTGAAGAAGACAGGTCGAGGATGCCCCGCATGGCGGCTTCAGGAACCACTTTTCCGATCAACCATGAAACCGGTGCAAGTGCTTTTCCGGCGGTCTGGGAAATGACCGAAGGCTCTTCATTCTTCCATTCGACGATTGCTTTCCATTGCTGCTGTTCGTAAGGGGTCAGTTCCACTTGCATTCTCCGTCGGTCCTTGTGCGACCCCAGCCATGTGGCGGGGCGCCTCGGTATCGGCCAGCGGAGAACCTTCTTGAGCCTGCATTCCTCTTGATGAGGTTCACTCGCCCAGGTCGGCCAGCACCTTGCGCGAGGGCGCGAAGAAGGTCACGCCGGTGGTGGCGGTGGAGAAATCGAGGATGCGGTCGTGCAGCGGTGCAGGATTGCCGATGAACATGCGCTCGAGCATCTTCTCGATCACCCACAGGCGGCGCGTGTAGCCGATGAAGTAGGTGCCGTACTCGCCGCGGCCCGGGTTGGCGAACGGCATGTTGTCACGCAGGATCTCGTGCTCGCCGTCGGCGTCCTCAATGGTGCACAGGGTCTTGTGCGATTTCTGCGCATCGGCCGGCGCATCGTCCAGCTCGATGTTGTCGTGCTTGGTGCGGCCGATGATCGCTTCCTGCGCCTCGGTTTTCTGTGCGCGCCAGGCATCGAGGTTGTGCAGGTACTTCTGCACCACCACGTAGCTGCCACCGGCATGCGCCGGGTCTTCATCGCCGACGATGGTGGCTTCCGGCAACGACAGCCCCTCCGGGTTGGCGGTGCCATCGACGAAGTCGAGCAGGTCGCGGCCATCGAAGTAGCGGAATCCGGCCACGTCATCGACGGTTTCCACCGCATCACCGAACGCCATCAGCAGGTTGCGCTCGAACGCCACGATCAGGTCCATGGTGCGTGCGCGGATGTGATACAGCAGGTCTCCGGGCGTGGACACGGCGGTGTGGGTCGCGCCCTTGATCTCGCGGAACGGCTTCAGTTCGCGTGGCGGCGTGCTGCCCACCAGCGGCTGCCACACGCGGTGGCCGATGGCCACGTTGCAGGTGAACGTGCGCTCGATCTCGCGGATGGCGGTGTTCTTGATCAGATCATCGGTGCTGGCCAGCACCTCGCGCGCCTTGGCGATCGACGCCTCATCGTCCTTCACCTTCAGCACCAGGAACGCCGCCGAATGGGTGAGCGGCGCAGTGATCTGCTGCGGCTCGTTGTCGAGCGTGTGGTTGAGGGCGGTGATCGGTGCGGGCTGGGAATTCACGGCAGTTCCTGCTGGCTTCAGACGGATGCACCGCTGGTGGCGATGCGCCGGCGATCATAGCGGAACCGCCTGGCCGGCGGCGGAGCGGTTCTCGTTCCGCAGCCAGCACCGGAGCACTACTCCTGCGTCAACTGGAACTGCGGCGGGCGACGCAGGCATGCAGGATCGGCGGCACGCCCTGAAAACCAAGCGCACCCAGCGCCTGCTGCGCGGTGGTGTCCACAAGCACCACCTGCACGGTATTGCCATCGGCCTGCTGCACGTATGCGCGAAGGGGGGGCTGCATGCGGAATCCGCTATCCGGTGGGCTGAAGGTATGTCCGCGCATTACCGATGCCTCAGGGTCCCGGAAAAAGTGAAGCCCGGCGCAGGGCCGGGCTTCGGTTGGCGTGTGGGAGAGAGAGAGAGTCACACGCCAGCACAACACGCACTAACGACAGGCGTTTGTTACCAGGTGAAGCGCGGGCCCACGAACCACTCGCGGTCGCCGGCCTTGGCCAGCTTCACTTCGCCGCTCAGGCCCCAGTTCTGGTTGAACTTGGCGGTGGCACCGACGCGGCCGTAGAACTCGCCGTCCGGGTTGATGCCGTGCTTCTTGGTGTAGTCCTCGTAGCCGGCCATCACGTAGCCTTCCACGTACGGGTTGAACGCGGTGCGCACGCCGACTTCGGTCGAGTAGCCGTTGAAGTCCAGGCCGTGCTTCATGTCGAACTTCTGATACGCGACGCGCGCCACCAGGTCGGTGTTCGGCGCGATGCCGTAGTTGTAACCGGCGCCGATGCGCCACTGGTCGACGTCGTTCTTGAACGTGTCGGTCTCCTGCGCGCTGTAGTCGCCGAAGATATGGAAGTTCGGGTGCACCGCCACGGAACCCTTCACCTTCCAGCCATCGGCGTCGCCGCCCTTGGCATCGGTGTTCACGTAGCCGCCTTCAACGTAGTTGTACGACAGGCCATCGGTTGCCGATGCAGCGAACGGCAGAGCAGCCAGAAGACCCAGGGCGAGCAGCGAATTCTTGTTCATCGGGACACACCTTTAATTATTTTGGTTTCGTCGGCCGCCTCCCGGGAGGGGAGGGAGAGGAGGCGGTCGACAGGTGTGAATTATCCGTTAGGGGGTCTAATCAACCCTGAATATTGAACTGACTGGTGTATAAATAAGGCTTCCATTCAGGGAACTCCACATGCTGCACGCGTCCGTAGCTTCACTGCTGTTTCCGCCCCATGCGCGCCGCACAGTGCGGGGGCTGCTGCTCGTCGTCCTGCCGATGATGCTGCTGCCAGCCAACGCAGCCGAGCGCACCCAGCCTTCCGCGCGCATCGTGGTACAGACAGACGACGTCACACGTTTCTTCAGCGTGCTCGATGCCAGTGGAGGAAAACCGAGTGCCGAAGATCTGCAGCACGGCTATCTGGACACCGGCACGGATGCATTGCGCAGTTTCACCGATAGCCGCATCGGCTCGATGGAACGTTTGGCCAGGACCATCCAGGACAAGCCGGCGTTGTTCGCCAAGGCGCGCACCTGCGCGACGGCGCTGCCGGAGATCCGCTCGCGGGTTGCCAACGCACTTGATCGGTTGGGCACGCTGCTCCCCTCCGCACGATTTCCTCCGATCACCGTACTGGTAGGGCGGGGCAACAGTGGCGGCGTCACCACCGAGGATGGTGTGGTGATCGGATTGGAAGCACTGTGCAACGCTGACTGGATGCAGGCCGATGTGAGCGATCGATTCGTCCACCTGATCGCCCATGAGTACGTGCACGTGCAACAGCCCGGTGCGAGCGTCGATGTGGCGCAGCCCACCCTGCTCTATCAGACGTTGCTTGAAGGCGGCGCCGAGTACGTGGGCGAACTGATCTCAGGGCAGCCGGCCAACACGCATCTGCTTCGTTGGACGCAGGGCCGAGAATGTGCGCTGGAGCGTGCGTTCGTGCAGGACAGTGCAGGCACCGATCATTCGCAGTGGCTGTACAACGGCCCCGGTGATGAAGCGCGACGCGGAGATCTCGGTTACTGGATCGGGTACCGCATCGCCCGCGACTATGTTTCGCGCGCGCCAGACCGGACCAAAGCCATCGCCACGCTGCTGGATGTACGCCCCGACACCGCCGCGACCGTGCTGGAGGCGAGCGGATGGCAGCCTGCCTGCATTGGTGGAAAAGGTGCGGACAGGCATCTGCTGTGAGATCGGCTTCATACAGATGAATTGGCGAAGTTGAACAGGCGCAAGGCGCGCCGCCGACGTAGATCAGCTCGCCTGATCCCGCTTGTTAATGTTGGGTCAGAAGCGGGCTTCACAGTGCTTCCACGTACTCAAATTCCAGCTGAAAGCGCTTGGTAGCGCCGGGAACAAACGCCGCTATATTCCAGCTTCCCCAGACGAAGGAGGGAGTGCAATGAACCTGAACCCGCAACACATGAAGACGGCCCGCGCACTTGCTGTAGCGCTCATCGCCACCGTAAGCCTCGGGGCTTGCGCCACCTACAAGGACGAGTTCGCAACCATCAACTCGCGTCTCGACCAGCTCGACGTCAAGGTGCAGGGCGCTGCGCAGAGTGCGGAGTCCGCCAACCAGTCCGCACAGCAGGCCAACCAGCGTCTGGACCAGATCGAAGGCCGCGTGCAGCAGCTTGAAAGGGCACCCGTCGGCCGCAAGCCGCGCGGATAATCGCTCCCGCACTGTTTGAATTGATCCACCTCTGTATCGGGACCCAGTGGCCTTCGCCGGCCACTGGCATCCTTCCACCCAAGATTGCATTGCAAGGAGCCACCCCATTCGTACTTCCTCCTCCCCTGCACGCCGCGCCCTCCATGCCGCACTGGCCATGGCACTGGTCGTTGCGTGCAGCGGCGTAGCCAACGCCAGGGACAAGGACGCACCTGCACCACCGGTGGCCGCCGTTGATGAACTTCCGCCCGACCAGAGCGTGTCCGAAACAGTGATCGAGCTGGCTGGCTGGGTAGTCGCCAGCAAGGACAACCAAGGCTATCCGTTCGCGATCATGGACAAGGCGGCCGCCCAGGTTCTGGTCTTCAGCGGCGACGGCAAGCTGCGCGGTGCAGCACCGGCGCTGTTCGGTTCGGCCATCGGCGATCACTCCGCACCGGGCGTCGCCAAGCTTGCGCTGAGCGCGATTCCCGGCCACGACCGCACTACGCCTGCGGGCCGCTTCATTGGTGCTTACGGCCCTTCCGAGGATGCCGGGCGCGTGCTGTGGGTGGACTACGATTCGGCCGTGTCGATGCATCCGCTGCCGCCGGGCAGCCCGAAGGAAAAGCGTGCCGAACGGTTGGCAACGCCAACCCCGGACGACAACCGCGTCACCCACGGCTGCATCAACGTCTCGCCGGCGTTCTACGAGCAGATCGTGCATGCCACGTTCGAGAAGGGCGGCGTGTTCTATATCCTGCCGGACAAGGATTCGATGGCAAAGACGTTCCCCGAGTTCGCGCAGAGCCGGGGCGATGCAAAGGACGAAGAAGAGAAGGGCGCGCGGCGCGCGAGCAAGTAGAGCGCGTTTGCCTAAGGAACTCAGCGAGCGGCGGCGCCTGCTGCCCTGACCAATGCGGCCGCGATCTCGTCGCCTTTCCGCTCGCTGTAGCGATCCACCAGATAGTCCAACCGGCCCCGCGTCAGCAGCATGAACTTCACCAGCTCCTCCATCACGTCCAGCACGCGGTCGTAGTACGGCGAGGGCGTCATTCGTCCGTCGTCATCGAATTCCTGCCAGGCCTTGGCCACACCGACGACTGGTTGGGGATAGGCGCGCTGCTGATGATCGGGCTGAGGCAATGACGATTCCACCGGGTTTGGCAGGCCAGGGCTTGTGACTGGCTTTTTCTTTCGACTATTCTAGAAATATGGAAACGTCGAATGCAATCACCGCCCTGACCGCCCTCGGCCATGCCACCCGCTTGGCTGCCTTCCGCCTGCTGGTGGAGGCCGGCCCGGCAGGGCGCATGGCTGGCGACATCGCCACGGCCCTGCAGGTGCCCCCAGCCACGCTCAGCTTCCACCTGAAGGAGCTGGTGCAGGCCGGGCTGGTGGAGAGCGAAAGCCAGGGCCGCAATGTCTGCTATCGCGCCAACTTCAATTCCATGAACGGCTTGATCGAGTACCTGACGCACAACTGCTGCGCGGGCTCGCCAACCGAGCAATGCGTGTCCACTGCGCCTGCCTGCAAGTGCTGAACCCGCACAGATCCACCTCCCCTCAAGGCAGTTGCTCCATGACCCGCAATGTCCTGTTCCTCTGCACCGGCAACAGCGCCCGCAGCGTGCTTGCTGAAGCCACCCTGCGTGCCTGGGGCGGCGATCGCTTCAGGGCATTCAGTGCAGGCAGCCAGCCCACCGGCCAGGTCAATCCATTTGCGCTCGTCCAGTTGCAGGCCGAAGAAATGTCTGTTGAAGGGCTGCGCAGCAAGTCGTGGGATGAGTTCGTGGATGCAGCCCCGATGGATCTGGTAATCACCGTGTGTGATGCAGCCGCTGCCGAAGCCTGCCCTGTGGTGTTCGGTGACTTCATCCGCAGTCACTGGGGCCTGCCCGATCCGGCCGCCGTAGCGGGCAGCGATGCCGACAAGGCCGCAGCGTTCGCGCTGGCCCATGCCATCGTGAAAACGCGCCTGCGTGCGCTGCTCGCACTGCCCGAACCGGTGTGGTCCGAACGCAAAACGCTGCAGCACGCGCTGGACCGGATCGGCCAGCTGCTGCCGACCGACGGCGCGCAGTGACGGTGCTGCTGCCATGAGCCTGTTCGAGCGGCACCTGACCCTGTGGGTTGTGCTGTGCATTGCGACCGGCACCCTGCTGGGCCACTTCCTGCCCGAGGCCTTCGCGATGCTCGCATCCGCGGAGATCGCCAAGGTCAACCTGCCGGTCGCGGTGCTGATCTGGCTGATGATCATCCCGATGCTGCTGAAGGTCGACTTCACTGCGATGCGCCAGCTGCAGCAGCACTGGAGGGGCATCGGCGTGACGCTGCTCATCAACTGGGCCGTAAAGCCGTTCTCGATGGCGCTGCTGGGCTGGCTGTTCCTGCGCCATGCCTTCACGGACTGGCTGCCCGCAGCACAGATCGACAGCTACATCGCCGGGCTGATCCTGCTGGCGGCCGCGCCCTGCACCGCCATGGTGTTCGTCTGGAGCAACCTGTGCCGTGGCGATGCCAACTTCACCCTGAGCCAGGTGGCGTTGAACGACGCGATCATGGTGGTTGCCTACGCGCCGGTGGTGGCACTGCTGCTCGGCCTGTCGGCGATCACCGTGCCGTGGGACACGCTGCTGTTGTCGGTGGGCCTCTACATCGTGGTGCCAGTACTGGTGGCTGGACTGCTGCGGCACTGGATCCTTTCGCGCCGCGGCGAGGCGGGGCTGCAGCGCGCGCTTCGACGGCTGGGGCCGCTGTCCCTGTCCGCCCTGCTGCTGACGCTGGTGTTGCTGTTCGGCTTCCAGGGCCAGCAGATCGTGGAACAACCGCTGGTGATCGCGCTGATTGCCGTGCCGATCCTGATCCAGGTCTACTTCACTTCGGGCCTGGCCTACCTGCTCAACCGTCGACTGGGTGTGGCGCACTGCGTGGCCGGTCCGTCTGCACTGATCGGAGCCAGCAACTTCTTCGAACTAGCGGTGGCGACAGCGGTGGGACTGTTCGGCGTGCATTCGGGCGCGGCGCTGGCGACGGTGGTTGGCGTGCTGATCGAGGTGCCGGTGATGCTGTCTGTGGTGCAGATCGTGAACCGTACTCAAGAGTGGTACGAGAGACGCGAAGAGCACTGAGAGAACGGAGTGCGTCGATGTCGATCTACGCTCTTCACTCCGCACTGTCGTCATCGGCTTGGTGGGGTACCCGTACGCCACGTCATCAACTTCGACCCATGTCGCATATTCCCCAAGCCGCAACGGCCGTTGCGGCGCCTGCGTCTGCGATGGCTTAACAGCATGCAAGAATGCCGAAAGCGTCTTTGATCCAGCGTTGAATGCAACTCTTCTGATTGGCACTGCGCCGCGGCACGCGTACAGATGGCAGGCCACCGGAAAAGGGTGGCCGGGCCTCGAAAACCCGTGGCAATGCGTACGTTGTTTGCGCCTGCCCGTCGGCGTCACCCAGTGTGACGCCGGCGGGCAATTCGTCTGCCGACTATGGTGGGCGGAGCGTGGAGGCCTTGTGCCTGCCGGCCTTGTACGCACTGTCCCGGTTTTCGAGCCACGTCTCCGCCCGCCACCTTTGTGTGGCGGCTTCCGTCTGTCCTGCACGGAGCATTGCCATGACCTCACCGGACTTTCCCCGCCTGCATCCGCATCACTCGCCCGCCAATGCCGGTGAGCCGTCAGAACACGCGCCTGCGACCGATCCGAATGCCTTCATCGCCACGCTTCACCGCATCGGCAAAGGCGCGGCCGCCGACGGCCAGCCCTGGCCGGAGCGCCACCAGATGCCGGGCCGCTGCATGGCGCTGGCCGACGCGGACTGCGCACTGGCAAGCCAGCGCGTGACGCTGGAACTGCTGCTGGCGGCCGAACGCGTGCGCCAGAACGGCACGGAGGCCGAGTACGTGGGCGACCGGGTGATGGAAGGGCTGATCATGGCGTGCCTGGCCATGAACGCACAGGCCAGCGCGCGCATGCGGCCGGACGGGTGACGCGGGCACCACCTCACTCGCAGAGCGCGCTGTCTTCCTTCAACGCGGCATCCTGCAGAGGCTGGCGCTGTTCGATCTGCGCACGTTGTTCCGCCGTGGGTTCGCCCAGCCACCACACACGGCAGCGCGCGGTAAGACGGCCGACCATCTTCGACTGATCGGGCGAATACAGCATCGCCAGAGCAGTGCCGGGGCAGTCGTGGGCCTGGCAGGCGGTGTAGAACCACCACGGCTCGCCCTGCAGCACCACCCGTTCGCCAGGCCCGCTGGGCCCGCTCAACAGGCGTTCGCGCAGCGAGGGAATCTCCTTGTCGGCGGGTTCGGCCGCCGCCGTGTTCTGCATCAGGGCGTTGAACGCGGCCAGCACCTTCGGGTCCTTGCGGCCGCAGTCGTCCACGGTGTTACCACCCACCAGGGTGAAGAAATGCGTCGCCAGCGGGTTGTCCGCGCAGGTGAGTTCGCCGCCGGTACTCGGGTCTTCCGGTTCGCCTTCGTTGTCCCACATCGAGGGATCCACGCCGTCTTCGATGGACGGTTCGTTTTCGACCACCGTCGCAGTGGCGGCCGGTGCTTCGGTGGTCGGTGCCGGTACGGCCGGTGCTGCATCCGGTGCCGGTGCCTGCCCGCAGGCGGCCAGCAGTGCGACCGTCAGTGCCATCCCTGTGATTCGAATCTTCATTCCCTGTCCTTGTCCGGTCTGCGCTGCATGCAGCCATGCGGGCGCCTGCGCGATTCTAACCAGCAGCGCGCTAGGATGCGTTCGCACGTTCCCGTCATCGCCTGGAGCCGGACGCATGCGCCGTACACGACTCGCCATGATCTTCTGCAGTGCCCTGCTGCTGGCATCGCCGGCCATCGCCCACGATGCTGAAGGCGCGAAGCCCGCACAGCCGCTTCCCGATGCAGCCTTGCCCGCGCCGCTGGAGCGCGTACTGCGCGATTACGAGCAGGCGTGGCGCCTGGGCGACACCAAGGCGCTGGCAGCACTCTTTGCCGAGGATGGCTTTGTGCTGCAGAGCAACCAGCCCCCAGTGCGTGGACGCAGTGCAATCGAGGCCGCGTATGCCGGCCAGGGCGGCAGTCCATTGCGGCTGCGTGCCTTGGCGTACTCGGTGGATGGGAACGTCGGCTACATCATCGGTGCCTACAGCTATGGCAACGCCGTGGCGGACACCGGCAAGTTCACGCTGTCGCTGAAGCGCGTGGGCGATGGGCCGTGGTTGATCTTCTCGGACATGGACAACAGCAACGCGCCGCCGCGATCGCGGTGATCGGGCGTTGCGGTAGATCCACGCCGTGCGTGGATATGCCGCGCGCGTGGTGCCAAGCAAGCTTGGCACCCACCGCAGCCTGTCTCCCGCCCGGCACCCGCGTGTGTACTCCCTGATGAAAAAACCCCGGCGCTGGGCCGGGGTTTTTCGATTCACTTGAACAGCGTGTCCGGGTATTCCGGCTTCTGTTCCCGCGCCAGCAGCGCGCGCAGGCCTTCTTCCGGGGTCTGCTCGCCGTGCAGCACGGCACGCACGCGGTCGGAGATCGGCAGGTCGATGCCATGGCGGCGCGCCTGTCGCATCACTTCGTCGGCGGTCTGCACCGATTCGACCACCTGGCCGATTTCGCGCACGGCATCCTGCAGCGTCTGGCCGCGGCCCAGGGCCAGGCCCAGGCGGCGGTTGCGCGACAGGTCGCCAGTGCAGGTCAGCACCAGATCGCCCAGGCCAGCCAGGCCCATCAGCGTTTCCGGCTTGGCCCCGATGGCAGCGGCCAGGCGCAGCATCTCGTTGAGGCCACGGGTGATCAGGCCGGCACGGGCGTTGAGGCCCAGCTGCATGCCGTCGGCCACACCGGTAGCCACGGCCAGCACGTTCTTCATCGCGCCGCCCAGCTCGGCACCGACCATGTCGTCGCCGGTGTAGGCACGGAACGCCGGGCCATGCATCGCCTCGGCCACCGTCTGCGCGAACTCGGGCACGTCGCCATGCACGGTGATCGCGGTCGGCAGGCCCTGGGTCACTTCCTTGGCGAACGACGGCCCGGTGACGACGGCCAGCGGCACGTCCTCGCCCAGCACTTCGCGCGCCACTTCATGCAGGAAGCGGCCCGAACCGGGTTCGAAGCCCTTGGTGGCCCAGGCCACGCCGGCACCGGCCGGACGCAGCGGCGCCAGCGCACGCACGGTTTCACCGAACGCGTGCGAGGGGGTGACCACCAGGATCCAGGCGGCGCCCTCCACCGCCGACGCCAGGTCGGTAGTGGCACGCAGGCTGTCCGGCAGCGGGATGCCCGGCAGGTAGCGCGGGTTCTCGTGGCGCTGGTCGATGGCCTCGACCACGGCAGCGTCGCGCCCCCACAGCACGGTCGTGTGACCGTGCCGTGCGAGCAGGCTGGCCAGTGCGGTTCCCCAGGAACCGGCGCCCAGCACGGCGATCTTGTCAGCGGTAGTGCTCATCCGTGACGTCGCGGCAGGAATCAGGCGTTGCCAGCCGGCTCGGAGTCAGCCAGCGACGGTGCGTCGCCCTGCTCCTGGCGCTGGCGCAGGGTTTCTGCGTACAGGCCTTCGAAGTTGATCGGCTGCAGGAAGAACGGCGGGAAGCCGCCGGCCTGGATCAGGTCGCTGATCAGCTGGCGCACGTACGGGAACAGGATGTTCGGGCACTGGGTGCCAAGCAGCACGTCGATCGACTGCGGGTCCAGGCCGACCAGGCCGAACACGCCGGCCTGCTTCACTTCGGCCACGTAGGCGGTGCGCTCACCGGCCTGGCAGGTCAGGGTCACGGCCAGCACGACTTCGAAGGCGTTCTCGCCCAGGCGCTGCACCTGCTGGTTCAGGTTCAGCTGCAGCTCCGGCTGCACCTGGTCGTTGAAGATGGTCGGGGCGTTCGGCGACTCGAAGGAAACGTCCTTGACGTAGATCTTCTCGACGGTGAAAGCGGGGCCGGTGGCGGCATCGACCGGCGCAGCGGCGCCGTTGGTGATCTCTTCGGACATTTCCAGTAACTCCAGGTGAATGCAATGAAAACGATGGTCGAACTACTGCGATGGGGGCGGGATCAGGCCCATACAAGGCCGGATCCGCCACCTGCGACAATCAGTTGCGGCCCTTGACCAGCGGCAGTTCGGCCTGCTGCCAGGCGGGAATGCCGCCGTCGAGCACGTAGACCTTCTCGAAGCCGGCCTTCTTCAGCGCCTTGGCGGCGGTTTCCGAGGCGTTGCCGCTGCGGCACACCAGCACCACCGGCGACTGCTTGGCATTGGCCACCAGCTTGTTTTCCGGGCCGAAGGCACTGGCCTGGGCATTGCGGCTGCCGGCAATGTGGCCCTTCTCGAAGTCACCGCTGGCCGACAGGTCGACCACCACCGTGCCGCCCGCGTTGATCAGCTGGGTCAGTTCGGCGGGCTTGATGCCCTTGAAGCCCCGGAACAGGCGGCGGATCTCGGTGACGATGATGGCCACGGTCAGGCCGACCAGGGCCGCGGACAGCATCGGGTTTCGGCCTGCAAAGGCCAGCAACTCTTCGTAATTCACTCAGGTCACGGGTCGATTAAGCGGGCGCCGATTGTCGCACAAGCCGGACGCGGCCCGTCACTGCCCCTTCCACAGGTCCGGCAGGCCCGCGGTCTGCCACCAGCGCTTGGCGTCCGGGTCCCAGCGCCAACGCTCGACCACGACCACGGTGCGCTCGGCCTGGGTGTTCTGGTTGATCACCCCGATTTCGACCCGGCGCTCGACCAGGCCACCGTCCAGCGAGGCACTGCTGCGCTCGCGGTAGGACGACACGCGCAGCTGGGCGTAACGGTTGAGCTCGAACTCGGTGGGCGGCTTTTCCTTGCGCAGCTTGGGGTCGAGGTAACCGATGGCATCGTCCATGCTGCCCCAGCGGATGGTGGCGCCATAGGCGACCTGGGTCTCTTCCAGCAGCTTGCGCTGCTTGCGGCTCAGGTCGTCGGCTGAAGCGACGGCGCTGACCAGCAGCAGGGAGTACATCAGGAACTGGATGAGGCGGCGCATCGGTGGTTTCCCCAGGACGTCAGCCTGCCATCCTACCCTTTGGCGAAGGCAACAAAGCGACCGCTGAACTCGGCGGCCGGCCTGCCATCGGCTCCGGGCTGGGTGGCGATGATGCTGATGCGGGCCTTGCGGCGCTGGCGGAAGGTGTTCAGGAAGGCGTCCCAGCCGGTGGCTTCGGCCGCTTCGGCGTGGGCGTGCAGGTCTTCGTAGACCGGCGCCAGGTAGCGCAGGTTGCTGTCGGCCACGTAGACCTCGGCATCGTGGCCGGCCAGGCGCAGGCGCAGGCTGACCAGGGCCCAGCCGGACAGGGTCAGCACCGAGGCCAGGCTGCCGCCGAAGGCATTGCCCTTGTCGTTGACGTTGGCGGCCAGCGGCGCGGTGATGCGCAGCACGCCATCGGCATAGCCGTCGAGCTGGATCTGCATGGCGCGCACCGCCGGCATGCAGTCCAGCACGTCCTGCAGGGCGGCCAACGAGGAAGTCAGGGCATCAACGGACATTCGGAGCAGCGACCAGGACAACGAAGGGCCCGCATAATGCAGGCAATGGTCGACCATACGATACCCACTGGCGCCACCCGTTCCGGCGTGCGCTGGACCCTGATCTCGCTGCGCCCGCAGGGCCAGCATGCGGCGCTGCGCCGCGCCGTTGCTGGGCTGGGCGGGGAAGTACTGGCCCTGTCACCCTGGCGGTTGCAACGCCTGCACGGCACGCCCGTGATGCGCCAGCTGCAACGCGCGCTGAACTGCGACCGGGTGGTGTTCACCAGCCCGGCCGCCGTTGCCGCAGCCGCGTCCCTGCTGCCGCTGGCCGAGGCACAGCGCAACCCGTGGCTGACCGTGGGCGAAGGCACCGCGCGCGCACTGCAGGCACACGGCATCACCGAGGTGCATGCACCGCAACGGATGGACAGTGAAGGCCTGCTGGCGCTGCCGGTGCTGGCCGACGTGCAGGGCCTGCGCATCGGCCTGGTGACCGCGCCCGGCGGTCGTGGCCTGATTGCCGCGCAGCTGCAGGCGGCGGGCGCCACGATCGAGCGTGCCGACGTGTACCAGCGTCGCCTGCTGCGCCTGCCCCCCCGTGCACTGGCTCGATTGGCGCATTCACCGTATCCCTGGATGCTGGCGGTGAGCAGTGGCGAAGCGCTGCAGCACTTCTGGCAGCAGCTCCCGCCGGCACTGCAGCAACGCCTGAAGGCGCACGCGACCGCCGTGGTGGCCAGTGATCGCCTCGGCGAACAGGCGCGGGCATTGGGCCTGCAGCACGTCATGCGCGCGGCCGGCCCCACCGCTACGCAGCTGGTGGCGGCCGCACACACCACGCTCACCGGCCCGGCAGCGACCTGAACAGGGACGTGGGTCACGCTTGCCGCTGTCGTCAGCAACAGTGATGCTGTGCACAACGCGGCCTGCCGGCCCCAACCGGCGACGTTGCCGACAAGGAAGCCCGATGAACGACACTCCGCCCGTTTCCCCGCCCCGTCGACCCGTGCGCTGGCTGCTGCCGTTGGCCGGGGTGGTCGTGCTTGGCGTGGGGGGCTATGCCGGCTGGTACGTCTGGCAACAGCAACAAAGTGAACAGGCAGCGCAGGCACAGACCACTGCCGTGCAGCTGCAGGGCCTGGAGGCCACGCTGGATGCACTGCGCCGTGACCAGCGCGCGAGCAGCCAGCGCCTGCAGGACGCAGCCGCTACCAACCGCGTGCTGCGCGACGAGATGCTGGGCCTTTCCCAGCGCAGCGCCTTGCTGGAAGAAAACCTGGCCAAGCTGGCCGACAGCGCCAACCAGGGCCGCCAGGCGGTGCAGCGCGATGAGGCCGAACTGCTGCTGACCCAGGCCGCGCAGCGCCTGAACTACGCCGACGATGTGGAAGGCGCACGCCGGTTGTACGCCCAGGCCGCGACGGCGCTGGCCCAACTGCCCGACAGTGACGGCCTGAACCTGCGCCAGGCGCTGGTGCAGGAGCGCGAAGCACTGGATGCGCTCGGCGGCGGCCCGCGCGTGCAGTCGCTGCAGCGCCTGGATGCGGTGGCCAGGGCGCTGCAGGGCCTGCCGTCGCAGATCACCGGCACGACCGGCAGCAACCCCGCCAAGCCCTGGTGGCAGGCCACGCTGGCGCCGTTCGTGGACATCACCCCGAGCCGCCAGAACGGCCCGTTGACCGCTGCCGAACAGCGCACTGCCGACGACGCGCTGCAGCTGGAACTGACATTGGCGCGTGCTGCGATCGAGCGCGGCGACCGCGCGGGCCGCAATACGGCATTGGATCGCGTGGAGCACTGGGCGCAACGGCGCTGGCCGGATTCACCAGCCCTGCGCGCGCAACGTGCTGAACTGAAGGCCTTGCGCGAACTGCCGCTGCAGGCCAGCGACGCTGTTCTTGGCAGCACCCTGCAACAACTGCGCACCCAGACCGACCGGAGGTAAGCCCGCATGAAACCCCTGCAATCACTGGTCGTGCTGTTGCTGGCCGTGGCCATCGGCGTGGTGGCCGCACAATGGCTCGGCGCCGATGACCTGAACCGCTTCGGCGAAGTGACCCTGCGCTACGGTGGCTACGACTACCACAGCAACCTGCCGAAGGTGGCGCTGCTGTCGGTGATCGCGGTGCTGGTGCTGTGGCTGCTGTGGAGCCTGATTGCCGCACCGTTCCGTGCCTGGGGCCGCTACCGCCGCAAGCAGGGCCGGGTGCGCCTGATCGATGGCCTGCAGGCCTATGAGCATGGCCAGTGGCAGCGTGCCGAGAAGCTGCTGGACGGCGCCGCCAAGGACCCGGAAGTGAGCGCGGTGGCATTGGCCAATGCCGTGCGCAGTGCGCAGGCACGTGCCGATGGCCCCGCTGGCGAGGCGCTGCTGCAGCGCCTGGGTGAAAGCGATGCCACCCTGCAGGCGCTGCTGCGCGCCGAACAGCTGCTGGCGCGCGATCTGCCCGTGGATGCGATCAATGCCCTGGACGTAGCGGCAATCCAGCCGCTGCCGCCGCGCGGCCTGTGGCTGCGCACCGAAGCGTTGGCACAGGCCGGCCGCGCCCACGAGGCGTATGGCCAGCTGGGCGCACTGCGCCAGAGCAAGGTGCTTCCGGCCGACGCGAACAGCGAACTGGAAGCCCGCCTGGCTGCACAGGCGCTGCTGGAAGCGGCCGACGTCAACGCGCTGGCCGCGCAGTGGGAAGCCACGCCGAAGGCGCTGCGGCCGACCCCTGACGTGGTGGGCGCCTATGCCAGCCGCGCGGTGGCCCTGAACTGGGATGAGCCGGCGCTGCTGGCGCTGGAACAGGCGCTGGACCAGCGCTGGGACGATGAACTGGTGGCGCTGTATGGCCGCCTGCCGGCCGAGCGCCTGGCCACGCGCCAGAGCAATCTGGCACGCTGGCGCAACGTGCATGACGACTCGGCCGCGCTGCGCCTGGCACAGGGCCGCGTCGCCCTGGCCCAGCAGCAGTGGGATGCTGCCGATGCGTTCCTGCACGAGGCCATCGCCGCGGGCGCAGGTACCCCGGCATGGGAGGCGCTGGGTGAGCTGTTCGCACAGCGTGGCGAGCACGCGCTGGCCGCGCAGTGCCTGGCCAATGCGCTGCGACTGCAGCGGGGCGAGGACAGCGTGGAACTGGTGCGCGGCACCGAGACTCCGCTGCGTGCCACGGTGGAGGAACAGCCGATCGCGGTGCAGCCGCCGGTGTATGACGCCAACGAGGAGCGCGACGAATTCGGTAATCCGCGGTTGCCCTAAGCATCGCTGAGGTGTGCCGACCAACGGTCGGCACCCACCGGACAAAAAAAACGCCGCCCGATGGGCGGCGTTTTTTTGTTGTTCGATGGAGGCAATCAGCGCTCGACGATCGCCACTACGCCCATGCCGCCGGCGGTGCAGATCGACACCAGCGCGCGGCCACCGCCGCGCTCGGCCAGCTGCTTGGCCGCCGTGGCGATCACGCGTGCGCCCGTCGCCGCGAACGGGTGGCCGGTAGCCAGCGACGAACCCAGCAGGTTGATCTTGTCCGGGTCGATGCGACCCATCGGCGCGTCCAGGCCCAGGCGGTTGCGGCAGTAATCCTCGCTCTCCCACGCGCGCAGGGTGCACAGCACCTGCGCGGCGAAGGCTTCGTGGATCTCGTAGATGTCGAAGTCCTGCAGGGTCAGGCCATTGCGCTTGAGCATCTCCGGCACCGCCACGGTCGGCGCCATCAGCAGGCCTTCGCCATGCACGAAGTCCACAGCAGAGACATGCGCGTCGCGCAGGTAGGCCTGCGGCTCATGGCCGTGGGCGCGCGCCCACTCTTCGCTGGCCAGCAGCACCGCAGCGGCGCCGTCGGTCAGCGGGGTGGAGTTGGCCGCGGTGAGCGTGCCACGGCCGGAGACCTTGTCGAAGGCCGGCTTCAGCGTGGCCAGCTTTTCCAGCGAGGTATCCGGGCGCAGGATGTTGTCACGCTCGACGCCACGGAACGGTGCGATCAGGTCATTGAAGAAGCCGCGCTCATAGGCCGCGGCCAGCTTCTTGTGCGAGGACACCGCCCATTCGTCCTGCGAGTCGCGCGAGATGTTCCATTCCTTGGCCATGTCCTCGCAGTGGTCGCCCATGCTCTTGCCGGTGCGCGGCTCGGCCACGCCCGGGAACTCGGGCTTGAGCTCGGAGAACTTGAAGCCAGCGGTCAGCGCGCGGATCTTGTCGCCGGTGCTCTTGGCACGGTTGGCGGCCAGCAGGCGCGCACGCAGCTTCTTGCCGTAGACGATCGGCACGTCGGAGGTGGTGTCCGAACCGCCGCCGATGCCCGATTCGATCTGGCCCAGCGCGATCTTGTTGGCGACAGTGATGATGCTGTCCAGCGAGGTGCCACAGGCGCGCTGCAGGGTGATGCCCGGGGTCAGCGGCGACAGGCCGGACGACAGCGTGGCTTCACGGCCCAGGTTCCAGTCGCTGGAGTGCTTGATCACCGCACCCATCGCCACTTCGCCCAGCTGCTGGCCATGCAGGCCGAAACGTTCGACCAGCGCGCCCAGCGTACGGACCGACATGCCGAGGTTGCCGACATCCGAGTACGCGGTGTTCTGGCGGCAGAACGGGATGCGGACGCCACCGAGGATGGCGACGGGACGAGCGTTGGGCATGGAGATACCTGGCATGGATGAGGGTGTCTGCAACATGGCCTGCACGACGGAGCAGGCATAATGGAGCCAAGTGTAGCTGCCGCCCTGTGATGGGCCAACCGTGGAACCATGAGCAAACCCGACCCCGCGATGAATGCCCTTGGCGTGCTGGCCCTGGAACTGGCCGGCGGCGAAATCCCCCGCCAAGCGGTACTCAGCGCCGATCAGGCCGGTGAACTGGCCGAACGCGTCGGCCGTGACCTGGCCAAGCTGGTGCCGCAGGTGGCCGAGCTGGACCTGGTGTTCGCCGCCGCCCATTTCGACCCGGCCGAAGTACTGCGCCCGGGCTGGCCGATCCACCGCCGGCTGGAAGAGCTGCAGATGCGCGCACCGGGCCGCAACCAGGGACCGCGCCTGCTGGCCTTCGGTACCGATGCCAACGGTGATGTGCCGCTGCCGTTCCAGGCCGATGCCAGCCTGGTGGGTGGCGGCCTGCGCGTGGTGCCGTTCCTGCTGACCGGCAGCGACGTGGCCACCACCAATGCGGTGGCCGAGGCGCTGGAAGACACGCTGCTGGCCAACGGCATGGCCCATGCCGACACCGCGTTGATGGCGCAGAACACCTTCGGTGCCCGCATCGAACACGCGCGCTATTTCACCGTGAATGATCTGGCCGCGATGATGTCGATGCAGTACGACAATCAAGGTCTGGCGGCGCTGTGGCCGCTGATCGAGACCGCGATCATGGCGCCGGGCGAGGACGAGTGGCTCAATGCTGCGCCCGAGCCGCTGCTGCGCTATACGCACGGCGAGGCGCGCATGGCACTGTTCGACCCGGCCGGCTGGTGCGCCCACTACAACCACGGCAAGAACGACTGCGATCGCTTGAAGGGCATCTACGAGCAGTTCCTGATGCGCCAGCGGCAGATGGCGGCGGTGCTGGAAGCGCACGGCGTGCCGGTGCTGTTCGTGCACTGCGAGGCCGGGCAGGACGCGCGCGAGCTGCTGGCACGCTGATCCGGGTGGCTTGTTCTTGTTGGTAATGCCGGCCACTGGCCGGCAACCTCCGGATCTACGATTGCCGGCCAGCGGCCGGCACTACCGATCAAGAAAAACGCCGGCTTGCGCCGGCGTTTTCCATTTCCAGCAGGATCGCGCTTACGGGGCCTTCTGGATCACCGCACACGCCAGGCGCGCGCCGGCGTTGCCGGTCGGTTGGGTCTTGTAGTCATCCGCATCGGCGTGGACGATCAGGCCGCGGCCGATGATGTCGAAGTCATCACCCTTGCCGATGTTCACGTTGCTCGACACCGGGCCGTCGATGGTGGCCACACCCTTGTCGTCGGCCTTGATGTTGGGCATGTCGCCACCGTGGTGCGGATCGGCGGCCACGCTGCCGTGGTCCTGCTTGCCCGGGTTGAAGTGGCCACCGGCGCTCATGCCGTCCGGCGCGCTGCAGTCGCCCTTCTCGTGGATGTGGAAGCCGTGCTCGCTGCCCGGCTTCAGGCCCGTGACCTGGCCGGTTACGTGGACCTTGCCGTCGACCACCTTGAAGGTGACGCTGCCCTTGGTTTCGTTGCCCTGGGTCGGTGCCAGTTCGGCCGTTGCCGAAGCATCGGCAGCCGGTGCGGTGGCCGGTTCCGGCGTTGCCGCCGGTTCGGTGGTGGCGCCCTCGGCCGGCGGGGTTTCAGCCTGCGGCGCGGCCGGTTGCTGGTTGCAGGCCGCCAGGCCCAGCGCGGCGATGGCCGCGAACAGCGAAGTGTGGATCAGACGCATTGGAATCTCTCCCTGGATGAAGCCTGCGGTGATCAGCGGACGACCCGGATCACGCCACAGGCGATGCGGACGCCGGCATTGCCGGCGGGCTGGCTGCGATAGTCGTCGGCGTTGGCATGCACGACCAGTGCACGTCCGGCGATATCGGTGGCGGCGCCTCCGCCAAGGGTAACGCCCTTGAGGTGGATATCGACGTTGGCGCGGCCCTGGGCGTCGGCACGCAGATTGTCCATGTCGCCCAGGTGGTGCTTGCCGGTACCAGCGCGGCCATGCGCAGCTCCACCAGGATTGAAGTGATTGCCAGCGCTGCTGGCATCCACCGCACTGCAGTCGCCGCGCTCGTGGATGTGGAAGCCGGCCAGCTGCATCGGCTGCAGGCCACCGATCAGGCCGGTGATGTGGATGCCACCGGGCTCCACCATCAGCGCGATGCGGCCACTGACGATGCTGGCCGAGGCCGGCGACAGATTGGCCTCGGCCTGCTTGGCGGCGCTGACCACGGTCGGCGGCGGCGGGGTGGGCTCGGCCTTCTTCGGCGCACTGCCACAGGCAGACAGCAGCACGGCGGCGGACAACGGCAGGATGGCAAAGGACAGGCGCATCGAAGACTCCTTGCAGATGACACTAAGCATTGCATCGTCCATGAACGATCAACGGTTCGGCAAGCGGGCGCGAGGATCGCGTGCAGGGGCCGTTCAATGGCCCCCGCGGCGGCGCCCGGCGCCCAGCTTGCGGGTAAGGGTATTGCGGCCGAGGCCCAGGCGGGCAGCGGCTTCGGCGCGGCGGCCGTGGGTGATCTGCAGCGCGGCCTCCAGCAGGGCATGGTCGACCCGCTCGCGCACCTGCGCGTGCAACCCTTCCGCCCCCTCACCCAGCTGCCGGCGTGCCCATTCCGACAGCATCGCCTCCCACTGCCCTGGATCGGCACTGTTGCTGCTGCCGCGGCGGCCCCGCGCGCGGTTCAGCGCGGTATCGACATCGGCCACGCCGATGGTGTCCGCGGCGGCCAGCGCGGCCATCCGCCAGCACACGTTCTCCAGTTCACGCACGTTGCCTGGCCAATCATGCTCGCGCAGCGCCTGCAGGGCGGCGGCGGTCAATCGCTTCGGTGGCGTATCCAGCTTGCGTGCAGCGGCGGCCAGGAAGGTACTGGCCAGTTGCGCGATGTCCTCGCGGCGTTCGCGCAACGGCGGCAGCTGCAGGCGCACCACGTCCAGGCGGTGCAGCAGATCGGCGCGGAACTTTCCCAGTGCAACCAGGCCTTCCAGATCCTGGTGGGTGGCGGCGACCACGCGCACATCGACGCGGATCAGCTCGCGGCCACCGACGCGGAAGAACTCGCCCTGTGCCAGCACACGCAGCAGGCGGGTCTGCAACGGCAACGGCATGTCGCCGATTTCATCCAGGAACAGCGTGCCACCGTCGGCCTGCTCGAAGCGACCGATGTGGCGGCGCTGCGCACCGGTGAAGGCGCCGGCTTCGTGGCCGAACAACTCGCTTTCCAGCAGCTCGGCCGGAATCGCGGCGGTATTGAGCGCGACGAACGGCCCCTGCGCTCGCGGTGATTCACGATGCAGCGCGTTGGCCACCAGTTCCTTGCCGGTGCCGGTCTCGCCGGTGATCAGCACCGCCAGCGGCGCCTGCGCCAGGCGACCGATGGCGCGGAACAGCGCGCGCATCGGCGGGGCATCGCCCACCAGCTGCGGCGGTTGATCGCCGTGCGTTTCCGCCGCTGGCGTGGGCGCCGCCAGTGCCGGTGCCACTGCCGGCAGCACGCGCTGCGCCAGCGCCACCGCATCGTCCAGGTCGAACGGTTTGGACAGGAATTCATGCGCGCCACCGCGGAACGCGCCCGCAGTGCTGGCTACGTCGGTATAGGCCGACATCACCACCACCGGCAGTTGCGGCAGCGCGGCCTTGAGCTTGTCCAGCAGCACCAGGCCGTCATCGCCCGGCATGCGCACATCGGTGAACAGCAGCGCCGGTGGCGGGCCCTCGCTCAAGGCCTGCAGGGCGGGCGCGGCGCTGTCGAAATCGACGACCTGGTAGCCCGCTTCGCGCAGCGCGGTACACAGCACGAAGCGTACGGCTCGATCGTCATCGACCACCCAGATGCGCTGTGGGGACGAAGAAGACTCAGACATTGCGCGTGGCCTCCTCGGACGGGGCGGTACCGTTGATGATCGGCAGCAGCAGGGTGAACACGGTATGGCCCGGGCGCGAGCGGTAGGTCAGCGTGCCGCGATGCTCGCGTGCCACCTGCTGGGCCAGCGCCAGGCCCAGCCCAGTGCCTTCGGCGCGGCCACTGACCAGCGGCAGGAACAGGTGCTCGGCCAGTTCCTCGGGAACGCCACGGCCGTCGTCGGCGATTTCCAGGCGCAACGCCAGCGTGTGCAGCTGTTCGGCAATGCGCACGCCATGTTCCACGCGGGTGCGCAGGGTGATGCTGCCGGCACCGGCCTGGATCGCATTGCGCACCAGGTTCCAGACCGCCTGGGTGAGGCGGTCGGCGTCACCGTGGAATTCGGGAATGCTGGGGTCGTAGTCACGCTGCAGGCGTACCGCCCAGCCGGCCTCGTTCTCGGCCAGGCGCAGCACGCGCTCCAGCGCGGCATGGATGTTCAGCTCGGCATGCGGTGCGGCCGGGGCCGGCGACAGCAACTGGTCGAGCAGGCCGTTGAGGCGTTCGATCTCCGAGCCGATCAGCTCGATCAGTTCGCGCTCGCTGGCATCGCGCTGGACGGCGCGGCGGGCCAGCAGCTGGGCGGCGCCCTTCAGCCCGGCCAGCGGATTGCGCAGCTCGTGGGCCAGCCCCTTCAGCGCCGCGCTGAGCGCGCTGGGCAGCGCCTGGGTCGGGTCCAGCCCGGGGAATTCATCGACCGGGTGCGCCTCCAGCAGCCAGCCACCATCGTCGCGGCGGCTCATCCAGCCCTCGGCGAAGCGCGGTGCCTCGCCGGGCACCGCCAGCGCCAACCGGTTCAGGCGCAGGCTGTCGCGCTCATCGCGGGCTAGGAAATGGGCCAGCGCCTCGCCCTGCACTTCCAGAGCGACCAGCGGCCGACCCAGCAGGCGCCGGGCGCTGACGCCCAGCCAGCGGGCAAAGGCTGGATTGCAACCGGCAATGCAGCCATCAGCCCCGGCCCAGGCCAGCGGCGTGCCCAGGGCATCGAGAGACGGCGAGGGTGTGGGGTCGGACATTGCACCAATGTAGTGCAAAACGCGGGGTTCGGGGTCGGATCCCTTTCCGCCAGGAAAGGGCTCTGACCCCTGCTGCAGGTCGAGCAAGCTCGACCACTACCAGATGCGTGGCCGGTTACAGCTTCATGTTGAGGCCGACGAACACGCTGCGCGCCGGGGCCGGAGAGAACATCGGGCGGGCGCTGTCCCAGAAGAAGCTGTCGTACCAGGCGTAGGCGTACTCGCGGCCGGTGACGTTCTTCAGTTGCAGGTCCACGCTGAAGCGCGGGGTGAGCTGGTAGGCCGCGCTGAGGTCGAGCACGGCGAAGCCACCGAACTTGCCGGCCACGTTGCGCTCTTCCAGGTAGTAATCGCCCTGTGCACGCGCCTGCAGGCCCAGCCGCAGCGCATCCGTGGCGCGGTAGTCCAGACCCAGGTTGCTGATATGGCGCGGCGTGGCGGCCACTTCGCGGCCCTGCAGGGAAATGCTGGCATCGCGGTCGTCGCGGGTGATCTTCGCTTCCTGGTAGGCGTGCGACGCCCATACCGTCCAGTCGTCGCCCAACTGCAGGCTCAACTGCGCATCCACGCCGCGCCGGCGGGTCTTGCCCAGGGTGACCGTAGTGCCGGTGGCCGGCATGTTGGACACCTCGTTTTCCGCATCCTGCTGCCACACCGCCAGGCGCGCCTGGCTGCCCGCGAACGGTTGGAACTTCAGGCCCAGCTCCATGCCGGTGTTGGTGGACGGCTGCATGGGCGCCTGCCCCGGGGTGAGGTAGGCCGGTGCGGTGGAGCCAGTCAGCACCTGGAAGGTGCGGCCCCAGTTCGCGTACACGTGGGTGGTCTGGCCCAGACTGTGGATGATGCTCAGCTTGGGCTGGCCGATGCTGCCGTAATCCTGCAGGCGGCCGCTGACGCCGTTCATCAGGTGCGTGCGGCCGCTGAAGCGGTCCACGCGGTAGGCCGGCACGATCTTCCAGGCCTCGACGGGCTGGTAGACGGCCTGCACATAGGCGCCCCAGTTGTCGAAGCTGTGCCGATCATTGTTCTGCACCCGTGCCGGTGGCCGGCTGAAATCAGTGGGTTCGGCGTAGGCGTAGCGCTCGCGGAGGTAGCCGTTGTCCTGCTGCTCGTAGTTCAGGCCGCCCTCGACAGTAAGCGCGGGGCTGGCCTGCCAGGTGAGCGTGCTGAGCAGGCCATGCTGCCGCTCGTCCCACACGCGGCGCTGGCGCGGCAGGTTGCCGGTGGGCAGGTTGCTGAAGGTCACGCGGCGATCGTCTTCGTAGCGGTTGTAGTACAGCCGCGTGCCAAAGGTGAGTGCGTCGGACAGTTTCATGTCCAGGTGCGCGGCAAGCTGGCGCATGTCGCGGTCATCACCGTCGTTGCCGTTGCGCAGCTCGCTGCCACGGCGGTGCGTGCGCAGTTCATCGGCGGTCATGAAGCCCGGTTCGTCGGCCTCATGGTGGTAGGCGCGCGCGGTCAGACCCACGCGCAGGCCGTCGTCCAGCGAGCCGAAGAACCACTTGCCGCCCAGTGAGTACTTCTTCGAGGTGTCGTGGTCGCGGTAGCCATCGCTGGCCTGGGTGCCGACGAAATAATTCTGCGCGAAGCCATTGGCTTCGCGGCCAACCGCCAGCTGCGCATCACGGGTGTTGTAGCTGCCGTAGGCCAGGCGCGCATCGGTGTAGCTGCCACCCTGGCGCGTACCGAAGTTCACGTTGCCGCCGATGTTGTGCAGGCCATAGCGCGGGTCGTTGGTACCGCGCACCACTTCGATGTAGCTGATGTCCAGCGGGAACAGCATGTCGATGAAGCGCTGGTTGCCGCTGTTGACGTTGCTGGGGATGCCATCGATCAGCGTCTTGATGGCATTGAGGTAACCCTCGCCGTTGAAGGCGCGGAAGCTGACCTTGCCCGATTCGGCGCCCTGCCGGGTTTCGGTGAGCTGGATGCCGGGCATCTGCCCGAGCAGTTCCCAGCTGTGCGAGACGTTGCGGTTTTCGATCTGGTCTGCACCCAGGACGTCCACCGAGGTCAGCACCTGGTGCGCACTGAGCTGGCCTTCGCCGTGCTGATGTACCTGCACCTTGCCGAGGGTGAGCGCGGCGTCGGCCGATTGTGCGAGTGCTTCAGGGGCGAGCGGCGCGGCCGCCAGGGCAGCCACCAGCGTGGAGGTCTTCATGGGAAGGGGCAGTTGCAGTGAAATGTAACTATATAACATTTCACGCGTCGCCTTTGTAGAGTCGGGCCACGCTTGACTGCTCCTGGCAAACGGTAGTCGAGCGTGGCCCGACTCTACAAAGGCGGGTGCCGAGGGGTGGGATTACACCGGGTAGCCGGTGGCTTCCCGTGCCTTCTTCCAGGCGCTTTCGAATTCGCGTGCGCTGATCTCGTCATCTTCATCGAAATCCAGGAACGACACCGGCTGGTCGGCCAGCAGGAAACGGTCGTCGCTGTGGGCATGCTCGTCGGCCCAGACCATCCTGGTGCCGTAGATCTCCACCTGGCGCACGATCTTCTCGCCACGGGCTTCCATCAGCACGTTGCCCTTGCCCAGGCCCGATTCGGCCCAGTGCTTGTAGTACTTCTTTGCGGCGGATTTCGCGGCGGATTTCGCGCCGGATTTTGCGTTGTGCTTTGCGTAGGTCATTGCAGGGGTCCTGGCCGCAGGCGCGGCCGGAAAGTTCGGAATGGCGCCATTATCGCCCGACCTCGCAGCGCGCAGGTGAGCGCTTCATTGGGCCGACGCCGGCAAGGCCACACCCTTCGGCCACAGCATCCAGATGTTGCCCTTCTGCTTCATGTCGCCGGCCAGCTTGCCGGCGGCATCGCCGCTGCCCCAGTACAGGTCGGCGCGCACTTCGCCGGCGATGGCGCCGCCGGTGTCCTGCGCGGCCACCGGGCGTACCACGGGCGTGCCATCGGGGCGCGTGGTGGACAGCCAGAGCAGGCTGCCCAGCGGCACCACGGTGCGATCCACCGCCACGCTGTAGCCGGCGGTGAGCGGCACGTTCAGTGAGCCGCGCGGACCCTCCGGGCTGTCCGGGTTACGCACGAAGAACACGTAGCTGGGATTGCTGCGCAGCAGTTCCGGAACGCGCGCGGGATTGGCCCGGGCCCAGGCGCGGATCGCGTCCATGGTGACGTCTTCCTTCTTCAGCTGGCCCTGCTCCACCAGCCAGCGACCGATGGCGCGATACGGGTGGCCATTCTGCTCGGCATAGGCCAGCCGCACCTGCGTGCCGTCAGCGAGGCGTACCCGGCCCGACCCCTGGATCTGCAGCAGCTGCAGGTCCATCGGATCGGTCAGCCAGGCCAGCACCGGGGCTTTGGCGCCCTTGGCCGCGATGGTGCCGGCGTCGTCATAGGGCTTGAGCACCTTGCCGTCGAGGCGACCGCGCAGGCGCTTGCCCTTCAGTTCCGGGTAGACGCTGTCCAGCTGCACCACGATCAGATCATTCGGCGTGCCGTAAACCGGTACGGTGGCAGCGGCCGTGCGGGTGAGGCTGCCGGTGTAGATCGGCTCGTAGTAGCCGGTAATCAGCCCGTCGGCCTGATGGCCCCCAGCACGCAGCGCATAGACATCGAGGTCACGCTGCAGGAACTGGCGGATCGCGGCCGGGTCCTTGTCTGAAACCGCCGCGGCGGTGGTGCAGGATTTTGCCCAGACCGCATCGTTCTTCAGGCGGGTGCAGCTACTGCGCCAGGCAACGAAGCCGGCCCGCAGGTCGGCATCGGAGACCGCTGGCAGCGTTTTCCAGTCGACCTTGGCGTAGGTAGCGGCAGCCGGCTTGGCTGCAGCCGGCGCTTCGGGGCCAGTACCCGTGGTGGCGCAGCCGGCGAGCAGAACGATGGCAAGCAGTGCCCAGTGCTTGTGCGTGGAGAAGGAGGCGGATTCGGTCATGCCGCCATGGTGTCGTGCAGGTCGTCAGGCGGCAAGCCGCGACAATCAGAAGTGTTCAGGGCATCTGCAGCAGAAGTGAGTGCAGGATGCGGGCATCCTCGGCATCCAGCGTCTTCGGCAGGTCGTCGCGGCCACGGAAACGGCGGTGGAAGGCAGCGACGGTGGCGTCGCGGTTGTCCAGCGGATAGCCGAAGCGGGCCAGCGCATTCCACGCGTCGAAGCCTTCCGGCGCAGCCCCGTCGGCCGCGCGCGGCCAGACGCCGAAACCGGCCTCGGCCAGCTGTTGCCACGGGAAGAACCGGCTCGGGTCCTGCTTGCGCGTCGGCGCCAGGTCGGCGTGGCCGATCACCTGGCGCGGCGGAATGTTCAGGCGGGTGGTGAGATCGCGCAGCAGCACGATCAGCGATTCGATCTGCGCCGCACTGAACGGACTGCGGCCATCGTTGTCGAGCTCGATGCCGATCGAGGCCGAGTTGAGATCGGTGATGGTGCCCCAGCGCCCGGCGCCGGCGTGCCAGGCACGGCGCTCATCGGCGACCAGCTGGTAGCGATGGCCATCGGCACCGATCAGGTAGTGCGCACTGACCGGCCCACCGCTGTTGGCGGTGCGCAGCGTACGCAGGCTCTGCTGCACCGATTTCTGCTCGGTGTGGTGAATGACGATGATGACCGGCGTGCGCGCGTTCTGGTTGGGTGACGGCACCCAGGTGGCGAGCGGGTTGCGGGTTTCCTGCGGCGTGGAGGCGCAGGCGGCCAGCAGCAGGCAGGCCGAGAGCATCAGGGCGGTGCGGGTCGGGTGCATGGCCCGATTGTGCGCGATCAGGCGCGACGATGCATGCCGTTGTGCCGACCAACGGTCGGCACCCACCGGAGCAGGAGCAGTGCCAGGCAAGCCTGGCACCCACCAGAACAGTAGAAGTGCCGACCAACGGTCGGCACCCACACCATCAATGCAGTAGCTCCGCCGCTACTTCAGGCCTCGTAGGCGGACTCGCCGTGCGAAGTCACATCCAGACCAGTACGCTCTGCTTCCTCGGTCACGCGCAGGCCGACCACGACCTTGACCACCAGCAGGATGACCGCGGTCACCACTGCCGACCACAGTACGGTCAGGCCGACGCTGACCACCTGCACCCACACCTGGTGGGCGATATCCAGATCGGCCTTGGTCCCGCCCAGCGACTGTGCACTGAACACGCCGGTGAGGATCGCGCCGACGATGCCGCCGACCCCATGCACACCGAACACATCGGCGGTGTCGTCCACTTTCAGCAGGCGCTTGAGACCGGTCACGCCCCACACGCAGACCACGCCGGTGACGAAGCCGATCACGATCGCGCCGAGCGGGCCGACGGTGCCACAGGCCGGGGTGATGCCGACCAGCCCGGCCACCGCACCCGACGCCGCACCCAGCGCCGACGGCTTGCCCTTGCCGATCGCCTCCACCAGAGTCCAACCAAGCACGGCAGCAGCGGTGGCCAGCACGGTGTTGAGGAAGGCCAGCGAGGCCACGGTATCAGCCGCAGCGGCGGAGCCGGCGTTGAAGCCGAACCAGCCCACCCACAGCAGCATGGCGCCGATGTAGGTAAACGGCACGTTGTGCGGCTTCAGCGCGGTCTGGCCATAGCCCAGGCGCTTGCCGACGAACCACGCGCCGACCAGTCCGGCGACGCCCGCGTTGATGTGGACCACGGTACCGCCGGCGAAGTCGATGGCACCCAGCTCACCCAGGTAGCCGCCACCCCAGACGATATGTGCCATCGGGATGTAGCTGAGGGTGAACCACAGCGCCGAGAACAGCAGCACCGCGCGGAACTTGATGCGCTCGGCGAAGGCACCGACGATCAGCGCGGTGGTGATGCCGGCAAAGGTCGACTGGAAGGCGACGAACAGGTAATCCGGCAGGCCCTTGATCGGCGTGTTGCCGACCGACTCGGGGGTGAAACCCTTGAGGAAGGCGAATTCAGTGAACGAGCCGAAGAACGGATTGCCGGCGCTGAACACCGCGCTGTAGCCATAGGCCACCCACAGCAGCAGCACCAGCGAGAACACCACCAGGATCTGGCTGAGCACTGACAGCACGTTCTTCGAACGCACCAGGCCGCCATAGAACAGGGCCAGGCCCGGCACGACCATCAACAGCACCAGCAGGGTGGAGGTGAGCATCCAGGCGACGTCGCCACGATCATAGGCGGCGGCGGCTTCGGCCACGGCCGGCGCAGCAGCTGCCGCTGCAGGATCCTGCAGCGGTTCAACCGCAACGCTTTCGCTGGGCAGCGGCGAGATCTGGGCCTGGGCGTGGGCACTGCCCGGCCAGGCGCCGGCGGCCAGCGCGCTGAGCAGCATCAACAGGCACACCAGATGGAACCGGGCTTGCCACCCGGTGAGAAGGCGCATCTTCATGGGGGAGTCTCCGGAAGGGGGTTACAGGGCGTCGGCACCGATTTCGCCGGTGCGGATGCGGATGACCTGTTCGACGGCGGTGACGAAGATCTTGCCGTCACCGATCTTGCCGGTGCCTGCCGACGACTGGATCGCTTCGATCACCGCGTCGGCACGCTCGTCGGTGACCACGGTTTCGATCTTGATCTTGGGCAGGAAATCGACGACGTACTCGGCGCCGCGATACAGCTCGGTGTGGCCCTTCTGGCGGCCGAAGCCTTTCACTTCGGTCACGGTGATGCCCGACACGCCTGCGTCGGACAGGGCCTCGCGGACCTCGTCGAGCTTGAACGGCCGGATGATGGCGGAGATCAGTTTCATGCGCATGTCCCGAGGGTGGATGGGGCCAGCGCGCCAGCGCGCGTTGGCATCAGGCAACCAGCGGCCATCAGGGTGATGGCCGTGGCTGTTGCACCGGACACGTACAGGGCCGGGACGGCCGTGCCTCTCTCCTTGCACGACCGACGCGGGAGGGAGGGCGGCCCTGGTCGCGTATCCGGTCTCTCTCTTGCCCCTGGATCAGGGGTCAGAGCCCGTTCGTAAACGAACGGGATCCGACCCCGATCTGACCGCGGCTCCCCAGCCGCGAAAACGGGCGCGATGGCGGCGGGTGGGAGGGGGAAGCCCACCGCCATCGCCCCCGGTCAGCTGGCGTAGTACAGCTGGTATTCCAGCGGGTGGGTGGCCGCGCGGAACTTGGTCACTTCCTGCATCTTCAGCGCGATGTAGCCGTCGATGAAGTCATCGCTCATCACGCCACCGGCCTTCAGGAACTCGCGGTCCTTGTCCAGCGCTTCCAGCGCCTGGTCCAGCGAGGAGCAGACCTGCGGGATCAGCTTCTCTTCTTCCGGCGGCAGGTCGTACAGGTCCTTGTCGCTCGGTGCGCCCGGGTCGATCTGGTTCTTGATGCCGTCCAGGCCGGCCATCATCAGCGCAGTGAAGGTGAGGTAGCCGGA
Organism: Stenotrophomonas maltophilia; assembly: GCF_002799155.1. Taxonomy (GTDB): domain Bacteria; phylum Pseudomonadota; class Gammaproteobacteria; order Xanthomonadales; family Xanthomonadaceae; genus Stenotrophomonas; species Stenotrophomonas maltophilia_R. The sequence continues at coordinate 4,137,730 of NZ_NERD01000002.1, forward strand.
CTGGATCGGGTCCGGGAAGCGCATTTCGATGCGGCGCGCCTTCGGGTTGGACACCCACGGAATGCGGCACGATGCCGAACGGTTGCGGGCCGAATAGGCCAGCATCACCGGCGCTTCGAAGCCCGGCACGAGGCGCTTGTAGCTGTTGGTGCCGGAATTGGCGAAGGCATTGATGGCCTTGGCGTGCTTGAAGATGCCGCCGATGTACCACAGCGCCAGCTGGCTCAGGCCACCGTAGCCGTCACCGGAGAACAGGTTGGTGCCGCCCTTGGACAGCGACTGGTGCACGTGCATGCCGCTGCCGTTGTCGCCGACGATCGGCTTGGGCATGAAGGTGACGGTCTTGCCGTTGCGGTGCGCGACGTTCTTGATCACGTACTTCATGCGCAGCAGTTCGTCGGCCTTCTGCACCAGGGTGCTGAACTTGGTGCCGATCTCGCACTGGCCGGCGGTGGCCACTTCGTGGTGCTGCACTTCCACCTCGATGCCGACCTGTTCCAGGGTCTTGCACATCTCGGCACGCAGGTCGTGCAGGGTGTCGGTCGGCGGCACCGGGAAGTAGCCGCCCTTCACGCCCGGACGGTAGCCGCTGTTGGCGCCATCGTACTTGGCGCCGCTGTTCCACGCCGCTTCTTCCGAGTCGACCTGGAAGAAGGTGTGGCCCATTTCATTGGCGAAGCGGACCGAGTCGAAGATGAAGAATTCCGGCTCCGGGCCGAAGAACGCGGTTTCGGCGATGCCGGAGGACTTCAGGTAAGCCTCGGCGCGCTTGGCGATGCCGCGCGGGCAACGGCCATACGGCTGCATGGTGGCCGGATCGAGGATGTCGCAGCTGATCACGATGGTCGGATCGGCGTAGAACGGGTCGACGTAGGCGCTGGCGGTATCCGGCAGCAGCACCATGTCGGACTCGGCGATGCCCTTCCAGCCGGCGATCGAGCTGCCATCGAACATCTTGCCTTCTTCGAACAGCGACGGCTCGACGATGCTGACCGGGAAGGTCACGTGCTGCTCGACACCACGCATGTCGACGAAACGCAGGTCGACGAACTCGATCTGGTTGTCCTTGATCAGCTTCTCAACGTTTTCCACGGACATCGGTACGACCTCGGATGGGGATGAATGCCTGCTGAGGTACAGCAACGACCGTGCCAACTTTTCGCAGGCTGCAAGTCATTGATTTGCAAAAGACCGCCCCCTACCGGTGCAGAACCGTGCGCACCAAACGGGTGCAGCCGGCACCAGACGCACCCGTTTGGTGCAGCAGGGATCGTCTATCCTCTCGACCTTCTTTCTTCCTGCCGCGCGCGCCCGCACCGTCCATGTCCGACCTGCTCTCTGCCCTGCTGCTGGGCATCCTCGAAGGCTTGACCGAATTCCTGCCGATCTCCAGCACCGGCCACCTGCTCATCGCCCAGCACTGGCTGGGAGCCCGTTCGGACTTCTTCAACATCGTCATCCAGGCCGGTGCGATCGTGGCGGTGGTACTGGTGTTCCGCCAGCGCCTGCTGCAGCTGGCCACCGGCTTCGGCCAGCGCGAGAACCGCGACTACGTGTTCAAGCTCGGTGCCGCCTTCATGGTCACTGCGGTGGTCGGCCTGGTGGTGCGCAAGGCCGGCTGGTCGCTGCCGGAGACGGTCAGCCCGGTGGCCTGGGCACTGATCATCGGTGGCGTCTGGATGCTGCTGGTGGAGGCCTATACCGCGCGCCTGCCCGACCGCGACCAGGTGACCTGGACCGTGGCGATCGGCGTGGGCCTGGCGCAGGTCGTGGCCGGTGTGTTCCCCGGCACCTCGCGTTCGGCCTCGGCGATCTTCCTGGCCATGCTGCTGGGCCTGAGCCGCCGTGCGGCCGCTGCCGAGTTCGTGTTCCTGGTCGGCATCCCCACCATGTTCGCCGCCAGCGCCTACACCTTCCTGGAACTGGCCAGGGACGGGCAGCTGAGCAGCGAGAACTGGACCGAGGTGGGCGCGGCCTTCCTTGCCGCGGCCGTCACTGGCTTCGTCGTAGTGAAGTGGCTGATGGGCTACATCAAGTCGCACAGGTTCACTGCCTTCGCCCTTTACCGCATCGCGCTGGGCGCGGTGCTGCTGCTGTGGTTGCCCTCCGGCAGCTGAACAGCGCCGGGGCACGGTAACCCCGTTGCCGGCCCCACCCCGTTTCCCCCACGGTTCCCCAAGGAGAATCACCATGAACCGCAAGCTCACCCTGCTCCTCCCGCTGGCCCTGATGGCCGCCTGCAGCCAGACCCCGGCCCCGGCCGGCACCGGCGGCGACGACGTGGCCCCGGCCGCGGCCAAGGCAGCAGACCAGCAGACGCTGGCGCACCTGGATGCGCAGCGCCTGCAGAGCCAGCACTGGCGGCTGCAGCAGGCCACCGGTGCCGATGGCAAGCGCATCGACGCGCTGTTCGCCCGCGAAGACAAGCCGGTCACCCTGGACTTCGCGGATGGCCGCCTGTCGGTCAGCAACACCTGCAACCGCATGGGCGGTGGCTACACCCTGGCCGACGGCAAGCTGAGCGTGTCTGCGATGGCCTCGACCATGATGGCCTGCACCGACAAGGCGCTGATGGCGCTGGACGAGGCCGTGTCCGGCCGCCTGCAGGGCGAGCTGAAGGCCGAGCAGGATGCCGATGGCAAGCTGACCCTGACCAACGCCAAGGGCGACGTACTGGTGTTCAACCCGGAGCCGACCGCTGAAACCCGCTACGGCGGCGCCGGCGAAACCGTGTTCCTGGAAGTGGCCGCCAAGACACAGAAGTGCTCGCACCCGCTGATCCCGGACTACCAGTGCCTGCAGGTGCGCGAAGTGAAGTTCGACGACAAGGGCCTGAAGCAGGGTGAGCCGGGCAAGTTCGAGAACTTCTACGGCAACATCGAGGGCTACACCCACGAAGACGGCGTGCGCAACGTGGTGCGCGTGAAGCGCTACGAAGTGAAGAACCCGCCGGCCGATGCGCCGTCGCAGGCGTACGTGCTGGACATGGTGGTCGAGTCGGCCATCGAGAAGTGATGTAGAGCCGACGGTTAGTCGGCTGGCTCTTGAAGGGCGGCCGCGAGGTCGCCCTTCTTCGTTGTGGGTAGAGCCGGCCGCTAGCCGGCTGCCCTGCGGAGCACTGCCAGCACACGGATGTTGCCGGCCAGCGGCCGGCACTACCCACATGCATCAGGAGATCGGCATGAAGCACGTCCCCGCCCTCATCATTGCTGCGCTGCTGGCCATGTCTGCGGATGTGGCCGCTGCCAGCACGCCCAGCACCGATCAGCTCGAGGCACACCGATGGCAACTGGCGCGCGCCACCAACGCGCAGGGCCGGCGCATCGATGCGTTGTTCGTCCGTGGCCGCCCGCCTTACACGCTGCGCTTCCAGCCCGGTTACATGAGCCAGTTGAACCTGTGCAACCAGTCAAGCAGCACCTATCACCTGCAGGGCAACCGCCTGGTTCTGCAGGGCGGCATCATCACCACGGCCGCCTGCATCCGGGCCGAGGTGGCCGAACAGGAACGTGTCGCCGGCGCGGTGGTGAATGCGCGCGCAGAGATGACGCTTGCGCTGGATGCGCGTGGCCGCCTGCTGCTGCGCAACGCACATGGCGATGTGCTGGAGTTCGCGCCGGTATCGGGTACGGACGAATGAAAAGGGCGGCCGAAAGGCCGCCCCTTTTCATGGTGGGTAGAGCCGGCCGCTATGCAGGCTCAGCCCAGCGCCGGGTTCAACGTGTAGGTGCCATGCAGCGCGGCTTCGGCCAGCACGTGGCCGTGCATGGCGCGGTAGGCGTCGGCAGCGGTGAAGCGTTCCGGCAGCTGCAGCGACGCTACGTCCAGCGCGAAGACGCGGAAGAAATAGCGGTGCAGGCGCTCGTCGTTGAACGGCGGATACGGGCCGTCATAGCCCAGGTAGTCACCGGCCATGTCCGGATTGCCTGCGAACCAACCGGTGAAGTCGTTCAGGCCCTGGCGGCTGCCGGCCGGGCCGGCCGGTGCGGACTTGCCCTTCACCACGAAGCCGTCGCTGCAGCTGCCTGCGGCGATCTCGTGCACCGAGGCCGGGATATCGGCCATCACCCAGTGCACGAAATCACAGCGCGGCTGGTCGCGCGGCACGCTCATGTCGGTGCGGCCGACTGTCTCCGGCACGGTGGGCACGTCTGGATCGACGCACACCAGCAGGAACGAACGGGTGCCCTCCGGCGCGCCGCTCCAGGCCAGGTGCGGATTGCGGTCCGGTGCGAAGCCCGCGGCATCGCCGGCGGCGAATTCGCGGTCGATCGGTGCACCGTTGGTCAGGCTGTGGCTGCTCAGTTGCATCGGCGTGTCCTCACTCTTCCGGGTAACCCAGGCGCACCGCGATCGGGGTGAGCTTGGCGAAGGCGGCGCTCATCACGTCGCGGTAGTTGCGCCAGTGGCCGGGCGGGAAGCGCGGCGCGCCCAGCTGCGCGGCCGGCGGCATCGGCCGCTCGAACAGGCGGCCCAGCAGTTCGGCCATCGCCTGCGGATCGTTGCCGATCTGGTCAATGCGCAGCAGCACCTGCGGATACAGATCGTCCTCGTGCAGGGCGGCGACCTGGGCCAGCGCGCGTGCCAGCCATTCGCTGGCTTCGGCCAGCGAGGTCATCGCCAGCGGTGCAGCCGCACCGTAGGCCACCCAGTCCAGCAGCATGTCGCGCGGATCACGCAGCACCACCAGCAGGCGGCCCTGCGGCAGCTGCGGGCGCAGCGCCCACAACAGCGCGTTGTCCCACCACAGCAGCCAGTCGATGACCGCGTCGTCCTGCACGCCCCGCGACGGCAGCTGTTCGCGCCAGCGCTGCACCAGCCGCTCCGGGGTCAGCACGCCGGAGGCGAGGTCCTGCAGCGTGTGGTAGTTCTGGAAGGCATCATCGGGTGCATTGGAGGTGTAGCGGTCGCTGCGCAGCACCGGGCTGGCGGCGGCCAGGGCGGTTGCCACGCGCTCCACGCCCGAACCCGGCGCCCCCCACAGGAAGATCGGCGCGGAAGTGGCATCGCCGTCGATCTCGCCCTTGTCCGGCCAGCTCGGCGGCGCCTTGGCCTGCGGCGGCAGCGGCAGGCGCTGCGAGGCCTGGTCGGCCTGCAGTGCCAGCCAGGTCTGCAGCGCGTCTTCGTGCTGCCCGGCGCGATCCTGGATCTCACCCAGCCAGGTGCGCAGGTCGGCGCGGTGGCCTTCCGGTGCCATGTCGATCAGCGCCTGCACGCGGGCGACCGCGGCGGCCGGATCGCGTTGCAGCAGGCCTTCGACCAGGCGGGTTTCGCCGCTCACGCGGCCCGGTTCGAGGCTGACGATGCGCTCGGCGATCGCTTCGGCCTGGGCGTGTTCGCCGACCATGTCGTGCAGGCGCAGGCGCGCTTCCAGCGCCGGCAGGTGGCCCGGCATCGCGTCCATCCAGCGCTCGACCGTGGCGGCGGCGGTGGCACTGCCGACCTCTTCCACCGCCAGGCGTGCCAGCCACAGGTCATGCAGCTGCGGGTGCTGCTCCAGGGCGGCATCCAGGCGGGCGCGGGCCTCGTCTTCGCGGCCCAGGCGCTGCCAGGACATCAGCAGCAGCTGCAGCACGTCGCGGTCGTCAGGCAGCGACTCCAGCAACGGCAGCAGGTGCTCCAGCGCCTGCAGCGGCTGGCCGCTGCGCAGTGCCAGTTCGCCGGCCAGGCGGCGCATCGACGGCGTATCCAGGCCCTGCTGCTGCAGCGCGAGCTGCATCGCTTCGGCGGCAGCGTCCAGGTTGCCCTGGCGCATGGCCAGCTGCACCACCAGGCCATGCAACGAGGCTAGGGTGGGGTTCAGTTCCAGCACGCGGCGGAACGCCTGCTCGGCGAAGGCCAGCATGTTCTTGCCCAGGTAGGCGAAGCCCAGTGCGTAGAGCACGCGAATGTCGTTGGGCTGGGCCTGGTTGGCAGCCGACAGCAGCGTCAGCGCGCGATCGGGATCATCGCGGCGCAGCGCGATCATGCCGTCGATGGTCAGCAGTTCCGGGTGGTCCGGTTCGACACGCGAGGCCAGGGTGGACAGGCGCTGCGCTTCATCGAAATCGTTGCGGCCGATCGCCAGGTGGGCCTGCATCAGGTAGGCGGCGAATGCGTTCGGGTCCAGCCCGGTGGTGCGCGTCAGTGCTTCGCCGGCGCCGTCGAACTGGCGCAGGGCCAGCAGCAGGCCGGCGTGCTGCAGGTGCAGCTGGGCATTGTCCGGGGCCAGCTGCAGCGCCTGCTGCAGGGCCTGCATCGCGTCCTCGGCGTTGCCCTGCTGCTGCAGCGCAAGCGCCAGCCAGCGGTGGGCCTCGGCCTGGCCGGGTTCATCACGGGTCCACGCCTGGGCCAGCTGCACGGCCTGGTCGGCCTCGTTCTGGCGCAACGCTTGGATGATCTGGTCTTGCATGGCGGTCCGGTTCAAGGGCAAACCCGCATTGTAGCGGCCTGCGCGCCCGTGCCGGTTCAGCCTTGCAGCACGCGCTGCAGGCGCTGCGCCACCCAGCGCTCGGAGAAGCCGTCGCCGCGCCAGTTTTCCAGGAAGCCGCAGTGGCCACCCCAGCAGGCGGTTTCCAGGTGCGCCTGGCGCGGCAGCTGCCAGTCGCTGAAGGTCGCATAGGGAATCACCGGGTCGTCCTGCGCCATCAGGATGTCGGCCGGCACCTGCAGCGTGGACAGGCGATCGCCGGCAATCGAGTAGCCATCGAAATAGGCCTGCAACGAGCCGAAGCTGGTGTGGCGCTCGACCAGCCAGGCGGTCAACGCGCGGATGTCCAGCTTCAGCACGCGGTCGTCGCAGTCGCTCAGCTCAGGGAACAGGTCGCGCTTGCGCCGCAGCGAACCGGCCCACTTGCGGCGGAAGTACCAGTCGTACATCGCCGGGCCGTTCTCGATGCTTTCCATGGTCAGCGCCGGGTCCAGCACCGGGCATACCGAGGCCACGCGCAGCAGCGGCACGCCGGCGGCCGGCGCGCGCAGGGCCAGGCGCAGCACGAAGTTGCCGCCCAGCGAATAACCGGCCGCCACCAGCGGTAGCTGCGGCCAGCGCTGGGCGATATCGCCGGCGGCATGCACCACTTCGTCGATCAGGTTGGAGTGGAAGATGCCGGGGTTGAGATGATGGGTATTGCCGTGGTCGCGGAAATTCAGCCGCACCACGTCGAAGCCCTGTTCGAGCATGCGCGCGGCCGCCATGCGCATGTAGCTGGATTCGGCGCTGCCTTCCCAGCCGTGCAGCAGCAGGGCCATGCCCTTGGGCTCGCGGCCTTCGACGCGGCTGTGCCAGCCCTGCAGGCGCACGCCATCGCCACCGTCGAGGATCAGTTCTTCGCTGATCGCGCCGGTCGCGGCCAGCAGCAGCAGGCCGCGCTGCAGGCGCATGCGGCTGGAGCTGAGCATCGATTGCAGGTGCGGATTGCGCAGCCAGCGCGGCGGCTGGTAGTCAGCCGCATGCAGCGTCGGCGTGCCGGCGTCCAGGACGGGTGGCGGGATCAGGGCCACCGCAGCCTCACTGCGTGCTCATGGCCGCCACGATGCGCGCGCGCGAAGTCTCCGCGATGCGCCGACGGCCCTCCAGATCCTGCGCACCGATCGGTGCCAGGAAGTGCACTTCCGCACGCCGCGCCGGCTCACCGAGCAGGCGCAGGAAATTGGCGAAGAAACTCTCGCCGGGGCCGAACGCGACAATGGTCTGCGCATCGCCCTTGGCGCCGTAAACCAGTGCCACCGGCTGCACCGGCACGCCGGTTTCAACTGCGGCCTGGAAGATGCGGGCATGGAACGGGCCGACTTCGTGGCCGCCGCGGGTACGCCCTTCCGGGAACACGCCCACCGCCTTGCCTTCACGCAGGCGATCGGACATCACCTGCATCACGCCACCGAGCGATTCGGTGTTGCCGCGCTGGTGGAAGATGGTCTGGCCACGCGCGGCCAGCCACCCGACCAGCGGCCAGCTGGCGATCTCGCGCTTGGCGACGAAGCCCATCATGCGCTGGCTGTGCAGGATGCAGATGTCGACCCAGCTGACGTGGTTGGCGACGAACAGCACGGCACCGGGCAACGGCGTGCCGATCTGCACCAGGCGGAAGCCGAAGATCCACATCAACCCGCCCTGCCACCAGTTCACCACTTTGGCACCGAAGGTCGCTTCGCCCACGCGCAGTTCGCCCCACGGCCGAAGCATGCCGATCAGGATGAGCGGCAGGAACACGACGATGTGGACCAACAGCAGCGGTACGCGGTACAGGTAACGGCACACACGCGCCACGCCGCCGCGGGGGGCCGGAGTGGGGGAAGTCATCCGCGCACGATACCGGAGGGCCGTCATCGCTGCCAGCCGATTTAGGCCATAACTGCCATTGACCGGGGCAATCGGCAGGGAACGCTGGGTTCCGCTGCCGTCACCGGCCGTCCAGGGCTCAGCCGTGGCCGGCCGCCACCACCGCCAGGGTCAGCCGCGAGATGCATACCAGCCGGCCCTGCTCATCCTCGATGCGGATCTCCCACAGCTGGGTGCTGCGGCCCACGTGCAGCGCGCGGGCGGTGCCGGTGACCGTGCCCGAGCGCACCGCACGCACATGGTTGGCGTTGATTTCCAGGCCCACGCAGATCTGCTTGGCCGCATCCACGCACAGGTTGCCGGCGCTGCTGCCCAGGGTCTCGGCCAGCACCACCGACGCGCCGCCGTGCAGGATGCCGTAGGGCTGGCGGGTGCGCTCGTCCACCGGCATGGTGGCCTGCAGCCAGTCGTCACCGGCCGCGCTGAAGACAATGCCCAACGACGCGATCGCGGTGTTGCGGCTGAGCGTGTTGAGCTGCTCGAGGGAAACGGCTTCGCGGAACACCTGGGTCATGCGGGCACCTTCAGAGGATGGGAACGAGGCCGGCGCCGAATGCGGTCAGCATGCGGACCAGCAGCCACTTCGGGCCGACATTGACCTCGGGGAAGTCGCCCACGGCGACATAGCAGCGGTGGAAGCCCGGGTCCTGTCGCGGCAATGGCTGCGGGCAGTCCGGGCCGGGCTTGAATTCGTAGTCGGTGGCATAGCGCCACGGCCAGAAGTCGAGGATCGGCAGTGCTTCGGAGGCTTTGCCGACGCTGTAGTTGAGCCCGGAAAGCACCGGCGGCTTGGCCCGCGGCGCCACCGTCCACGAGTTCTGCGGATGGATATCGCGCAGGATGCTCTCGGCCAGCTGCTCGGCGAAGGCCGGGTCATCGATGATCACCGCGCCTTCGGTGTTGTAGTTCTCGCTGCGCGGATCGAAGTTGTGGGTGCCGACCACGCCGATGCGGCGATCGACCACCAGCGACTTGGCGTGCAGGCCCATACGGGCGCCCTTGCGGGTGACCGGCAACGGCTTGTTGACCGCCTTGCTGCCCAGGAACGACGGTCGTGTCTCGGTGCGCAGCAGGCGCGTTTCCACCTCGCTGCCGGCGGCGCGGCGGCGCTCGCGCGCGTTCTGGTAGGCGCTGCCGGTGCGCGGATGATTCACCGGACCCTGCCTGCCGGTGGGCGCAGGGTGCTCATCGCGGCTGTCGCCGGCATTGCTGCCTGCAGCGCTGCCGCCGATCAACGGATTGCGCCCGCTGTCATCCTCGCCTTCGGGCGCAGCGATCGGGTCGGGCAGCAGGTTGCGGTAATCGACCGGTGCATCCAGCGGGAACGGCTTGTATTCGAAGATGTTGAAGCCCAGTTCGCGCATGTTGCGCCGCTTGTACTTGTACGACAGCGCATAGACGATCGGGTTGTCGGTGGCCGCCAGGCTGTTGCTGGATACCACCACGCGCGGCGGCTGCGGGCGCTCGCGCAGTGCTCGGAACAGCTTCTGCGCCGGCTTGGACAACACCAGGTACGGGGTCTGCAGGATCACTTCCTTCTGCGCGCCGGCGATCAGCGCATCCAGCTGCGGCTCGGTCACGTGCTGGCCTGCCAGCGGCGCATCGGCCTTCTCGCGCCGGTGCTTGCGTGGCAGGTCGGCCACATAGCGCACCGAGGCCACCGGCAACGCGGTATCGACGAAGGAACGGCTGACGAAGTCCATGTCGTTGGCTTCGGCACTGACCCGCTGCACCCGCTCGGGGCGGCGGAAGCTGGCCGGCGGCAGGGTCGGCACGCCCTCGCGCAGCAGGGTGCGGCCGACATCGTTCAGGCGCTCGGCCGGCACGCTGCGCTTGGCGCGCCAGAAGGCATCGAAGTTGGCGGCCATCGCCCGCGCCTCCGGGCCGGCGATCAGCACGTCGCGGTCGCGGAAGTTGTACTCGCGATCCCAGTCGTAATAGTCATCCTGGTAGTTGCGGCCGCCGACCACGCCGATCGCATCGTCGATCACCAGCAGCTTGTTGTGCATGCGCTGGTTGAAGCGGCGGAAGCAGCACAGCACGCTGCCGGCATAGTCGAAGTAGTTCAGCCGGGCCTTGCCGAAGGTCGGGTTGTAGACCCGCAGCTGGAAGTTCTGGTGCGCGCCGGACAACGCGCCGAGGATCTGCAGGTCGGAGATCGCCGAGAGCTGGTCGATCAGCACCCGCACCTTCACCCCGCGCCGCGAGGCGGCCAGCAGCTCGTCGATGACCAGCCGCGCACTGTCGTCCTTGTCGAAGATGTAGGTCTGCAGATCGATGCTGCGGGTCGCGCTGCGCAGCAGGTTCAGGCGCGCCACCAGGGCGCCCTCGCCCTCGTCGAGCAGGGTGGCGTAGTGGCGCGGCTGTTCCGGGGTGGATTCGGTGAACGCCCGCCCGGCCAGCGCACGCAGGGGAGAGTCCTGCGCACAGCGATCGGCACGCTGGCAGTCGACGTCGGTCGAGCGCGCCTGCACGGCGATTGCTTCGGCGCGATCGCGCTCGGCATGCGAGAGCGATGCACAACCACTGCCCAGCAACACGGTTGCCAGCGCCAGTACACGCAGCAGGAGGTTCACGGTTTCGGCGCCTCGCTCAGGCGCGCACGCAATACGAAAGTCACTCGGTCACTCAAGGCAAGCTGCCAGCTGTCCATTCCATACCGGCCTCGCTGAACGGTACCGCGGCTGACGACATCGCAATCATAGCCGGGTCGGTCGCACTCCGCTTTCTCGACCCGCAGCGACTCGGGGTGGCTGACGCCGCGTAGGGTCAGCCGGCCATTGATGTCGCCGCCCTGTTCCACGGTCTCCGGCCAGTACGGCAGCGAGTCGAACTCGACCACCGGATGGCGCCCGGCATCGAAGAACTCCTCGCCACGCATCCAGCCGGTATAGCGCGCCTTGCCGGGGATCTCCACCGAACGGGTGAACATCTTCAGGTGCACCTGGTGGCGGCCATCGGACAGGATCTCGATACGCCCCTCGAAGTGCGGGAACACGCCTTCGATGCGCTGGCCGAAGCGGGTGCGCACCTCGAAGCCGATCCGAGAGCGCTGGGTATCCAGGCGGAGTACCCGTGGCGCCTCGGCGGACACGGGCGGCAACGGGGTCGGTGGGGGCGCCGCGGCCCAGGCCGGGCCGAGCGCCAGCAACGCGGGCAGCAGGAAGCGGCTGCGCCGCGCCAGGCTCATCGGATCACGGCCACCAGAACGCGTTCAGGCTGGCCACGCCCGGTTCGATCGAGGACTCGCGCGGGAAGCCAAGGACGGCCACGCCGCCCGGCGGCATGCCACGGTAGTCACTGCTGGTGCCGTCGGTCATCAGGGCCACCAGCTGCTCCAGGCCCGGGTTGTGGCCGACGATCAACACCCGGTCCAGGTCACGGCGCTCGTCCACCAGCGCCGCCAGGGTGCCTGGGGTAGCCTCATAGATATGGTCTTCCAGGCGCTTTTCGACATAGCCGATGGCCGTCATCACCGCTTCCAGGGTCTCGCGGGTGCGTCGCGACGGCGAGCACAGCACGCAGTCGGGCAGCAGGTTGTTTTCCTTCAACCACTTGCCGGCCGCTTCGGCCTCGGCGAGCCCTACCGGCGACAGCGGCCGGTCGAGGTCGGCCTGGCCGGAAACGGCGGGTTCGGCATGGGCATGGCGCAGCAGGATCAATTCACGCATCGCGGGTTTCCATGAAAAGAGGGTGGAGACGTGCAGCGTTACAGCTTCAACCAGGACAGCAGCGGCTCCCAGTCGGCCTGGTGCTCGCGCACCTGGGCCGAGCGGTAGTCGAACAGGCTGCGGCCCAGGCCGGTCATGACCACGTAGCTCTGGCTGTCACGCAGCTGCGCGACCACCGGGTACGGCCACTCGCCCAGCATCTGCAGCGCCTGCTGCGAGGTCTGGGTCCAGGGTTTGGTGCGGTTGAGGACCAGCCCCACCGGCAGCTTGCGGCTGTGCACGCGCGGGTTCTGGGCCAGGCTGTTGAGGAAGCCGACAATGGCTTCGATATCCAGCGCCGAGGGCAGCACCGGCACCACCACGGCGTCGGCCGCGTCCAGGAAATGGGGGATATCGTCGGCCAGTGCCCCGGCCGGTGCATCGATGATGACGGTATCGGTACCGTCGGGCAGCTTCTGCGCCCACTGCTTCTTCCGGTACACATCGATGGGGAGCACCGCGCTTTCCAGCCCGGCACGCCGTTGTGCCCAGCGGGTGCTGGAGCCCTGCGGGTCGGCATCGGCGATCACCGTGGCCTTGCCCTGCAATGCCGCGTACGCGGCCAGGTGGGTGGCGACGGTGGTCTTGCCCACCCCGCCCTTGGAACCGGCCACCAGGATCGTCTTCATGCCAGCCTCGCTTCCGGGTACGTGCCCCGAGCGTACACCGGCGGTGGTGACGGGAGGTAGCGCCGTGCTGAACCAGTGGCCATCGCCTTTGCTATCGTGGCGCCCCCGAAGGATCGAACCGGCATGAGCGAACTGCAGGACCTGAGCGCACTGATCCGCGCCAATACCCCCCTGATCGTGATCGAGACCCAGGATGAGGGCCGCATCGTCGAGCTGTTCCGGCAGACGCTGATGCACGTGTGGCGGGCCCTGCACCGCTGGTCCATCACCGAGGGCCTGCGTCGCATCGACCTGGACCGCGAAGACCCGCCGGTCGGCCCGCCCGACGCCAGCGCGGCCCTGCAGATGATCCGCCAGGCCGACCAGCGGGGTGTCTACCTGCTGCTCGATTTCCACCCCTACCTGGGCTATGCCAGCCACCAGCGCGCGCTGCGCGACCTGATCCAGCGCCGCCACAGCGAGCCGCACGTGCTGGTGCTGATCGGCGCCAAGGTCGAGCTGCCGGCCGAGCTGGAAGCGCTGGCGGTGCGCTTCAACCCGCGCCTGCCCGATGCCAATGCCCTGCTGAAGATGCTGCGCGAGGAGGCCGACGCCTATGCGCGCGAACACGGCGGCCGCCGCGTCGAGGTCGACAGCGAGGCAGTGAAGAAGATCCTGAAGAACCTGCAGGGCTTGAGCCTGGTCGACGCCCGCCGCATCGCCCGCCAGCTGATCTACGCCGACGGCGCGCTGCGCGACGACGACCTGCCGCAGCTGGCACGGCTGAAGTTCGAGCTGCTCAACCGCAGTGGCCACCTGTTCTTCGAGCATGACAGCGCGCGCTTCGGCGACGTGGCCGGTGCCAACCGGCTCAAGCGCTGGATAAGCCAGCGCCGGGTGGCGTTCATCGCCGGCTCGGCACCGGCCGGGCTGGACCCGCCGCGCGGCATGCTGCTGCTGGGCGTGCAGGGCTGCGGCAAATCGATGCTGGCCAAGGCCACCGCCGCCGGCTTCGGCGTACCGCTGCTGCGCCTGGACGTGGGTGCGCTGTACAACAAGTACCACGGCGAGACCGAGGCCAACCTGCGCCAGGCGCTGGCCTCGGCCGAGCAGCTGGCGCCCTGCGTGTTGTGGATGGACGAGATCGAGAAGGGCCTGGCCAGCGGTGGCGAGGACGGTGGCGTATCGCGCCGCGTGCTCGGCTACCTGCTGACCTGGATGGCCGAGCGCAAGGCGCCGGTCTTCATCGTCGCCACCGCCAACCAGGTGCACGAGCTGCCCGCCGAGCTGCTGCGCAAGGGCCGTTTCGACGAGATCTTCTTCGTCGACCTGCCCACGCCCGAAGTGCGCGTGGAACTGCTGCGGCTGCACCTGGGGCGACGCCAGCTCAATGGTGACGACTTCGCGCTGCCGGCGCTGGCGGCGGCAGCCAACGGCTTCTCCGGCGCCGAGATCGAGCAGGCCATCGTGGCCGGGCTGTATGCGGCGCACGCCGAAGGCCGGCCGCTGGATACCGAGCTGCTGATGAACGAGATCCGTGCCACGCGGCCGCTGTCGGTGCTGATGGCCGAGCAGGTGGAGGCACTGCGGGCATGGGCGTCGGGGCGCACGGTTTCCGCGGACGATTGAGGTTCCCGCGAACGGCACAGCCCCTCGTGGCTGGTCGCTCAACGCAGATGCTGGGTAGGGCCGGGCGGGTAGGCTGCGCAGGGGACGCTGCAAGTACGTCCCTGTAAGCTCGATCGCCGCATCCATGCGGCTCACGCCCCTGCGCAGCCTACCCGCCCGGCCTCTGACAATTCCCGGGGCGTCCAGCCACGGAAATGAAAAAAGAAGAGCAAAGGCAAGAGCAAAAGCCGCTTGGCTGGTCGCTCTTTGTAGAGCCGAGCCCACGCTCGGCTGCATTTCGATCAGATATCGAATAGTTGATTCCGATGCGGATGCATCCACGCATGGCGTGGATCTACCGTGTCGACCAAGGTCGACACCTACCAACAGCAACAGGGAACCGTCAGAGGCGGGGCGGTATGGGCAGGCAGGACCGTTGGCGCCATGGATGGCGCCATCGAGCCCCCATGGGTGAGGCCGCTTTGCCTGCGAGGCATGCCTCGCAAGCGCCCGAACGCCCAGCCGCCAGCGGCTGGGCCGGACCCCGGAGGGGGGTTCACGGCGTCCCCGCAAACCCACAGTGCCCCGCCATCCCGCAGGAAGCCCGCTGTTGCTTCGGCTGCTGCAGTTGCTCCAGCCGTTGCCTCTGCGGGTGCCGGGTGCAACCCGGCCAGCCCTCTTCCCTCAGGGCCAGGCCGGCGGGGCGGCCGCCCAGGCCTGCTGCACTTCCGCCAGCGAAGCGCGCTCGTCGTCACGCCACAACGGCAACAATTCCGCATAACGGCTGCTGTCGCTCCACTGCGTCGGCTCGGTACGCACCGCTGCGGCATACCACTGCACCGCCTCCTGCTTCTGCCCCGCCCGCCACAGCGCCAGCGCATAGGTGGGTGGCAGCCAGCCTGGCTTGCTCAGCGAACCACCGGCGGCGGCCTGCCATTGCTCCAGGGCCGCCTCGGCCTGGCCCTGCCGCAGCAGGTCCCAGCCGTAATTCCAGCGCACGCCACGGCCCAGGCTGCCCTGCACCGGCGCATCCTTCAGTGCTTCGCGATACAGCTGTTCACCCAGCTCGGTGCGGCCCTGCGCAATGGCCACCGACGCCAGCTGCACGGTGGCCTCCACGGTGCGCCGGCCGCGCTCGCGCTGCTTGAGCAGCTGCGCCACCAGTTCATCCCCGTCGGACTGGACCACGACCATCGGCACGGCGGCCGCATCGCTGTCGAAGTAGAACTCCTGTGGTGCCGGCACCGCCGGCGCGGCCCACACCGGGGCCGTTCCCGAGACCAGCAACATGCTGCCCAGGATCTTTCCTGCAACTGACATCCCTTCTCCCCAGGCCGCAACCGCAGCCTCCCTCTCTCTCCCCGATCCTAACCCCAGCATGGCCGCCTGCGCGAGTGCCGGGGCGGAAGGGCCCCACTGCTACAATTCGCGCCTTTCCCGCCGCGTGCCCGCACGCGGCCGGTGCCAGCCGATCCTGACCGGGCCAGCCATGACCAGTACCGCGCAACTCACTTCGCCCTCTTCCGCCGACCTGATCGACCGTGGCTACACGCTCGACCACAAGTACACCCGCAACGAGGGGCGGATCTATCTGAGTGGCGTGCAGGCGCTGGTGAAGCTGCCACTGATGCAGCGGCTGCGCGATGCACAGGAAGGCATCGACAGCGCCGGTTTTGTCAGTGGCTACCGTGGCAGCCCGCTGGGCGGCTTCGATCTGGAACTGTGGCGCGCACGCAAGCACCTGGACGCGGCCAAGGTGAAGTTCACCCCCGGCCTGAACGAGGACCTGGGCGCCACCATGGTGTGGGGCACCCAGCAGACCAACCTGTTCCCCGGCGCCAACGTGCAGGGCGTGTTCGGCATGTGGTACGGCAAGGGCCCGGGCGTGGACCGCTGCGGCGACGTGTTCAAGCACGCCAATGCCGCCGGCACCTCGCGCTACGGCGGCGTGCTGGCACTGGCCGCCGATGACCATGCCTGCCGCAGTTCAACCCTGCCGCACGGCAGCGAGGACGAGTTCGTCAGCGCGATGATGCCGGTGCTGAATCCAGCCGGCGTGCAGGACATCCTGGACATGGGCCTGCTGGGCTGGGCAATGAGCCGTTATACCGGCCGCTGGGTTGGTTTCAAGACGATCGCCGAGACGGTCGAATCGTCGGCCTCGGTCGAGGTCGATCCGATGGCGCGCCGCATCGTGCTGCCCGAAGACTTCGAGATGCCGGCAGGTGGCCTCAACATCCGCTGGCCGGACCCGCCGCTGGACCAGGAGATGCGCCTGCACCGCTATGCGGTGAAGGCCGCACAGGCATTCGCCCGCGCCAACGGCATCGACAAGGTGGTGATGGACGCGCCGCGCGCGCGGCTGGGCATCGTCACCACCGGCAAGAGCTACCTGGACGTGCTGCAGGCGTTGGAATACCTGGGCCTGGACGAAGCCGCCTGCGCCGACATCGGCATCCGCGTGTACAAGGTCGGCATGACCTGGCCGCTGGAGCCGCAGGGCATCGCGCGCTTCGCGCAGGGCCTGGAGGACATCATCGTGGTGGAGGAGAAGCGTGCCTTCATCGAGCGCCAGATGAAGGAGCAGTTCTTCAACTGGCCGGCCAGCTGGGGCCAGCGCCCGTCGATCGTCGGCAAGTACGACGAGAGCGGTGAGTGGATCCTGCCGTCCACCGGTGAACTGACTCCGGCCACCATCGCCGGCGTGATCGGTCGCCGCATCCAGAAGTTCTTCAACAACGAATCGATCGAGCAGCGCCTGCAGTGGATGCAGGAAAAGGAAGCCGAGCTTGCGTTGCCGCGCGCCAGCTTCCCGCGCGTGCCGCACTACTGCTCGGGCTGCCCGCACAACACGTCCACCAACGTGCCGGAAGGCTCGCGTGCGCTGGCCGGCATCGGTTGCCATTACATGGTGACCTGGATGGACCGCAGCACCGACACCTTCACCCACATGGGCGGCGAAGGGGTGACCTGGGCCGGGCAGGCGCCGTTCACCGATACCCCGCACGTGTTCCAGAACCTCGGCGACGGCACCTACTTCCACAGCGGTTCGCTGGCGATCCGCCAGGCGGTCGCCGCCGGCGTCAACATCACCTACAAGATCCTCTACAACGATGCGGTGGCGATGACCGGCGGCCAGCCGGTGGACGGCCCGTTGAGCGTGCCGGACATCGCCAGGCAGATGCGCGCCGAAGGCATCCACACCATCGTGGTGCTGTCGGACAACATCGGCAAGTGGACCAGCCAACGCGAGCACTTCCCCAGCGATGTCGAGTTCCACGACCGCAGCGAACTGGACGAAGTGCAGAAGCGCCTGCGCGAAGTGAAGGGTGTTTCAATCCTGATCTACGAACAGACCTGCGCCACCGAGAAGCGCCGCCGCCGCAAGCGCGGCAAGCTGGAAGACCCGCAGAAGCGGGTGCTGATCAACTCGCTGGTCTGCGAAGGCTGCGGCGACTGCGGCAAGAAGAGCTTCTGCGTGTCGGTGCTGCCGAAGGAAACCGAGTTCGGGCGCAAGCGCGAGATCGACCAGTCCAACTGCAACAAGGACTATTCGTGCGTGAACGGCTTCTGCCCGAGCTTCGTCACCGTGCACGGCGGCCAGCCACGCAAGGGTAGCAAGCGCGATGCCTCCACCCTGCTGGACAACCTGCCGGCACCGGCCATCCGCGGCAGCCTGGAGCAGCCTTGGAACATCCTGATCACCGGCGTCGGCGGTACCGGCGTGGTGACCATCGGTGCGCTGCTGGGCATGGCCGGCCACCTGGAAGGCAAGGGTGCGACCGTGCTCGACCAGACCGGCCTGGCGCAGAAGGGCGGTGCGGTGACCACGCACATCCGCATTGCGCGCCGCCCGGACGACATCCACGCCGTGCGTATCGCCGCCGGCGAAGCCGACCTGGTGCTGGGCTGCGACATGGTGGTGGTGAACGATTACTGGGCGCTGTCGAAGGTGCGCGCCGGCCGTTCGCAGGTGGTGCTGAACACCTATGAAGCGATGCCCGGCACCTTCACCACCCGCCCCGACATGCAGTTCCCCGCCGCCGACATCGTTGCCGGTGTGCGCGTGGCGCTGGGTGGCCAGGAGCCGCTGCTGCTCGATGCCACCCAGCTGGCCACCGCGCTGCTGGGCGATGCGATCGCCGCCAACCTGTTCATCCTCGGCTACGCCTGGCAGCAGGGCCTGGTGCCGCTGTCGTTCGATTCACTGATGCGCGCCATCGAACTCAACGGCGCTGCGGTGGCGATGAACCAGCAGGCCTTCGCCTGGGGCCGCCTGGCGGTGGTCGATCCGCAAGCCGTGCAGCAGGCCGCCGGCCTGGTACACAACCGCCACACCGATACCGAATCCACCCCGGGCCCGCTGCATCCGCTGCCGCCAGGCGAGTGGGAAGGCAACGAATGGGGCGCCACCGCGGCACCGCGCAATACCGGCGACGAACGCGAACTGCGCGGCCTGCCCTCGCACGGTGGCGACGTGGCATTCCTGCCGCTGGACGATGCCCGCCTGTCGCGTTCGCTGGATGAGATGATCGAGCGCCGCGCCGCGTTCCTGGTCGAGTACCAGGATGCTGCCTATGCCAACCGCTACCGCAGCCTGGTCGAGCGCGTGCGCGCCGCCGAAGCCGACCGCATCGGCGGTTCCACCGCACTGACCGAGACCGTGGCCCGCTACCTGTTCAAGCTGATGGCCTACAAGGACGAGTACGAAGTGGCCCGCCTGTACACCAGCGGCGACTTCCAGCGCCGCCTGCAGCAGCAGTTCGAGGGCGATTACCAGCTGCGCTTCCACCTGGCGCCGCCGCTGTTCGCCAAGAAGGACGAGCAGGGCCGGCTGCTGAAGAAGGAGTACGGCCCGTGGATGTTCAAGGCGTTCGGTCTGCTGGCCAGGCTGAAGTTCCTGCGTGGCGGCCGCTTCGACGTGTTCGGCCGCACCGAGGAACGCCGCATGGAGCGCAAGCTGATCGGTGACTACGAGACCACCGTGCAGCTGCTGCTGGATGGCCTGGAAGACGGCCGCCTGGCACTGGCGGTGGAAATCGCCAGCGTGCCCGAGCACATCCGCGGCTTCGGCCACGTCAAGGAAGCGCATGTCGAGCAGGCCAAGGCACGCGAAGCCGCCCTGCTGGCGCAGTGGCGCAACCCGAAGGCGCTGCACATCGTGCAGGTGGCTTGAAGGGAATGCCGGCGGTTCACCCCAGCCGCCAGAGCAGCAGGCGGTTGTTGGCCGGCATCGCCACATCGCCCAGGCGGGTGAACCCGTGGTCGGCGGCCAGCGCCTGCACCGCTTCGCTATCGCGGATGCCGCTGCGCGGGTCGCGCGCCTTCAGCCAGGCATCGAACTGCGCGTTGCTTTCGCTGGTGTAGCGGCCGCCGTAGTTGAACGGGCCGTACGCCGCCAGCAGCGCGCCGCGACGCAGCACCGATGGCAGCGCGGCGAACAGCACCTGCACGTGCTCCCAGCTCATGATGTGCAGTGTGTTGGCGCTGAATGCGGCGTCGAACATGCTGCCCTGCGGCAGGCTCAGACCGGGCGCCGGTGGAAGTTCCACCTGCAGCGCCACCGGCGGCAGCAGGTTCAGCAGCGCGGCCCCGGCGCGCCAGGCCTCGATGCCGGGCAGATGGTCCGGATGGTCGCTGGGCTGCCAGCGCAGCCACGGCCAGCGCTCGGCGAAGAAGGCCGCGTGCTGTCCGGTGCCGCTGCCGATTTCCAGCACCCGGTGACGGTCGCCCATCCACGGGTCGAGTGCGGTGGCGATCGGTTCGCGGTTGCGCTCGCAGGCTTCTGAATACGGCTTGCTCGACATCAGGACGGTGTCCAGGCGGGGTCGGCCCCATTGTGCACGAGGGGGTGTTGCCCGGCAGGGCTGCGCCCTGCACCCGCCGAAGCAACCGCAAAGGCCGAAGCAGTCAAAAGCTGACTTCCTGTGGGATGGCGAGGTGGGTCCGGTGGCAGGGGACGCCGTAAACCCATCCATGGGGGCTTGGTCGCGGCATCCATGCCGCTCACACCCCTGCCACCGGACCCACCCCGCCTTTGACAGTTCTCCGCGGTCTGTTGGAACGGCTCTTGGGGTCAGATCCGTTTTCCGCAGGAAAACGGATCTGACCCCGGATTCATTTCGATATCTGACAGATGTGTCGACCAAGGTCGACACCCACCAACAGCCGCAGCGATCTGTCAGAGGTGGGGCGGTGTGGGTGGGCAGGACCGTTGGCGCCATGGATGGCGCCATCGAGCCCCCAAGGATGGGTTTACGGCGTGTCCTGCCCACCCACACCGCCCCGCCACCCCTCAGCAAGCCCGCTGTTGCTGTTGCTGTTGCTGTTGCTGTTGCTCCGGCTCTGAGCAGGTGCAGGGCGCAGCCCTGCCGAAACCCTCCCCAACCATGACTGCAGTCACTTGCCCGGACGCGCTGCGCTGGCGAAAGTCGAGTGGTTGACGTGATCGGCTCGGCCTGTTGCCGGCTGCACGCAAGCGAGAGAGAGAAACGCTGTGCAACGACGTGAGTTCCTGGCTTTTTCCGGTCTGGGCCTGGCGGGCCTGCTGCTGCCGCATTCCCGTGCCATCGCCGCCGAGCAGCTGCTGGCCCCGGTCGACACCCTCCAGCGCAGGCGCCTGGCGGACGTGGCGCTGGCCACCGCACGCACGGCCAAGGCCAGCTACTGCGATGTGCGCATCGGCCGCTACCTCAACCAGTCGGTCATCACCCGCGAGCACCAGGTCGGCAATGTGACCAACCGCGAATCGTCCGGTGTGGGCGTGCGGGTGATCGTCAACGGTGCCTGGGGCTTCGCCGCGACCCATCAGCAGACCGAGGCCGCCGTGCGCGCGGCGGTCGAGCAGGCTGCGGCAATCGCCCGCGCCAACGCCAGCATCCAGACCCGGCCGGTGCAGCTGGCGCCGACGCCATCGGTCGGTGAAGTGCGCTGGCAGACCCCGGTCCGCAGGAACGCGATGGCGGTGCCGATCCAGGACAAGGTCGAGCTGTTGCTGGCACTCAACGCCGCCGCACTGAATGCGGGTGCCGACTACATCAATTCGACCCTGTTCCTGGTCAACGAACAGAAGTACTTCGCCTCCAGCGACGGCTCGTTCATCGACCAGGACATCCATCGCATCTGGCTGCCGTTCACCGCCACCGCCATCGACAAGGCCAGCGGCAAGTTCCGCACCCGTGCCGGCCTGTCTTCGCCGATGGGCATGGGCTACGAGTTCCTTGATGGCGATGCGCGCGGCAAGGTGCACCTGCCCGGTGGCATCACTGCCTACCGCGATTCCTACGACCCGGTCGAGGACGCCATTGCGGCCGCCCGCCACGCGCGCGAGAAACTGAAGGCGCCGTCGGTGAAGCCCGGCAAGTACGACCTGGTGCTGGACCCGTCCAACCTGTTCCTGACCATCCACGAGAACGTCGGCCACCCGCTGGAGCTGGACCGCGTGCTCGGCTACGAAGCCAACTACGCCGGCACCAGCTTCGCCACGCTGGACAAGCGCGATGCGGGTTTCCGCTGGGGCAGCGACATCGTTACCTTCTTCGCCGACAAGACCCAGCCCGGCAGCCTCGGTGCGGTCGGCTACGACGACGAAGGCGTGAAGACCCAACGCTGGGATCTGGTGCGCGACGGCATCCTGGTCGACTACCAGGCCACCCGCGATGAGGCCCACATCCTCGGCCGCGATGCCTCGCACGGCTGCAGCTATGCCGATTCCTGGTCCAGCGTGCAGTTCCAGCGCATGGCCAATGTCTCGCTGGCACCGGGCAAGACGCCGCTCAGCGTCGAGGACATGATCAAGGACGTGGAGAACGGCATCTACATCCACGGCCGCGGTTCGTATTCGATCGACCAGCAGCGCTACAACGCGCAGTTCGGCGGCCAGCTGTACTACCAGATCAAGGACGGAAAGATCGCCGGCATGGTCGAGGATGCGGCGTACCAGATCCGCACGCCGGAATTCTGGAATGCCTGCACCGCCATCTGCGATGAACGCGACTTCCGCCTGGGCGGTTCGTTCTTCGACGGCAAGGGCCAGCCCGGCCAGGTCTCGGCGGTCTCGCACGGATCGTCCACCACCCGCTTCAACGGCATCAACATCATCAACACCGCGCGCAGTCTCGGCGCTTGAGCCACCCATCCTTCGACATGGAGAGCAGCCTTGCAAAGACGTGACTTCCTGGCCCTGACCGGGCTTACCGCGGGCGGGCTGATCGTGCCCTCCTTCTTCGGCAAGGTGATCGCCGCCGAGCAGCTGCAGTCCAGCCTCGACCCGGCGCTGAAGAAGCGCCTGGCCGACGCCGCCCTGCAGGCCGCACGCAGCGCCGGTGCCACCTACTGCGACGTGCGCATCGGCCGCTACCTGCGGCAGTTCGTGATCACCCGCGAAGACAAGGTGCAGAACGTGGTGAACACCGAGTCCACCGGTGTTGGCATCCGCGTGATCGTCAACGGTGCCTGGGGCTTTGCCGCCACCAATGCGCTGGGCACGGCCGATGTGGCCCGCGCCGCGCAGCAGGCCGCTGCCATCGCCAAGGCCAACGCCGGCGTGCAGACCGCCCCCGTACAGCTCGCCAAGGCACCCGGCGTGGGCGAGGTGAGCTGGAAGACGCCAATCCGCAAGAACGCGATGGAGGTACCGATCAAGGAGAAGGTCGACCTGCTGCTGGACGTCAACGCCGCAGCGCTGGGCGCCGGTGCCAGCTTCGTCAACTCGATGCTGTTCCTGGTGAACGAGCAGAAGTACTTCGCCTCCACCGATGGCTCCTACATCGACCAGGACGTGCACCGCATCTGGGCCCCGATGACGATCACCGCCATCGACAAGGCCAGTGGCAAGTTCCGTACCCGCGAAGGCCTGTCCTCGCCGATGGGCCTGGGCTACGAGTACCTGGACGGTGCGGCTGCCGGCAAGGTGGTCAGCCCGAATGGCGTGGTCAACTACAGCTCTTCCTACAACATGAAGGAAGACGCGATCGCCGCCGCCAAGCAGGCGCAGGAGAAGCTGAAGGCCCCGTCGGTGAAGCCAGGCAAGTACGACCTGGTGCTCGATCCGTCGCACACCTGGCTGACCATCCACGAGTCGATCGGCCACCCGCTGGAGCTGGACCGCGTGCTCGGCTACGAAGCCAACTACGCCGGCACCAGCTTCGCCACCCTGGACAAGCGCGAACAGCATTTCCAGTACGGCAGCGAGCTGGTCAACATCTTCGCCGACAAGACCCAGCCGGGCAGCCTCGGGGCGGTGGCGTACGACGATGAAGGCGTGAAGTGCAAGCGCTGGGACCTGATCAGCAACGGCAAGCTGGTGGACTACCAGACCATCCGCGACCAGGCCCACATCCTCGGCAAGACCGAGTCCGACGGCTGCTGCTACGCCGATTCGTGGTCCAGCGTGCAGTTCCAGCGCATGGCCAACGTATCGATGGCACCGGGCAAGAAGCCGCTGAGCGTGCCGGACCTGATCAAGGACGTGGAGAACGGCATCTACATCATCGGTGACGGTTCGTTCTCGATCGACCAGCAGCGCTACAACGCACAGTTCGGCGGCCAGCTGTTCTACGAGATCAAGAACGGCCAGATCACCCGCATGCTGGAAGACGTGGCCTACCAGATCCGCACGCCGGAGTTCTGGAATGCCTGTACCGCCGTGGCCGACGAGCGCGACTACCGCCTGGGCGGTTCGTTCTTCGACGGCAAGGGCCAGCCGGGCCAGGTCTCGGCGGTCTCGCACGGTTCGTCCACCGCGCGCTTCAACGGCATCAACGTCATCAACACCGCACGCAGCCTCGGCTGATCGGTCAGGAGCCCTTACACCATGAGTATCTTCACCGAAGCCCAGGCCAAGGCCATCCTCGACAAGGTCATTGCCCTGTCCAAGGCCGACGAGTGCACCGCCGTGCTGGCCGGCGCGATCAGCGGCAACATCCGTTTCGCGCTGAACAACGTCTCCACCAGCGGCATCGTCGACAATACCGAGCTGGCGGTCACCGTCGCCTTCGGCAAGCGCGTCGGCACGGCCTCGATCAACGAGTTCGACGACGCCGCGCTGGAACGCGTGGTGCGTCGTGCCGAAGACCTGGCCCGCCTGGCCCCGGAAAACCCGGAGTTCATGCCGGCCATCGGCAAGCAGAGCTACCGTGCCAGCCCGACCTTCAGCGAATCCACCGCTGCGATCGACCCGGCGTTCCGTGCCAAGGTCGCCGCCGATTCGATCGCCCCGTGCCGTGGCCACGGCCTGATCGCCGCCGGCTTCCTCGAGGACGGCCAGGGCTTCCAGGCCACCGCCAACAGCAACGGCAACTTCGCCTACCAGCGCACCACCAACTTCGACTACACCTGCACCGTGCGCACTGAGGACGGCCGCGGTTCGGGCTGGGTTGGCCGCAACCTGAAGGATGCCGCCGACTTCAAGGCCGACCAGGACATCCGCATCGCCATGCGCAAGGCCACCGAATCGGCCGAAGCCAAGGCGCTGGAGCCGGGCAAGTACACGGTGATCCTGGAACCGGCTGCGGCCGCAGGCCTGATCAGCTTCATGATGAACTTCTTCAGTGCACGCTCGGCCGATGAAGGCCGCAGCTTCCTGTCAAAGAAGGGTGGCGGCAACAAGCTGGGCGAGCAGGTCTACGACCCGCGCGTGACCATGATCGCCGACCCGTGGCATCCGGACGCACCGGTGCTGCCGTGGGACAACGAAGGCATGCCGCGCGAGCGCATGGCGATCATCGAGAACGGCAGGATCGCCAACCTGGACTACTCGCGCTTCTGGGCCCAGAAGCAGGGCAAGACCGCCAAGGCTACGCCGGGCAACCTGCTGATGAGCGGTGGCGACAAGAGCACCGCCGAGCTGGTGCGCGGCACCCAGAAGGGCATCCTGGTCACCCGCACCTGGTACATCCGCATGGTCGATCCGCAGACCGTGCTGCTGACCGGCCTGACCCGCGACGGCACCTTCTACATCGAGAACGGCCAGATCAAGCACCCGGTGAAGAACTTCCGCTTCAACGAATCGCCGGTGATCATGCTCAACAACATCGAAGAGCTCGGCAAGCCGGTGCGCGTGGCCGGTGATGAATCCAGCTACGTGATGATGATCCCGCCGATGAAGCTGCGCGACTTCACCTTCACCTCGCTGTCCGACGCCGTCTGATGGATCGCCGGGCCTGCCTGCGCTGGTTGGCCGCTGCCGCTTCGGCGGCGGCGCTGCCGGCCTTCGCGCAGGCAGGCCCGCGCAGTTCGCGCTACGACTTCTGGTTCACCCGCCTGCAGTACGACTCCGGTGACTGGGACGTGGACGCGCGCATGCCGTCCAACCTGATCACCTCGCTGATCGACTACACCTCGCTGCGCGTGGACCCGCAGGAACACGTGGTCGCGCTGGCCGACCCACGCATGCTGGAAGCGCCGTTCTGCTACCTGGCCGGGCACACGCTGGTGGAGTTCAACGCCGCCGAACGGCAGAACTTCGTGCGCTACGTGCGCAATGGCGGCTTCGTCTTCGTCGACGACTGCAACCATGACATCGACGGCCTGTTCGCCACCTCGTTCGAAGCGCAGATGGGCCGCCTGTTCGGCCCGAAGGCACTGCAGAAGCTGCCCAACAGCCATCCGCTCTACCGCAGCTTCTTCCGCTTCCCCGATGGCCCCCCCGCCACCAGCTTCGAACTCAACGGCTGGGGCGACGACCTGGTGCACGACTACCTGAAGGGCATCGAGGTCGATGGCCGCCTGGGCCTGCTCTACAGCAACAAGGACTACGGCTGCGAGTGGGATTACGACTGGCGCAACAAGCGCTTCCTGGCCGAAGACAACACCCGCTTCGGCGTCAACATCGTGATGTACGCGTTGAACAATTGATAGGACCCGCACGCCCATGACCACCCCCGACCTCGATTCCCTGCTGCCGCGCCTGGATGAGCTGCGCGCCGCGCTCGCACGCGCGGTGGTGGGCCAGCATACGGTGGTCGAGCAGCTGCTGATCGGCCTGCTGGCCGGCGGCCACTGCCTGCTGGAGGGTGCGCCCGGGCTCGGCAAGACCCTGCTGGTGCGCTCGCTCGGGCAGGCGCTGGAACTGCAGTTCCGGCGCGTGCAGTTCACTCCGGACCTGATGCCCAGCGATATCCTCGGCACCGAGCTGCTGGAGGAAGACCACGGCACCGGCCACCGCCATTTCCGCTTCCAGCAGGGCCCGATCTTCACCCACCTGCTGCTGGCCGACGAACTCAATCGCACTCCGCCCAAGACCCAGGCCGCACTGCTGGAAGCGATGCAGGAACACACGGTCAGCTACGCCGGCACCACCTACGCACTGCCCGCGCCGTTCTTCGTGCTGGCCACGCAGAACCCGATCGAGCAGGCCGGCACCTACCCGCTGCCGGAAGCACAGCTGGACCGCTTCCTGCTGCACGTGCTGGTCGATTACCCCAGCGAAGACGAGGAGCGGCAGATCCTGGAACAGACCACCGGTAACGCCACCGACGCGGTGCCGAAGGTGATGGATGCCGAAGCGGTCATCGCACTGCAGGCTGCGGTGCGCCAGGTGCACGTCAGCCCCGATGTGCTGGCCTGGATCACCCGGCTGGTGCGCGCCAGCCGGCCCGGCGAAGGCGCGCCGGCAGCAATCAACCAGTGGGTGAAATGGGGCGCCGGCCCGCGCGCCGGGCAGTCGCTGGTGCTCGCTTCGAAGGCGCGCGCACTGCTGCAGGGCCGCTTCGCCGCCACCCGCGAGGATGTGCAGGCACTTGCCGCGCCGGTGATGCGCCATCGCCTGCTGCTGTCGTTTGCCGCCGAGGCCGAGCAGAAGCGTGCCGACGACGTGGTCGCCGCCCTGCTGCAGGCCGTGCCGTTCCCGGGTTGATCCACGCGTGAACGCTGGTACGCCGTTGACCCTGCCACCCGAACTGCGCGCGCGCCTGCGCCTGCTGCGGTTGCGGCCGCGCCTGGCCAGCGGCGCCAGTGGCATCGGCCAGCACGCCAGCCGCAGCCGCGGTGCCGGCCTGGAATTCGCCCAGTACCGGGCCTACGAGCCGGGCGACGAACTGCGACAGATCGACTGGAAGCTGTACGCACGCTCGGACCGCTTCTTCGTGCGTGAATCCGAACGCGAGAGCCCGATCACGGTCTGGCTCCTGCTCGATGCCACCGCTTCGGCCGGCCAGGCCGATCGCGCGGCACCGCAGCACACGCGCCTGGACCACATGCGCGGCGTTGCCGCCTGCCTGGTCGAACTGGCCCTGCAGCAGGGCGACCGTTTCGGCTTGCTGGCGATCAATGGCGATGGACTGCAGCTGGTGCCCGCAGCGAACGGCGCACGCCAGCGTGACCGCGTGCATCTTCAACTGCATGCGCTGCAGGCGCGCGGCGGCTGGCCTGCGGCGGATCGACTGCGTCCCCTGTGGGAGCGCGTGCGCCCGGGCGACCTGCTGCTGGCGGTCGGTGATGGCTTCGACGAGGCCGGCATCGTGCTGCTGGAGCAACTGGCCAGCGCGCGCCGCGAAGTGGCCCTGCTGCAGATCCTGACCGCCGACGAGCGCGACTTCCCGTTCGACGCCGGCCATCGCTTCCGCGACCCGGAGACCGGCGAGGAACTGCTGGGCGATGGCGCGGCGATCCGCGCCGACTATCTGCGCCGCTTCGCCGATGCACGCGGCGCATTGCAATCGCGCCTGCAGGCCAGCGGCATCGCCAGTGCCACCGGCTGGCTCGACCAACCGTTGGACCAGCCGCTGCAGGCACTGCTTGCCCGTGGGGGCGGCGGATGAACCTGCTGTTCCCGCTCGGCCTGGCTGCGCTCACCGCATGGCTGCTGCCGCTGCTGATCCACCTCGCCCGCCGCCATCCGTACACACCGCTGGATTTCGCCGCGCTGCGCTGGCTGCGTGCACAGATCCGGCCGCGCCAGCGCATCCGCTTCGATGACTGGCCGTTGCTGCTGGTGCGCCTGCTGTTGCTGGCCGCGCTGGCCTTGCTGCTGGCACGACCTGCATTGACCGGACCTGCGCCAGCCCCCACCGCGTGGACGGTTGTTGCTCCAGGGCTGGACGCGACCGCACTACGCGGCACCGCCGAAGCGGGCAACTGGCATTGGCTGGCGCCCGGCTTCCCGGCCATTGATCAAGTGCCACCTGCACCCACTGCATCCCTGCCCAGCCTGCTGCGCGAACTGGACGCACAGCTGCCCGCCGGCACCGCATTGACCGTGCACGTTCCCGATCCCCTGCCCGGCCTGGATGGCGCCCGCCTGCAGCTGTCGCGTGAGGTGCAGTGGCGCCCGCAGCCGATGCCGGTCACTGCGCAACCGAGTGCTGCGCCGTCGCCGCGCCTGCGCGTGCACAGCGATGCTTCGGCCGCCGCCCGGCACTGGGTGAATGCACTGCAGCGCGCGTGGGGCATGCAGGCGCCGCTCGCTCCTCTGTTGGCGGATGCCCTGCCCGAACGCGGCGAGATCGGCGTATGGAGCCGCAACGGCGCACTGCCGGCGAACTGGCAGGCGTGGCTGCAAGACGGTGGACGTGTAGTGACTGCCGGCAAGCCTGCCGCCGAGGCCAACGTCCTGCTGCGCAACGCCGAGGGCACCCCGCTGCTGTGGCAACAGCGCATCGGCCACGGGGTCCTGCTGTCACTGCCCGGCGACTGGGATGCCACCGGCAACGCTGCGCTGCGCGATCCGCGCCTGCCGCGTGCCCTGCTGCTGGCCCTGCAGCCGCCTCAACTGCCGCGCATCGGCGATGCACGGGATCACGCCCCCCGCCGGGCGGCACTGCCTGCAGCAACGCCGCCGCTGCGCGAGCCCACCCCGTGGCTGCTGCTGGCCATCGTGCTGCTGTTCGCGCTGGAACGCTGGATGGCCAGCAGTGCCCGTCGCAGGGGGCGCGCATGAGTACGCTGCAACATGGCTGGCAGCGCGCGCGTCGTCGAAGCGCCCTCATCATCCTGCTGCTGGGCCTGCCATGGGCGTTGGCCGCAACGGTGCTGGCCCTGCGCCTGGCAGGCTTCGACATCGCCTGCGTGGTCGGCACGATCAGCCTGCTCGCCTGCGCAGCCCTCGCCACCGCGCGTGCCCGCCAGTTGGACCGGCAGTGGTTGCAGCGCCGGCTCGATGGCAGCGGCGCCAGCGAGGACAGCGCCGACCTGTTGTTCGCCGATGCCACCAGGCTCAATCCGCTGCAGCAGCGCCAGCGTGCGCATGTGCTGGCCACGCTGGAACGCGCGATGCCGGAGCTGCGTCCGCGCTGGCCGCGCAGGGCATTGGCCCTGAACTGGATCGCAGGCCTGGCCATCGTTGCGCTGGCATTCGGCTGGCCGCGTTCGAATCCCAGCTCCGCGCCTGCCCGCACGTCGGCGCCTGGCAGCACGGCCGCCTCAGGTCCGCTTCACCTGCAGTCCGCCCGCCTGCGTATCGACGCGCCGGCCTATACCGGGCAGGCCACGCTCACCCAGAACGCACTGGATGCCAAGGTCGCCGCCGACAGCCGGCTGTCGTGGTCATTGCGTTTCGACCGCGCGCCGGACAAGGCATGGCTGCAGTTCCATGATGGCCGCCGGCTGCCGCTGAGCGAACATGATGGCCAATGGCAGGCACAGGACGTGGCGCGCACGCCGGTGCTGTACCGCGTGGTGAGCGAACCGGCCCTGGCCGAAACCCGCCTGCATCGCCTGGACGTGGTCGCCGACCGCGCACCCAGCGTACGCGTGCTGGAGCCGGCCGCCAGCCTGGTGCTGGGCACGCCCGGGCAACGCCAGTGGACGCTGCGCTTCGAGGCCAGCGATGACTACGGCGTAGCCACGCAGGCAACGCTGTCGATCACCGCCACACAGGGCAGCGGCGAGAACATCACCTTCGTTCGCCGCAGCGTCGGCCTCACCGGCAGTGGCGAGGCGACTGCCCGGCGATTCGCGCACACCCTCGACCTGGCCGCGCTGGGCGCACAGCCGGGCAACGATGTGATCGCCCAGCTGGAAGTACGCGACAACCACACGCCCGCGCCGCAGACCGGGCGCAGCAGCAGCGTGATCCTGCGACTGCCCAGCGCCGAGGTTGCACTCAGCGCCGAACTGGAAGGCCGCATCAAGAAGGCCCTGCCCGCCTACTTCCGCAGCCAACGGCAGATCATCATCGATGCCGAAGCGCTGATCCGGCAGCGACGCAGCCTTGCCGCCGAGGACGTCGTGAAGCGCAGCGATGCGATCGGTGTCGACCAGCGCATCCTGCGCCTGCGCTATGGCCAGTTCCTGGGCGAGGAGAGCGAGGGCGCACCCAAGCCACCGCCGACCAGCGACCTTCCCACCAGCGATGCACCGGCTGCAGACAGCCACGACGACGATCATGATCACGACCATGGCGCGGAAGCGCACGCGCACGACGAGCATGGCCACGATCACGGCGGCAAGGCGGCCAATGCCGATGCGCCACCGGTGTTCGGCAGCGCCACCGATGTGCTCTCCGAATACGGCCACACCCATGACCATGCCGAGGCCGCGACTCTGCTCGACCCGCAGACCCGCGCCACGCTGAAGGCCGCGCTGGACCAGATGTGGTCGGCCGAAGGCGAGCTGCGCCAGGGCCGGCCGGAGCAGGCGTTGCCGTTTGCCTACAAGGCGCTGGCTTTCATCAAGCAGGTGCAGCAGGCCGAACGCATCTACCTGGCCCGGGTCGGGCCGGAGCTGCCACCGATCGATGAAGGCCGCCGGCTGGGCGGCGACCGCGCCGGACTGGCCAGTCGTGAACTGCCGCTGGCCGCACGCACGCCGCCCGATCCAGCCATCGTCGAAGCCTGGCAGCGCCTCGGCGATGACACGGCAACGCCCGATCTCGATGCACTCGCCACCTGGCAGCAGCGCAATGCCGCCTACCTGCCCGATGCACTGGACCTGGCCGCCGCCATCGAGCAGCTGCGCATCGAACCCCACTGCCGCGACTGCCGCCAGCGCCTGCGCGCACAAGTGTGGCGGGCGCTGCAGCGACCACTGCCGCAGGCAATGCGGCGCAACGGCGCCGATGCGATGGGGCAGCGGTACCTTGACGCGCTGGAGGCGCAGCCATGAACGCCTCCGCTGTGAACCTGTGGATTGCGCTGGCACTCGCCCTGATCGTGGTCATCGCCAGCGTGCGCCAGCTGCGTGGCAATGCCACGCGCCGTGGCCACCAGTGGATCGTGATCGGACTGCAGCTGATCGCTGCCGCGCTGCTGTACTTCTGCCTGGCCCCCCCCACCCGCCAGCAGCCCGCAGTCGGCCTGGTCGTGCTGGGAATCGATGCCGGCAAAGCCGGCGCGCTGCCGGCCAGCGCAGGCCCGCTGCTGCTGTTGCCGGAAGCTACCGATGTGCCCGGCGGCCTGCGCGTGCCGGACCTGGCCACAGCGCTGCGCCAGCACCCCGCCTCCACGCTGACGCTGGTGGGTGCCGGCCTGGTCGCGCGTGACCGCGACGCGGTACTGCCACGCGACGTGCGTTGGCAGCCGGCAGTACCGCGGCGCGGTTGGGTCGCCATGCAGCCTCCCGCCGACGCTGCGCCCGGCGCGCGCTTCGACGTCCATGCACAGGCGCGCGGTGTCGCCAGGGCCAGGGCGGAACTGCTCGATCCCGCCGGCAGCGTGGTGGATCGCGTGGACGTTGCCGAGGACGGCCACGTGCAGCTCAGTGGCATCACGCGTGCCGAAGGCCGCAGCGTGTTCCAGCTGCGCCTGCTCGATGCCGAGGGTCACGTGGTGGACAGCGCGCCGGTACCGCAGCAGACCCTGCCGGCGGCACCACTGCGCCTGCTGGTGCGTGCCAGTGCGCCGGGCCCGGAGCTGAAGTACCTGCGCCGCTGGGCCACCGATACCGGCATCCGCGTGCAGGTGCAGGCCGATACCGGGGCGGGCGTCAGCCTTGGAGATGGCGTGGTCGCCCTGGATGCAGCATCACTCGCGCGCAGCGACCTGCTGCTGCTGGACGAGCGCAGCCTGGCCGCATTGAGTGCTGGCCAGCTCACCGCCGTGCGACAGGCGATGCGCGACGGGCTCGGCGTTCTGGTGCGTAGTGCAGGCGCACCTGCAGCCAGCGCTCGCCAGCGCCTGCGCGACCTGGGTCTGCCGGTGCAAGGCGATGGCAGCAGCCACGCCCTCGAACTTCCCGGCGACGGCGACAGCGCGGTCCTCGCCGCACGACGTGGCCCGCTCGCTGCGGGTACGCTGCCGACCGGCTACGGCGAAGAGGCCGACCGCAGCTCGCACAATGCTCCCCTGCCTGCGCTGGAAGCACTCGCGCTGCAGGCACCGGGCAGCAACGCCCTGCTGCAGGATGCCACGGGCAAGGCTGTCGGTGGCTGGCGCGCTGCCGGCAAGGGCCGCATCGGCCTGCTGCCAATCACCGACAGCTGGCGCTGGGTGCTGGCCGGGCGCGATGACCGCCACGGTGAACTCTGGAGCAGCGTGGTCGCCACGCTGGCGCGAGCACAGGGCAGCGGCGATGCGCTGTGGTCGCCGCAGCCGATCACCTGGGCGGGCGAACGGCAGGCGCTGTGCGGCGTGCAGGCGCCACTGCAGGTCTTCAACGCACGCGGCGACAGTGTGCCCCTGATCGTCGACGGCGCGACATCGCCCCTGCGCTGCGCCGGCTGGTGGCCGCGCGAGGCGGGCTGGCAGCACCTGCAACACGGCGACATCACGATCTGGCGCTATGTGTTCGACCCGAAGGACGCACCTGCACTGCATCGGCAGGCGATGATCGATGCGACCACGCATGCACTGGCATCCAGCACGCCGGCAAACACGTCGGTGATGAAGCCCGTGCCGGGCTCGCGCTGGCCATGGTGGCTGGCGTTCGTGCTCTGTGCATCGCTGCTGTGGTGGCTGGAGCGGCGGCGCTGAGCCCACCGATCGGATCGCAAACAGCATCCACGCATGGCGTGGATCTACTGACTGCACCGGGTCGGATCCCTTTCGTCCACGAAAGGGCTCTGACCCCATCCGTCATGCGCCCTTCAACGCTTGCCAGCGCGCCGGTACACGCCATTGAAGCGCACGTTCATGCCGCCGCACTCGCTGTTGTCAGCCACGACCAGTACCTCACCCAGCGAGTGCACCCGCACCTTGCAGGTGTCTTCAACGAATTCCACATCGGCGCCGCGCGGCGTCGCGCGCGCTTCCACCTGGCCCAGGTTCGGCCCATACGGGCGCTGTTCCGGCGTCGGGTTGGCCGACGGCCAATAGGCATCGCCTTCCACGTGCAGCTGCCCCCCCTGCACCGAAATCTGCAGACCGTTATCGCCATCCTTCCAGTGGCCCGCCCAGTCCTGCAGCGTTGGCGCGGCCGCCGGCAACGGCTGCAGCTTGCTGCGGTCGACCCAGCCGGCGCTGCCGCCCACCTTGTTCGGGAAAAACGCGCAGCGGTAGCGGCCCAGGTCGCGACCGGTCACCACCGTATCGCCGTTGACCACGTAGCTGCGCTGGCGGCAGGCTGGCTCGCCTTTTTCCGGGCAGCCGTCCATGTCGCCGAGCAGGTACAGGCGCGGCGCATCGACCACGCGTGCCAGCGCGAACCGGCTCTGTTCAGAGGGGAACGCGCCGTTGCGGCAGGCGCCATCACCAGCAATGCCGGCAGCGAAGGCAGACGCCGGCAGCAATGCAGCCAGCAGGCAGAACGAACGCAGAGACATGGCGGCGCTACCGATGGAGGGACCGGCAGGATATACCGGCCTACTTCACCGGCGGTGCGGCGCAGCCTTGCTGCTCCTGGCAGAACTGCAACGCGCGCCGCTGCTGCTCAGCGCTCAGCTCCGGCGGTGGCCGGGCAATGGCGGACTGGATCTGGTCGGGGCCGCCGGTGAGCTTGTTCAGGCCCCGGCCCGCCGCCAGCACGCCCTTGACCACGCCCATCATGATGTAGCCGCCGCCCATGCTGACCTGCTCTGGCGACGGTGGCTCGCTCCAGTCGCGGCTGAAGCGGTTGTCGCCGTACTTCACCGGGTTCTTGAAGCGGTACAGGTCCAGCGGCTCGTCATCGGGCTTGAGCGCACGCACTTCGCCGAGGGTGGTGACGTTGTCCTGCGGCAAGGTGGTGGCGATCGGTGCGGTGGTTGCAGCCGGCGCATCTGCGGGGGGAACGGGCGCAGGATCAGGCGCCGCTGTCGGCGTGGCCTGCTGCGCCTGCGCGATGCCCGCCAGCAGCATGCTGGCCAGGAGTGCTCCCTGCGTTCCACGTCGTGCCACAGCCATCCACCCTGTTGGTTGCGTCCAGCGATCAAGGATACGGATGCCGGCTTCAGATTTCGTTGCTGCACCGGTGGCTGTTCAGCCAGGGGAGATCCGGCACTGCCGCCGCCACCGCAATGAACAGTTCACTCCGTCCGATGCCGAAGTCTCACATCCTGAGACGTGGATGTGGTGCCATGTGACCCCTCGCAATCCGTCCCGGCTCCACTTTCCATGGCTTACGAACTCGCCAAGCGCACCGCCGATGCCGAGCAGAAGCTCGCCACCCGCGATGGCCTGCCCGCCCGCGACGGCGCCCTGCTCAGCGCGCGCCTGCAGCGCCGCTACCAGGACCGCATCACCGGCAGCTTCGCCATTCCCGGTCGCGAGGGCCGCTACGCACCCATTCCCGATGCGGTACCGCCTGCCCTGGCCGCGGCCCTGAAGGCACGTGGCATCGAGCAGCTCTACAGCCACCAGGCCGAGGCCTGGGAGGCCAGCCAGCGTGGCGAGCACGTGGCCATCGTCACCCCCACCGCCAGCGGCAAGTCGCTGTGCTACACCCTGCCGGTGGTCAGCGCGGCGATGCAGGACAACGCCAAGGCGCTGTACCTGTTCCCGACCAAGGCGCTGGCCCAGGACCAGGTGGCCGAACTGCTGGAACTCAACCGTGCCGGCGACCTGGGCGTAAAGGCCTTCACCTTCGACGGCGACACCCCCGGCGATGCGCGGCAGGCGATCCGCCTGCATGGCGACATCGTGGTGTCCAACCCGGACATGCTGCACCAGGCGATCCTGCCGCATCACACCAAGTGGGCGCAGTTCTTCGAGAACCTGCGCTACATCGTCATCGACGAAGTGCATACCTACCGCGGCGTGTTCGGCAGCCACGTCACCAACGTGCTGCGCCGGCTCAAGCGCATCTGCGCGTTCTACGGCGTGCAACCGCAGTTCATCCTGTGCTCGGCCACCATCGGCAACCCGCAGGCGCATGCCGAGGCGTTGATCGAGGCGCCGGTGACTGCCATCACCGAATCCGGCGCGCCCAGCGGACCGAAACAGGTGCTGCTGTGGAACCCACCGGTGATCAATCCAGACCTGGGCCTGCGCGCGTCGGCGCGCTCGCAGAGCAACCGCATCGCGCGCATCGCGATCAAGTCCGGGCTGAAGACCCTGGTGTTCGCGCAGACCCGCTTGATGGTCGAGGTGCTGACCAAGTACCTGAAGGACATCTTCGACCACGACCCGCGCAAGCCGCCCCGCATCCGCGCCTACCGTGGTGGTTACCTGCCCACCGAGCGCCGCGAGACCGAGCGTGCGATGCGTGCCGGCACCATCGACGGCATCGTCAGCACCTCGGCGCTGGAACTGGGCGTGGATATCGGCAGCCTGGACGTGGTCAT
Source organism: Stenotrophomonas maltophilia (assembly GCF_002799155.1). Taxonomy (GTDB): domain Bacteria; phylum Pseudomonadota; class Gammaproteobacteria; order Xanthomonadales; family Xanthomonadaceae; genus Stenotrophomonas; species Stenotrophomonas maltophilia_R. The sequence continues at coordinate 4,173,550 of NZ_NERD01000002.1, forward strand.
CCTCAACGGCTACCCCGGCAGCGTGGCCGCCACCTGGCAGCGCTTCGGCCGTGCCGGCCGCCGCCAGCAGCCGGCCCTGGGGGTGATGGTGGCCAGTTCGCAGCCGCTGGACCAGTACGTGGTGCGGCACCCGGATTTCTTTGCCGAGGCCTCGCCCGAACACGCGCGCATTGCGCCGGACCAGCCGCTGATCCTGTTCGACCACATCCGCTGCGCGGCCTTCGAGCTGCCGTTCCGGGTCGGCGATGGCTTCGGCCCGATCGACCCGGAAGTGTTCCTGGAAGCGCTGGCCGAAACCGAAGTGATCCACCGCGAAGGCGAGCGCTGGGAATGGATCGCCGACAGCTATCCGGCCAACGCGGTCAGCCTGCGTGCCGTGGCCGATGGCAACTTTGTGGTGGTTGACCGCAGCGATGGCCGCCAGCAGATCATCGCCGAGGTCGACTATTCCGCCGCCGCGCTGACCCTGTACGAGGGTGCGATCCACATGGTGCAGTCCACCCCGTACCAGGTGGAAACGCTCGATTGGGACGGCCGCAAGGCCTACGTCACCCGCACCCACGTGGACTACTACACCGACAGCATCGACTTCACCAAGCTCAAGGTACTGGACCGTTTCGATGGTGGCGTGGCCGGCCGGGGCGATTCGCACCATGGCGAAGTGCACGTGGTGCGGCGCGTGGCCGGCTACAAGAAGATCCGCTACTACACCCACGAGAACATCGGCTACGGGCCGGTGAACCTGCCCGACCAGGAACTGCACACCACGGCGGTGTGGTGGCAGCTGCCGCAGGCGCTGCTGCTGCGCGCCTTCGCCAGCAAGCAGGATGCGCTGGATGGTTTCCTCGGCGCGGCCTACGCGCTGCACATCGTCGCCACCGTGGCGGTGATGGCCGATGCGCGCGACCTGCAGAAGTCAGTCGGCAACGGCGATGGTTCCTGGTTCGCGATTGCCGACCAGAGCGGCCGTGGCCAGCTGCGCGGCAGCGAGGGTGACCCCGGCGTGGTGGAGCTGCTGCAGGAGTTCGTGCCGACCGTCTATCTGTACGACAACTTCCCCGGCGGCGTCGGCCTCAGCGAGCCGTTGTGGCAGCGCCAGGCCGAGCTTGTGCAGCGCGCGCGCGAACTGGTGCAGCGCTGCGACTGCAAGGCCGGTTGCCCGGCCTGTGTCGGCCCGGTGCTGGCCGCACAGGAAGAGGATGAGACCTCGCCGCGCGCGCTGGCGCTGCGCGTGCTCGACCTGTTCGATGCCGAGGCCTGCCAGCACGTACCCGACGTGGTGGTGGCCGCGCGCGACCCGATGGAGCTGCTGGCCCCGTGAGCCTGAGCCTGGACAAGCTGCGCCTGCTGCGGAAGCAGGCCGGCGACCCGAAAGCAGTTGCGCCGGCGGCGCCCGAGCCGCCGCCCGCAGCGCCTGCCCCGGTAGCCGCCAACGATGCACAGCAGCCACCAGCGGAGCGATCGGTGTTCGCCTGGGTCGAACAGGAAATCCGCCACAAGCCGACCGGCGCTGCCGCGCCTGGTGCGCCACCAGCGCCGCTGCGGCGGCCGGAAGTGGGCAGCCTGCACCGCCTGCTCGGCCTGCGCTCGCGGGGTGGAGCCGCACCGGCACGCGCCAGTGCGCAGGATCGCCAGCTTCCCGGTGAGGAAATCGCACCGGGCCTGTTCCTGATCGAATCGCTGCTGCCGCAGCCGATTCCCGCAGAACCGCTTTCCCTGGCTTTCGCCAAGCGCGAGCACGAGCACGTCGCCGCGCGCGACCTGCTGTTCTTCGATACCGAGACCACCGGCCTGGCCGGCGGCACCGGCACCCGTGCCTTCATGATCGGTGCCGCCGACTGGCATGTGTGCCCGCAACGCGGCGAGGGCCTGCGCATCCGCCAGTTGCTGATGTCGACGATGGCCGCCGAGGACGCGATGCTCGCCACCTTCGCCCGCTGGCTGCAGCCATCCACCGTGTTCTGCAGCTACAACGGCCGCAGCTACGATGCGCCACTACTGAAGGCACGCTACCGGCTGGCCCGCCAGCGTTGCCCGATCAGCGCGCTGGATCACGTCGACCTGCTCTATCCGACCCGCCGTCGCTATCGCGGCACGTGGGAGAACTGCAAGCTGTCCACCATCGAACGCCAGCTGCTGCGCGTGGTGCGCGAGGACGACCTGCCTGGCTCCGAAGCCCCGGGCGCCTGGCTGCGCTTCCTGCGCGGAGGCGACGCGGTGAACCTGCGCCGGGTGGCCGACCACAACCACCAGGACGTGGTGACCCTGGCCCTGCTGCTGCAGCGGCTGGTACGGGAAGAACAACGCGAACGCGAAACCCTGGCGCTGGTCGGGCAGTAGGCGTTGACGCGGCCTGACGGTGGCAGCGGTGACACTGCCGCCACCATCCATGCCTGGAGCCCGACGATGCGCCTCAATCCCCTTGCCCTGCTCGCCATCCTGCCGCTGGCCGCCTGCAGCCACGCCGGCAGCAGCACCACCCACGATGCCGCGCCAGCACCCGTGGCCGACGCCACGCACGAATGCAGGCCGGAGGCGCTGGAAGCCTTCACCGGCAAGACCGCCGACGAGGCCACGATCAAGAAGCTGGTGGCCGACAGCGGCGCCCGCAACGCGCGCGTGGTCAAGCCGGGCATGGCGGTAACCATGGACTTCCGCCAGGACCGCGTGACCGTGCAGGTGGATGCACAGAACCGGATCGAGCGCGCCAGCTGCGGCTGATGTTCCCAGGGTAGTGCCGGCCACTGGTCGGCACCCCACATTGCCGGCCCGCGGCCGGCACTACCGATCAGAGTCGCTCGGCCTTGCCGCTGGCCAGTGCGCGCGCGATCACCTGCTGTGCCTGCTGCGATGCCTGCGCATGCACGCGTGCCTGGCGCTCGCCCAGCGCGGCCTGCTGGCTGCCCAGCGCCGCCTGGCGGCTGGCCAGTTCCGACTGCTGGCTTGCCAGGCGCTGCATGTCACGGCTGCGGCCGGACTGCGCGGCCTCGCTGCGGGCTTCCTGCATCGCACGACGCGCCTCGGCGGCGGCCTCGCGTGCAGCCTCGCGTGCAGCGGCCACATCGCTGGTCGCAGCGTGCGCCGCCTTCGCCGCTTCCGCGGCCGCCTCACGGTTGATGTCGTGGGCGGCCATCGCGCTGCGCGCGGCCTCGGCGGCAGCCAGTGCCATGCGGCGCGCCTCCTCGCCTTGCAGGCGGCCCATCTCGCCCATCTGCTTGCCGAGTTCGCCCTGCTGGCGACCCAGCGCACTCTGCTGCCGGCCCAGTTCGCTCTGCTGGCGGCCCAGATCCGCCGCGCCGCTGTAGGCACGCTGCAGGGACTGGATCAGCATCGGGTCGCGCACTACATAGCGCTTGTCGCCCTGGCGGAACCACAGCGCCGGGCCCTTGCCGAGCTGCCTGCGGGCGACCGTCACGTCGTCCATGCCGCCATTGGCGAAGGTCGAATCGCCATCGACCAGCACGAAGGCCTCCGGCGGCGATTTGCCCAGGTCCAGGCGGCCGTAGGTGGTGATGGAGGTAGTGCGGGAGGTCGAATGTTGACTGTGCATGCCGGTATCGACGTCGACATCCGCATCCACGTCGACCGCCACATCCGCATCGTCCGGACTTGACAACGCCTCGACGTCAGCCGGCTCGGCGGGCGGCGCGGGCGCCACCGGCACGGCCGGAACGCGCGCGGGCGAAGGCGGTGCGGGCGGCGCCTTCGGCGGCGGCGGCACCACGGCCTTCGGCGCCGCAGGAGGCGCGGACGGAGCCGGCGGCACCGGCGCTGCGACCAGCCGCATCGGCGCCACGCCCACCAGCACCACGGCGGCGGTCAGCGCCATCGCCAGGATGCGCGGGCAGGCCCGGCGCGGCTGCAGCGAAAGCAGGCGACGCTTGAGACTGGTGGTGCTCGGTGCGGCGCTGGCCACGCCCAGGTGCGGCTGCGGTGCCACGCCCAGCTGCAGCAGCAGGCGGCCATAGGCCTGGCGGCTCGCACCATGCTGGCCGACCACCGCTGCGTCCACCGCTTCTTCGCGGGCCTGTGCGTATTCGCGCACCGACAGGCGCAGCAGTGGGTGGAAGAAGAACAGGTGCTGGGCCAGTGCGGGCAGCAGGCCCCACTGCAGGTCACGCCGCTGCAGGTGCTGCAGTTCATGGGTCAGTGCCAGGTCCAGCGCATCACCCTGCAGGGCGTTATCGCCAGCCGGCAGCAGCAGCACCGGGCGGAACGGACCGACCAGCTGCGGTGCGTCCACCTGCGCGCTCATCCACAGCCGCGGTGCCGGGCGCACGCCGTGCGCATCCGAAGCCAGCTGCAGGGCCTGCACCAGCGCCTGGTCCTCGCAGGGATAGGCCGCTGCCAGCAGCGCACGGCAGCGGCGCCACTCACCGAAGGTACGCAGCACCATCAACACCACGCCGGACATCCACAGCGCGGCCAGCACGACAGCCCACCACGCCACCGCCGGTACGTCTGCGGCCGGCATCGGCATTGCAGCCAACAGCTGTGCCGAAGCTTCCGGGGCCAGCGGGTAGACCATCTCGGCGGCCACATCGGTCGCGCTCATCGCCGCCGCCTGCGGGGCCGGCAGCCAGGCCAGCTGCAGCGGCTGGCTCCAGAACAGGCCGAGCACGGCCTGCAGCGACACCAGCCACCACAGGCGGCAGCGGGTGGCCGCCGACAGCGACGGCAGCGCGCGGCATACGCCGTACACCAGGGCCACCAGCAGCACGGTCTGCAGGCTGGTCCAGCCCAGCCGTTCCAACATCGGGATCAGCATCGTGGTGTCCATGGCTCAGCCCTCGTGGCGGCGCGATTGGAGCTGGGCGACCAGCGCTTCCAGCTCGGCCAGCTCGTTGTCGCTGACCTGCTGGCGCTGCGACAGGTAGGCCACGAACGGCGACACCGAGCCCTGCAGGGTGTTGTCGACGAACTGCGCCACGGCACCCTGCAGCACGCTCTCCGGGCCACGCGTGGCCTGATAGCGGTAGACACCGTCCTGCTGCTGGCGCTGAAGATACCCCTTCGCCCGCAGCCGCTCCATCATCGTCAGCACGGTGGAGCGGGCCAGGCCACGGGCCTCCCCATAGCCACTGGCGACTTCGCCGACCGTGGCCGGCGCATGTTCATCGATGTACTGCAGCAGGGCCAGTTCCTGGTCCCCGATCGTCTTGCCACGCATGACACCACTCCCTTGACTACACGTGTCGCCACTGTCGGCTTGACGACAGCTGTAGTCAACCCCCCGGAAGTCATGGGCCGACGAACGGTAGGCCCCCCGCGCACTCACGCCTTTGATGCATCGCGCTGCAATCGGGCATTTCCTGCTACGGACGCTGCCTCGCCACCGGGCAGTTCAGCAGCACGCGCCAGGCGCGCATCACCTTCGGCGGGAGCCATGGCCTGATCCCGGTTGTAGGTGACGACGTACGGCGTCGCCCCTCGCACCAGCGAGGTGGCCTGCGGCGCATGTGGAGCGCAGAGCGCCTGGCCGATGGGCACGCGGGCCTGCTTGTCGCCGGTATCGGCGATGCATGCGCGCGATGCCTCAACGCCCAGTCACGAACGGGTCGCCCTTGCATGGCAGCAACGGACTGTCATCGCACGGCCACAGGGCGGCGGGCACTGTCTTTGCCACCTCGAAGTGATCCCGGTTCCAGTGCAGGAAGCCGCCATGGACGGCATTGCCATGGTCGAAGGTGCGCGCATCCCCTGCCAGCGGCTGCTCGGGATCGGCCTCGGCCACCCAACGCAGCACCGGCACCTTGTCCAGAACTCCGATGAAGGCGAACAGATCACCTGCGCCCTTGCCGTGGTAGGCCGCCATCGTCGCCGCGTCGGGCAGTCCGGCCTGGGCCAGCAGTGATGCAGTGACATCCTGCAGCGGTGCGGTTCCCTGCGCGACGTAGGCGCGCATGCCCGCGGTGGTTGCCGGGCAGTCCTGCAACTGCACCAGATAGCCGGTGGCGCCGGCGCTGCCGGCAAAGGAGCGGAGCCAGTACCGGAAGTGCGGCCCACCGCGATCGGTGACCATGACATCCTGCTGGCCGCCCTGCCCGGGAATGGAGAACACCTGCACGTCGCCAGCGCCTTCCACGTTGCACTTCAGTTGCGTCAGCACCCGCTTGGCCGCTTCCGGCAATGCGCGGTAATGGCCGCCGGGGTGGGCGCTGCCCGAGGCTCCCGGCAACGCAGGCAATCCGCGTTCGGTGGGCACTGCCTGCGTGGGCAGGGCCTCCGTTTTCGGCGCCGGCTTGGCAGTCGGTGCTGCCGGCGTGGCGCGCTCTCCGGCGGGCGCGCAGGCGCTGCAGGCCAGCAGCAGCATCAACGAAACGCTCGGCATCAGGTGCGGACGGCCCCTCATTCAACGCCCTCCCATCGCCGGTGCTTCCTGCGGCTGTGCGGGCGCCGCCGCGGGTACCCCGTGCTCGCGTGATTGCTGCTGCAGCTGGCGCAGGCTGGTTTCCACCGCAGTCTCGCGCACCTCGGCCGCATCGACCCCTGCACGCAGCGCCGCGGGGTCGCCCGGGCGGCCTTGTACCAGGAACAGCGTCTCGCCCGCGGCACGGCCCGCGCTGGGGTTGCTGGCCACAATCTGGTCAACCTGGGTGATGCCCGCAGCCTTCGCTTCACGCAGCATCACCAGGCTGTAGGCATCAGCGTGTTCGGCATAGCGCCCACCCAAGGCCTGCAGGCGCGTGCTGATCTGCTGCTGCAGGGCATGATCGCGATGTTGGGGTTGGCGAGGATCGTCATTGGCCGCAAGCGGCGTGTCCTGTCCCAACCCGCGCGCCTGTCCCGGTACAACCGAGGTCAGCACGTACTGCCAACGGTTCTGCCCGGGCGTGCCGCGCACCGTCGACACGAAGTCATCGTACTCGCCGCCACCGATGGTCTGGCAGCCCGCCGAATCGGTGTTGGATCGGCTGCCGCGATGGATCTTGAAGGTGTCGTTGAGGTCCTGCACGCCCTGAGTATCACGCGCATCGAACCAGCCGTCGCCATTGCTGTCGCGCTCCACCCGGCCGGCGCCCGCCGTGATCGCGTCCTGCGAAGGACGCAGCGCGAACTCATCGGGATGGCCGTTGCGCGGATGGGTGGTCGCGCGCATCTCGGTGGTGCCTTCGCCCAGTCGCCCCAGGTCCTTGACCCGGTCGCCGTTGACGTCCTCACCCTCGGTCTTGGTGCGTGGCGCCACGTTGCCGAAGCCCGGGCTGCGCGGCGTGGTCTTGGCATGACCATCGTACTGGGCGGTCGGCTCGGTCGTGGCCTGGTTGAACTCGCGCACATGGCCGTGACCCTGCGCATCCTTCCACAGCACCACGATGCGGTCGTCGTAGACACCGCGCCCGCGCGCGTCGGTCGTGCGGTTCTCGTCGCGCAATCCCAGCACCACGCGGTCCTGGGTTGCCATTGCATCGTTCGCCGCGGCGTTGCCGCGCTGGGCCACGATGCTGCCATACACGTCGTACTGCTGGGCCTGGCTCAGGCCCGCAGTCTCCGCAGCATCGGGCATCCGCGGCGGCCGCGCCGCCTCGCGCAGGCGATCCAGCATCGGGCCGACCGTGGCGGCATCCGCGCCGCCGCCGCTGCGTCGCAACGCCTCGAGTTCGGTGGCAGCACGCGTCGAGATGTAGCGATCCAGCGATTCCTGCACTACCACGCTCTGGCCGTCGTGCAGTGCCTCCAGGCGGGCGGCGGCACCGCGCGCGTCGTGCTGCCGCAACAGGGCAACGACTTCATTGGCCGCCGCGTTGATATCCATCTCGGGCATGGTCGGTCCTTGAACGTGATCATTGGAAGGTCAGCCTACCCCAGCGCCCCGGCGGGCCTTTTGACACACCGCACACCCTTGTTGCCACGCCGCATTCAAGCAGATCGCGCCCTGGCTCAGCCCCGTGGCCCGCCCATCACCGGCAGGATCACCCCACTGATGTAACTGGCACAGACCGGCGAGGCCAGGAACACATACGCCGGCGACAGCTCTTCGGGCTGTGCAGGCCGGCCCATGTCGCTGTCCTTGCCGAACTCGGCGACGTCCTCGGCCTGCTTGTCGGCCGGGTTCAGCGGCGTCCACACTGGCCCCGGTGCCACGCAGTTGACCCGGATGCCGCGTGGCAGCAGCTGGCTGGCCAGCGCCTTGGTGAATGCATGGATGGCGCCCTTGGTGGCCGAGTAGTCGATCAGCGCCTTGCTGCCGAAGATGCCGGTTTCCGAACCGGTGTTGATGATGCTGGCGCCCTCGCCCAGATGCGGCAGTACCGCGCGCGCCATCTGGATGTACCCACCGATGTTGGTCTGCAGGGTCTCCTGCAGGTGCGCGTCTTCCAGGTCTTCCAGCCGTTCGCAATGCAGCTGGAACGCAGCGTTGTTGACCAGGATGTCGATGCCGCCGAAGGCCTTGGCCACCTGCTTCACCGCCTTGTTGCAGAAGCGTGGGTCGCGCACGTCGCCAGCGATCACCACGCAGCGGCCGCCTTCGCGCTCCACGTGCTGGCGGGTGATGTCCGCGTCTTCGGCCTCGTCCAGGTGCAGCACTGCCACATCGGCGCCTTCGCGTGCGAACAGCACCGCCACCGCACGGCCAATGCCGGAATCGCCACCGGTGACGATCGCGCGCATGCCCTGCAGCTTGCCGCTGCCGGCGTAGTCCGGTGCAAGGAAACGCGGCGCCAGCTCCAGTTCGTGCTCATGCCCGGGCTTGGCCAGCTGCTGCGCCGGCATCGCTTCCGGTTGCCGGCGTGCACCGGCCTGGGTCGCGGTCTTCCTTGTGGCCTTTTTCGCTGCACGCACGTCCTTGGCTTTTTCCTGGTCCTGCAGGCGCCGCTGCCGGGCCGCAACGCGGGCGGCACGGGGATCGCTGGCCGCCGCCTTGCGGGTTGCGGTCTTCACCACACGCGGGCGAGCGGAGTCGGCAGCGGTCTTCGCCGCGGTGCTGCCTTTGCGCACCTTGGGCGAGGCCTTGCGGCGGGCGGGGGTCTTCTTGCTGGTGGCCATGCAGGTCTCCTCGGGAGGGAAAGGGGCTGCCGGCCAGCGGCCGGCACTACCGGGGGCGGCGCATGCCGCTCCTTCAGTGTCTCCACCCAGGCTGTCGGCGGCGGTGAGCGCACCGTGTCCACGATGTGCACGGTATTCATTCCGCCACCACGCGCGCCGTCGCACGCTGCACCCAACCCCACAAGGAACGCCTCCATGAAACATGCCATCGCCACCGCCGCCGTCTGTCTCGCCCTCGCCGCCTGCAGCAGCACGCCGATGGCCCAGGTGCAGCCGATCGACGGCGTGATCTCCGGCCAGTGCCACAGCGACATGGTGCGCGGCGCAGTCGGCCTGGCTGCCTCGGACGCCACCGTGGCCCGCGCACGCGTGGACAGCGACAGCCTGCAGGTACGGGTACTGCGCCACGACGGTCCGCGGGTGCCGCCGGCCAGCGAAGGCGGCGACCGCCTGACCATCGAAAAGGGCCGCACCAACAACATCACCGCGATCTACTGCGGCTGAGCCTGCGCGCCCTGCGCAGCACGCGCAGGGTGGCCTGTTCCCACTGGCGCGGCCCGCGCAGGCCGGCCAGCTTCGCCAGTTCGCCGCGCTCCCAGCCGGCGAACACGCACGGGTCGATGTAGGCCTTGCGGCACACCGCCGGGGTATTTCCCAACAGCGACGCCACCTCGCACACCACCGCGCGCTGCGCCTGGGCCAGGGCGCGCTGGCTGGCCGGTTCCGGCAGCTCAGTAGCCGCGAACGCCTGCACCGCCGCCACGGTCCCGCCCCAGGTGCGGAAGTCCTTGGCGGTGAAGTCCTCGCCCATCACCTCACGCAGGTAGTCGTTCACCGCGCCGGAGTCGACCGGCTGCAGCGCACCGTCGTCATCGCGATACTGGAACAGCGCCTGCCCGGGCAGCTGCTGCAGGCGCCGCACCAGCATCCCCAGCCTGCGATCGCCTACGGTCACCTCCTGCAGCTGCCCGGACTTGCCGCGGAAGCGCATGCGTACCCGGCCACCGCGCAGCAGTTCCAGGTGACGGTTGCGCAGTGTGGTCAGTCCGAACGAACGGTTCTGCTGGGCGTAGGTTTCATTGCCCACCCGCACCAGCGTGTCCGCCAGCAGCGCGACCACCATGGCCAGCACCTTCTCCTGCGGAAACCCGGGTCGTTTGAGATCCCGTGACAACCGCCGCCGCAACGTAGGCAGGGCCTCGCCAAACGCAATGATGCGGTCGAACTTGCCGGCGTCGCGCTCCTTCGCCCAATCGGCGTGGTAGCGGTACTGCTTGCGCCCGCGGGCATCGCGGCCGGTAGCCTGCAGGTGGCCGTTGGCGTGGGCACAGATCCACACCGCGGTGTAGGCCGGTGGGATTGCCAGCGCGCGGATCCGCTGCAGGGTCGCGGCATCGCGAACCGCGTGGCCATCGGCATCGCGGTAGCTGAAACCCTTGCCGGCGCGGCGGCGGCTGATGCCCGGTTGAGTGTCGTCGACATAGCGCAGGCCCGCAGCGCGCGCGGCCTGTCGTTCGGGGGTGGAGGGGGTTGGCATGCGCGCAGTGTCGCTGCCGTGCTGCCGCGATCCTGTCGATAACACAAGACAAACACGTGAGGATCGGTTCGCCGCTATGCTCGGGTTTTCACAATCCCTTCCGGAGTCATGATGTCGTTCCCGATTCGCGCCCGTTCGCTCTCCGCCCTGCTGCTGCCGGCCGTGCTGGCCCTGACCGCCTGCCAGGCGCCGGCGCTGGATGAACAGGATTCGGCCACGGCCCGCGCCCAGCAGGCCGCCGAGGCAGCCAAGGCGCCGGCCGACGAAGCCGGCAAGGCCACCGAGGCACCGCCGGTCGGCACCTGCGATGCCAGCCAGGTGCAGAGCCTGGTCGGCCAGGCCTACGCCGACGCACTGGGCAAGCAGGCGCAGGAAGATGCCGGTGCCCACCAGCTGCGTGTCCTGAAGCCCAATGACGTCGCCACGATGGAGTTCCTCGGCGACCGCCTGAACATCGAAGTGGACGACAAGGGCCTGGTCAGCGGCGTGCGCTGCGGCTGAGTTCGATCCCGCGCCGGCACAGGGGTGCCGGCGCGTTCTGTTGCACCTGCAACCGTGTATTGCGGCGCTGCAGCAACCTGTGATCTAGTCGAGGCATCCGGTGGCCTCACGATGCGCTCCAGGGATTGGGCGGGGACGAGTGTCGCCGCCAACCCTATACGCATCGAGGTAGAGATGGCCCCCCGCAACCGCCAAGGGCTTTACGACCCGCGCTCCGAGCGCGATGCCTGTGGATTTGGCATGGTCGCCCAGCTCGACGATCAACCTTCGCGCCTGTTGGTTGATACCGCCATCGCCGCGCTTTCGCGCATGACCCACCGTGGCGGTGTCGCCGCCGATGGCCTGACCGGCGATGGCTGCGGCCTGCTGCTGCGCCGCCCCGATGCCTTCCTGAAACTGCTGGCCAGCGAAGCCGGCATCACCATCGCCGCGCGCTTCGCCGCCGGCCTGGTGTTTCTGCCGCACGACGCCGAGGCCGCCGACGCCTGCCGCATGCAGCTGCAGGCGCAGGTGGAAGCAGTCGGCTGCAAGGTCGCCGGCTGGCGCGAAGTACCGACCGACGACAGCGTCTGCGGCCAGCTGGCGCGCGATACCCTGCCGCGCATCGAGCAGGTATTCGTCGATGCCGGCGTCGGCCAGGATGATGCCGGCTTCGCGCTGGCGCTGTTCCTGGCGCGCCGCCGCAGCGAACAGCAGCTGCGCGCGCACGCCGATTTCTACGTGACCACCCTCACGCCGGATGCGATCAGCTACAAGGGCATGGTGCTGCCGGACAAGCTCAGCCGCTTCTATCCGGACCTGCAGCGGCGCGAACTGGCCTCCAGCGCGATCGTGTTCCACCAGCGCTTCTCCACCAACACGCTGCCGCGCTGGCCGCTGGCCCACCCGTTCCGGATGCTTGCCCACAACGGCGAGATCAACACCATTGAAGGCAACCGGCGTTGGGCACAGGCGCGCAGCAAGGTCTGGAAGACGCCGCGTTTCGACATCGCCGAATTCGATCCGGTGATCTCCATGCACGGTTCGGACTCGCAGAGCCTGGACAACATGCTGGAGCTGATGGTCGCCGGGGGCATGGAGCTGATCCAGGCGCTGCGCATCCTGGTGCCGCCGGCGACCCAGTCGCTGGAGTTCAAGGATCCGGACCTGGCCGCGTTCTACGAATTCCACGGCCTCAACAGCGAGCCGTGGGATGGGCCGGCCGGCATCGTCGCCTGCGACAGCCGCTACGCCGTTTGTACCCTCGACCGCAATGGCCTGCGCCCGGCGCGCTGGATGCTGACCGCCGACCGCCACTTCCTGGTCGCCTCCGAAGCCGGTGTGTGGGAAGTGCCGACCGAGCGCGTGGTGCGCAAGGGCAAGCTCGGCCCCGGCGAAATGGTGGCCATCGATCTCAAGCGCGGCGACCTGCTCGACTCCGATGCGGTGGACCGCATCAACCGTGGCCGCGCGCCGTACAAGCAATGGCTGCAACAGGGCGTGACCTACCTGCAGACCGAACTGATCGACCCTTCGCTGGTGGAAGAGCCGTTCGACGAAGGCACCCTGCGCAGCTACCACAAGCTGTACCAGCTCAGCAGCGAGGAAGTGGAACAGGTGCTGCGGCCGCTGGCCGAGACCGAGCAGGAAGCCACCGGCTCGATGGGCGACGACACGCCGATGGCGGTGCTCAGCCAGCGCAGCCGTCCGCTGTACGACTACTTCCGCCAGGCCTTCGCGCAGGTCACCAACCCGCCGATCGACCCGCTGCGCGAAGACTGCGCGATGTCACTGTCCACACAGCTCGGCAAGGAGACCAACATCTTCCATGCCGGCCCGGAGACGGTGAACCACGTCATCCTCAATTCGCCGGTGCTGAGCCAGCGCAAGCTGCGCCAGCTGCTGAAGATGGACCAGTACGTGCAGGCCAACCGCCTGCTCGACCTGTCCTACAGCGAAGGCGAGGGCCTGCGCGCCGGCATCGAGCGCATCTGCGCCGAGGCCGAACAGGCCGCGCGCGATGGCATGGTGATGCTGCTGCTGTCCGACCGCTACCCGGTGGCCGGGCGGCCGATGGTGCATGCCCTGCTCGCCACCAGCGCCATCCACCACCACCTCTCGCGGCTGGGGCTGCGCTGCGACGTGAATCTCATCGTCGAGACCGGCACCGCACGCGACCCGCACCACATGGCCTGCCTGCTCGGCTTCGGCGCCACGGCGGTGTATCCGTACCTGGCCTACCAGACCCTGTTCGACCTTGGCCGCCGCGGCATCCTCAAGCTCAGCAAGGGCGGTGAGCAGTCGCAGATCGGTCGCCGCTACCGCAAGGGCGTCTACAAGGGACTGTCGAAGATCATCTCGAAGATGGGCATCTGTACCGTGGCCAGCTACCGCGGCGCGCAGCTGTTCGAGATCATCGGCCTGGAACCGGAGGTCGTGGACCTGTGCTTCCCGGATACCGCCTCGCGCATCGGCGGCGCCGGTTTCGCGCGCCTGGATGCCGACGCGCGCGAGCTGTGCGCGCAGGCATGGGACGCGCAGCAGGACGTGGATGTCGGTGGCCTGCTGAAGTACGTGCACGGCGGCGAGTACCACATGTACAACCCGGACGTGGTCACCACCCTGCAGCGCGCAGCACGCAGCGGCGATCCGCGCGCCTGGCAGCAGTACTGCGATGCGGTGCATGCGCGCCCGCCGTCGGCGCTGCGCGACCTGCTGGAACTGGTGCCGGCCGCCACGCCCACGCCGCTCGATGAGGTGGCACCGGCCAGCGAACTGTTCCCGCGCTTCGATACCGCGGCGATCAGCCTGGGGGCACTGTCACCTGAGGCGCACGAGGCGCTGGCGATTGCGATGAATCGCCTGGGTGGCCGCAGCAATTCCGGCGAAGGCGGCGAAGATCCCGCACGCTACGGCACCGCCAAGCGCAGCAAGATCAAGCAGGTGGCCTCGGGCCGCTTCGGCGTCACCGCCGAATACCTGGTCAATGCCGAGGTGCTGCAGATCAAGGTCGCGCAGGGCGCCAAGCCCGGCGAAGGCGGCCAGCTGCCCGGGCACAAGGTCAACGAGCTGATCGCGCGGCTGCGCTACGCGCGCCCGGGCATCGGCCTGATCTCGCCGCCGCCGCACCACGACATCTATTCGATTGAAGACCTGGCGCAGCTGATCTACGACCTGAAGCAGGTCAACCCGACCGCGCTGGTGTCGGTGAAGCTGGTCAGCCATGCCGGCGTCGGTACGATCGCCGCGGGTGTGGTCAAGGCCGGTGCGGACCTGATCACCATCTCCGGCCATGACGGCGGCACCGGTGCGTCGCCGGTCAGCTCGATCCGCTATGCCGGCGTGCCGTGGGAGCTGGGCGTGGCCGAGGCGCACCAGGCGCTGCTGGCCAACGACCTGCGCGGGCGTACCCTGCTGCAGACCGATGGCGGCCTGAAGACCGGCCTGGACGTGGTCAAGGCCGCGTTGCTGGGCGCGGACAGCTTCGGCTTCGGCACCGCGCCGATGATCGTGCTGGGCTGCAAGTACCTGCGCATCTGCCATCTCAACAACTGTGCCACCGGCGTGGCCACCCAGGACGAGCGCCTGCGCGAGAACCACTTCACCGGCCAGCCCGAGCGCGTGGAGAACTTCTTCCGCCTGCTTGCCGAGGAAGTGCGTGGCTGGCTGTCGTACCTGGGCGCGCGTTCGCTGGACGAGATCGTCGGCCGTACCGACCTGCTGCGGCAGATCGACGCCGCGCCGCGCGACGGCGTGCGCGTGGACCTGTCGCGCCTGCTGGCCGATGCCCGCTACGAAGGCAGCCACTGCGCGGCGCAGCGCCTGTACGAATCGCCGGACAGCCTGGCCACGCAGATGGACGGCCTCTTGGCCCCGGCCATCGAGCACAAGCGTGGCGGCGAGCATCGCTTCCTGATCCACAACACCGACCGCAGCATCGGTACCCGCCTGGCCGGTGCGGTGGCGCGCGCTCATGGCAACCAGGGCATGGCCGAAGCGCCGCTGGAACTGCGCTTCCGCGGCAGCGCCGGGCAGAGCTTCGGTGCGTTCAACGTCGGTGGCCTGCACCTGGAAGTGGAAGGCGAAGCCAACGACTACGTCGGCAAGGGCATGGCCGGGGGCCGGCTGGTGGTGCGGCCGCCGCGCGGCGCGCGCTTCGAGGCGCGCAGCACCGCCATCATCGGCAACACCTGCCTGTACGGCGCCACCGGCGGTGAACTGTTCGCTGCCGGTCGTGCCGGCGAGCGCTTCGCGGTGCGCAATTCCGGCGCGCTGGCGGTGATCGAAGGGGCCGGTGACCACTGCTGCGAGTACATGACCGATGGCGTGGTACTGGTGCTGGGCAAGGTCGGCCTGAACTTCGGCGCCGGTTTCACCGGCGGCCTGGCCTACGTGCTGGACGTGGACCGCGATTTCGTCGACCGCTACAACCACGAGCTGATCGACATCCATCGCGTGTCCGCCGAAGGCTTCGAGAACTACCGCCAGCACCTGCACCGCCTGATCGGCCGCCATCGCGAACTGACCGGCAGCATCTGGGCGCAGCAGATCCTGGACGAGTTCCGCGATTACATCGGCAAGTTCTGGCTGGTCAAACCCAAGGCCGCCAGCATCGAGTCGCTGACCGAGACCCTGCGCCGCGCTGCGTGATGTTTTCCGGTTGTGCCGGCCGCTGGCCGGCAACGTTCCCCCTCGCATTCCAGAGCCCGCCATGAGCCGCAAGCACGCCTTCCAGTTCCTCGACCTGCCCCGCACCATGCCGCAGCGCATCCCGGTGGAACTGCGCACGTCCGGCGATTGGGGCGAGCTGTACGGAAAGTTCGGCAAGGAAGATGCCCAGTACCAGGCCGGTCGCTGCCTGGATTGCGGCAACCCGTACTGCAGCTGGAAGTGCCCGGTGCACAACGCCATTCCGCAGTGGCTGCAGCTGGTGCAGGAGAACCGCATCCACGAAGCGGCCACGCTGTGCCACAGCACCAACCCGCTGCCGGAGGTGTGCGGCCGGGTCTGCCCGCAGGATCGCCTGTGCGAGGGCAGCTGCACGCTGGAAGAGTTCGGTGCGGTCACCATCGGGGCGGTGGAGAAGTACATCGTCGATACCGCGCTGGCCAGCGGCTGGCGTCCAGACCTGGCTGCGGTGCAGCCGACCGGCCACAGCGTGGCGGTGATTGGCGCCGGCCCCGCCGGCCTGGCCTGCGCCGATCGCCTGGCGCGGGCCGGCATCGCCGCGGTGGTCTATGACCGCTATGAGCAGATCGGCGGCCTGCTGCAGTTCGGCATCCCCAGCTTCAAGCTGGACAAGGACGTGATCCATCGCCGCCGCGAGGTACTGGAGGGCATGGGCGTGCAGTTCCGCCTCGGCGTGGAGATCGGGCGCGATACCAGCGTGCAGCAGCTGCTGGAGATCCATGATGCGGTGTTCGTCGGCACCGGCGCCTACCGCTACACCGATGGTGGCCTCGACGGCCAGGACCTGAAGGGCGTGCTGCCGGCACTGCCGTTCCTGGTGCAGAACAGCCGCATCGTCGGCGGCGATGACCCGAAGGGCCGGCCGATTGCCGGCTGGGAAGATACCATCGCCCTGCCCGACCTCAACGGCAAGCGCGTGGTGGTGCTCGGAGGCGGCGATACCGGCATGGACTGCGTGCGCAGCGCCGTGCGCCTGGGCGCGGCCAAGGTCACCTGTGCCTATCGCCGCGACGAGGCCAACATGCCCGGCAGCGCGCGCGAGGTGGCCAATGCGCGCGAAGAAGGCGTGCGCTTCCTGTTCAACCGCCAGCCGCTGTCGATCGAAGCCGGTGCCGATGACGAAGTGATCGGCGTGACGGTGGTCGAAACCCGCCTGGGCGAGCCCGATGCCAACGGCCGCCAGAACGCGGTGCCGATCGAAGGCAGTGAATCGCTGCTGGAGGCGGACGTGGTGATCATTGCCTTCGGCTTCTCGCCGAGCGTGCCGGCGTGGCTGGCCGAACTGGGCGTGGAAGGCCAGTCCAATGGCCGCATCGTCGCCGGTGGCAAGGACCGCCTGCCGTTCCAGACCGCGCATCCGCGCCTGTTCGCCGGTGGCGACGCGGTACGCGGTGCCGACCTGGTGGTGACCGCCGTGGCCGAGGGCCGCGATGCCGCTGCCAGCATCGTCCGCCTATTGGCGCACTGAGTCCGGCAACAGCAGCATTTCAAGGATCGCGCGCAGTTCGCGCGCCTCCACCGGCTTGGCCAGGAAATGGTCGATGCCCGCATCACGGCAGGCCTCGCGCGTGCGCTCCAGCACGCTGGCGGTCAACGCGATGATCGGGACCTGCGCACGGATGGCGCAGGCATCGCCGCGGATCGCGCGTGCCAGCGCGAAGCCGTCCATGTGCGGCATATGGCAGTCGGTGATCACCAGATCGAAGGGCTGCACCTGCCACGCCTCCCAAGCCTGCCGCCCATCGCCACAGGCATGCACCTGCAGCCCCAGTTCGCACAGGCGTTGTTCCAGCAACTGCAGGTTGGTCGGATGGTCTTCGACAACCAGCACCCGCGCCGGCGGCAGCAGTCGTGGCGCGGCCGTCGCGAGCACCGGTACCGCCGCCGGTGCCGCACAGGCCGCCAGGGCCAGCTCCAGCCATACGGTGGTGCCCTTGCCCGGTGCGCTGCGCAGGTGCAGCTGCCCCCCCATCGATGCCGCCAGCTCGCGGCAGATCGACAGTCCCAGCCCGCTGCCACCGAAGCGGCGCGTGGTCGAGGTCTCGGCCTGTTCGTAGGCGGCGAACACTGCCTGCTGCCGCTCCACGCTGATGCCCACGCCCGTATCGGTCACCTGCAGGCGCAACTGCTGGCCGCCATCGCGCTGCTGCAGCACATGGACCTGCAGCACCACGCTTCCCTGCAGGGTGAACTTGAGTGCATTGCCGGCCAGGTTGAACAGGACCTGCCGCAGGCGCAGCCCATCGGCCAGCGACCACGGCTGCAGCGCCGGGTCGATCTCGCTGTGCAGGTTCAGGCCGCGGCTGGCCGCGACGGGCATCAACAGCTGCTGCACCGCACGCACCAGCGCCGCCAGGTCGGTCGGCCGCAGCTGCAGCGGCGCGGGCTGCAGGCGCTGGCTGTGCAGCACATCGTCGAGGATCTGCCGCAGCATCTGTGCCGCGTCACCCACCGTGGTCAGCACCTGCCGCTGGCCCGCGTCCACGTTGCTGCCCGCCAGCCGCTCCAGCATGCCCAGCAGGGTGCTCATCGGCGTGCGGATCTGGTGGCTCATGGTCGCCAGGAAGTGGCTCTTGGCCAGCGCCGCCTGCTCGGCCGCGCGGCGTGCCTCGGCCAGCGCCGCTGCACGCGCCTGTGCTTCGCTGACATCCATCCAGTAGCCGCTCCACTCCACGCTGCTGTCATCGCACTGCAGCGGCCGTCCCTGCGAACGGACCCAGCGCCAGCCCTGCGCCGACCGGGTGCGGAAGGTAACGTCGATCGGACCGCGCACCAGCGCGGCAGCTTCGATGCACGCCATCACCCGGCTGCGATCGTCGGCATGTACCGCGGCCAGCAGCTGCAGATGGTCGATCCGCGCGGTCTCCACGCCCACCCCGAACAGCGCCTGCACGTCGCCGGCGATCTGCGCCAGGCTGTAATGGCCGGTTGCCGAACGGCGGGCCTGGTAGACCACCGCCGGCAGGTTCGCGGTGACGTCGTGCAGCCGCTGCTCCAGCACGCGGCGGCGCACGCTCTCGCGGTGCACGCGCCAGTAGCCGAAGGCATGCAGCAGAAAGAGCGCGAGCAGGATCAGCGACGCCGGCACCAGCCAGCGCAGTGCCGACCCGGTGGGCCGCGCGCGTGGCAGGTCCGGCAGCCAGGTGCTGCGGTTCGATGCGCGGTGCGCATCGCCCTCCTGCAGCAGCTGCCGGTCGAAAGCGGCCACCACTTCGGCACAGGCCGGCACAGCCGCGAGTACCAGCGCATCGCCGAAGCCCGCGGGTGCCGCGATCACCAGGGAGTCGCCGGGCTCTGCGCGGAGCGCGGCTTCCACTTCAGCGAGATTGGCGACCACGGCGTCGACCACCCCGGCGCGCAGCAGTGACAGCGCGTGGTCCAGCGGCGCAGGTGCCAGCAGCTGCGCCCCCGGGGCCTGCTCGGCCAGCAATGCGCCCAGCGGCACCCTGTCCGGACTGGCCACGCTGCGGCCACGCAGGCCCTCCAGCCCCAGCACGGCAGCGGCGCCCTCACGCCGCACGATCACCTGTGGCACCTCCAGGTAGGCCCTGCTGGCCACCCAGTCGGGCGGCAGCTGCGCTCGCGGCCAGCCCAGCAGCACCTGGGTGCCGGCCGGCAGCGAGCCCTCGGTGAGCACCGCAGCGGGCAGCGGCTTGGCATGCGGCGGCGACGGCGTGCCCAACAGCGGCAGGTAACCTGCGGCCAGTCCCGCAACCTCGCCCTGCAGGCTGTATGACAACGGCGCCCGATCGGAGCGCCATGCCACCTGCAAGGGGCTCGTACAGCCGGATGCAGCCGCGATGCCGGGCAGCGACAGCAATGCCATGACAGCGGCGGCGGCGCGGCGGCCGGCGACATTCACGGTAGACGTCCTCATATCGCGGGCAGGAACCACGGCCGCGCAGCGGTACCGCTGCCAGCCACGCTAGCGAGGCAGTCCCCCGCGACAATGAGAAAAATTTGAAAAGCATCCGCACCGGCGAATGCCGACATACACTGCCGCTTCTACCTGCCCCAACGGAGCGCTCGATGCGTATCGGCCTGGCCGCCAACCGTCTCCATCACCACGATGCGCGCGCCGCGCTGTTCCGTTGGCTGCGTGCCAGCGAGGCAGGCCTGCGCGAGCTGGGGGTGTCATTGCATGCGGTCGGGCGCACCCACGATGCGATCGAACGGCAGGGCTTCCTGGCCGGCTACGGTGGCCTGCACCGGTATCCCTATGGCCGCGAGGGCGGCCTGATGAAACTGGTGGCCGAGGTGGTCGGCATGGGGCCGGAGCGGACACTGGATGGTGCGATCTACCTGATCGACCCTGTCGATCCGTCCTCGGTGTTTCCGGAAGCGACCGCGCTCAAGCGGCAGTGCGTGATCCACGGCAAGCCGTTCATTTCCACCGTGGCCACCGCTCGCGACTGGATCGAGGTGGAGCGCATCCACGCCGGGCTCGCTGCCGATGCCGGTGCCGACGACCTGCATGCCTTCCAGGCACAGACGCTGGCGCTGATCGCGCATGATGCGATGAAGCCGGCAATGCTGGCCTTCGCCGATGAACACTTCGATGTGCTGGCCCGGTTTGGCCAACGCGTTGCGACGGGCACCACCGGCCAGCGCTTGAACGAGCTGGCCTGGAGCCGTGGTTGGCCCAGCGATACGCCGTGGGTGACGCGTTACCAGAGTGGCCCGATGGGCGGCGATGCACAGATTGCCGACCGGGTGCTGGAGGGGCGCTGCCAGCGCGCGATCTTCTTCGAGGACCCGCATGTGGCACGCCAGCACGAGGCCGATATCCAGCTGCTGGAGCGCGCGGTGACGACGGTGACCGACCAGGCGGTGTGCATCACGGCGCCGCGGGTGGCGGCGCGCTGGGCGGCGGCGGCGGCGTTGCGGGCGGGGTGAGGGTTTCGGCCAACGGCTGAGCCCCTCGTGGTGGGTCGTTCAAATCAGAAGCCGTGCTCGGCCGGGCGGGGTGGATTGCGCAGGGGTCGCTGCAAGTACGTCCTTGTAGGCTCGGTCGCCGCATCCATGCGGCTCACGCCCCTGCGCAACCCACCCCGCCCGGCCACGGACAGTTTCCGGTGTGCCCACCACGGAAGAAAGAAAGAAGAGCAGGAGCGAAAGCGAGTCGCGCGCTGCGCGCGCTCTGCGGCGCGCTCCCATTCCGCGGAGTTGTTGTTCTTCACTGTGTAGCGTCGAGCTTGCTCGACTGCTCAGCACACGCTCTGGAGTGAAGCCCCTTCTGTTGAAGGGGTGCGCCGAAGGCGGGGGTAGAGGAAGAATGCGTGGGCAACTGCTGTAGCGCTGGCGCTACAGCAGTTGCCGGAGCATAGCTTTCAAGCGTCGGCCTTCGAGCTGGAAGTAATCGCGCTGTTCGCGCCAGGCGGGGAAGCGTTGTTCCACTTCCTGCCAGAACGCGGGCGAATGATTCGGCTGGATCAGGTGGCAGAGTTCGTGCACCAGCACGTACTCGAATGCTTCAGGGCGCCCCAGCACCAGTGCCAGGTCCAGTGCCATGCTGCCGTCGGGGGCCAACGAGCCCCACTGCGAGGACATCACCTTCAGCCGCAGGCGGCTGGGTGCACGTGGCAGGGTGGGCAGGTATTTCGGCAGCCAGCGGCCGACATCGGCACGGGTCTGTGCTTCGTAGAACTCGCGCAGCAGGCGGCGCAGGGTGGCATCGCCGGCACGGGTCGGCCACTGCACGCAGGCGCCCCGCGCGTCGATCTCCAACCGCGCATAGCGGCCTTCCTGCCAGCGCAACGGCAGCAGTTCGCCGCGCAGTGGCAGTACGCCGTCCTCGCCGGGCTGCAGCGGGGCCGGCAGGCCCTGGCTCTGGTACTGGCGCAGCTGCAGCGCCAACCAGTCGCGGTGCTGTTCCAGGAAACGCTCGCCCATCACCAGGCTGGCCCGCGGCGGCAGGGTCAAGCGTGCACCGCGTTCGTCCACGCTCAGCTTGATCCGGCGTGCACGCGGATCACGCACGCGCAGCACCTCGATCTCGGCATCCTCCAGGCGCAGGCGAACGGTGTCGCGCTGCACGGTGGCGGGCGGGGTCGGCGAGATCAGGCGGCGCAGCAGACGGCTCATGCGCCCAGCATAGCGCTGGTTCGAGCCGCCGGATGACCGGCGGCGCACGGGGTGCCTGTTCAGTCAGCCTTGCTGAGCTTGAAGGCTTCTTCCAGCAACAGGAACAGGCGGCGGATCTCGGCGCTCTGCAGCGCGAAGCGGGCGTCGAACTCGGCGCGGCGGCCGTCTTCGTCGGCATGCTCCAGCTGGTCCAGCGCGCCATCGAGGAACTTCAGCTTGCGCACGATCAGGTCGTCGCCGATCACGAACGACAGGTTGTCCTCGAAGATCAGCGCCAGCTTGGTCACCTGCTTGCCGGCGTCCAGGTGCTTGTCGATCTCGTCGCAGCGCAGTTCCTGGTGCTGGCACTTGACGACTGCGCCGCCTTCCACCGGATCCTTCATCTCGCACTCTTCGCCCAAGCTCAGCCCGGTCGGCAGCGGCTCGCCGGCGATCCAGCCGGTCAGGATCGAGCGCGGCGCGACTTCGGCGTTCAGCGGCATTGCCGGGAAGCTGCCAAGCAGGCCGCGGATGTCGGACATGAAGTACTCGCCGGTCTTGCGGCTGGAGGTATCCACCGCGACGTAGCCGTGCTGCAGGTCGATGAAGGCGTCATTGCGCGATGACTTCACGAAGGCGCGCGGCAGCAGTTCATGCAGCAGGTCGTCCTTCATGCGCTTGCGCTCGCGGCCACCCGGGCGACGGCCTTCCTTCTCCTCGATCTCCTCCAGCTTGCGCTCGAGCAGGTCATTGACCACCGCCGCCGGCAGGATCTTGTCCTCGCCGCCCACGGTCAGCCACAGGTGTTCGGCGATGCGGTGGGAGAGCAGTTCCTTCTCCTCGCGGCCGAACGGCGAGATGAAGCCGCGCGAATTCATTTCCAGCGCGCCGACCGGCTTCAGCAGGGCGTGCGGCAGCAGGGTGTCGACTTCGGAAAAATCGGTGGTGGTCGGGAAACGGAAGAACGTCAGGTTGCGAAAGAACATGGAATTCCGGATGGCAAAGGGGAAGGGCGACCGACCTTAAACGGTGGGCGTCTCGGGATCTGCGTCGGCGTCGGCCGTGGAGCCGGCCAGCCAGGCATGGGCATCGGGCAGCGGCGCGTCGTCGCGACGGCCCAGCGCCATGAAGTCGAACAGGGTGGTGTCGGCCAGCTGCGAGGGCCGGACTTCGCCCATGGCACGCGCGATCTGCTCGATGCGGCCCGGGTGGTCCTTTTCCCACTGCTTCAGCATCAGGCCGACCTGGCGGCGCTGCAGGTTCTCCTGGCTGCCGCACAGGTTGCAGGGAATGATCGGGAACTGGCGAGCCTGCGCGTAGTCGACGATGTCGCTCTCGCGCACGTAGGCCAGCGGCCGGATCACCACATGCTTGCCGTCATCGCTGCGCAGCTTCGGCGGCATGCCCGACAGCTTGGCGTGGTGGAACAGGTTCATGAAGAAGGTGGCCACCATGTCGTCGCGGTGGTGGCCCAGCGCGATCTTGGTGAAGCCATGGGCTTCGGCGTAGTTGTACAGCGCGCCACGACGCAGGCGCGAGCACAGTGAACACATGGTCTTGCCTTCCGGAATGACCCGGCTGACCACCGAATAGGTGTCCTGCTCGATGATGTGGTACGGCGCGCCCAGCCCGGCCAGGTACGCCGGCAGCACGTGCTCGGGGAAGTCCGGCTGCTTCTGGTCCAGGTTCACCGCCACCAGCTCGAACGGCACCGGCGCCTTCTTCTGCAGCTGCAGCAGCACGTCCAGCAGGGTGTAGCTGTCCTTGCCGCCGGACAGGCAGACCATGACCTTGTCGCCGGCTTCGATCATGCCGAAGTCGGCAATCGCCTCGCCAACCTGGCGGCGCAGGCGCTTGGCCAGCTTGTGCTGCTCGCGCTCGGCCACGCGCGGATCACGGGCGACGCGCGGCTGGGGATCGGGAAGGGAAATCACGGCACTCATGGGTTCCATTCTAACGGCTCGGAGCCGGCCCCGGCCGGGGGCGGGGATTCCCCTCTCCCGGCGGTCATCATCGCTGTGTATGCTCGGAGGCTGTGGACACCTACAGCCCCGCCGAGATCGCCGAGCACCTCGCCGCCCTGCGCGCCGAGCACCGCCTGCTGGATGAACAGATCACCCGCATGGCCGCCAACGGCGAGGACGAGCTGGAGTCCAAGCGCCTGAAGCGGCGCAAGCTGCAGCTGAAGGACTGCATCGCCAGGCTGGAGAGCCTGCAGATTCCCGACGAACCGGCCTGACCGACGGCCCATCCATGGGGGTGCCAACCTGGGTTGGCACGGGTGGAAGGGGTGCGGAACAAGGTCCACACCTCCCCACAGGGTTTCCACCCGCCGAGCCGGGCCTGGCCCAGCGCTGCCGTCAATCCTGCGGCGCAGGCTCGTCCGGGCGAGCCGCTTCCGGGCTGACCCGCTCGATGGTGTGGCGCAGCTCGCGGCCCAGGATGAACTTGGCATCCTTGGCCCAGGCATCCAGGCGTTCGTCGAACAGCAGCTTGCTGTTTTCATCCGGCCACACCAGGCGCAGTTCGCGCAGCTTCTGGATGAAGCCGCGGAACAGGGCGCGATCGAAGAACTCCGGCGCCGCCGGTGCGTACAGCAGGCTCAACCGCTGCGCGGCCTGCTGGCACAGGCTTTCCAGCTCGGCGGCGCCGAGCACGCCGGGGCCGTTCTTCACCAGCACCGAAATGGCGATGTAGTAGCGCTCGAACGCCTGCTGCAGCGAATGGCCGATCGCACGCAGGCGGAACACCTCGTCGGTCTGCCCCGTATTGCGCGTCAGGATGCCGCCGTCGTCATCGTTGACGTTCTGCAGCAGGCCCTCGCGCACGAACACATCGATGGTCTGGTCGATGCGCTGGGCGAACTCGTCCTCGCTCCACGGCAGGAACAGCTCGGCCTGCAGGAACGGGTACACCGTGCGGCCCAGCTGGACCAGGCCGGTGCGGCTCATGCGGCGGTTGTTCTGGAAGCAGCAGGCTACCCACGACGAGGCGGTGAACAGGTGCAGCACATTGTTGCGGAAGTAGCTCAGCAGCACCGCGGTGTCGCCGCTGACGCTGAGCACATCGCCCAGCGGATGCTTGATGCGGGTGAGGACGTTGATTTCCTCGGCATGGGCGATGATCCGCTCCGGCGAGTGCGGGGTCACCGTCACCCGGTCCGAGTACGGCATCTCGACCAGCAGGGTCTTGCACAGTTCGATCTGCGCGATCAGGTCGGCCTCACCCATCGCATGCTTTGGCGTGGACAGCAGGGCCAGCGCCAGCAGGTTGATCGGGTTGACGTCGGCGGCGCCGTTGATGCGCACCTGGATGCGTTCGGCCAGCGTATCCACCGTGGTCGACAGCCAGGCCGGCTTCTCATCCTCGGACACCGCCTCGCCCTTCCACTCCGGCGCCTTCTCGGCCAGCACGTCGTTCAGCGCAATCGGCTCGCCGAAGTTCACCACCACCTGGCCGTAGTTCTGCTTGAGCACCTTGGGGATGCCCCACAGCAACGACCAGATCGATTCCTTTTCCTTCGGCCGGCCGGACAGTTCGTCCAGGTAGCTGCCACCTTCCATCAGCTTCTCGTAGCCGATGTAGACGGGCTGGAACAGCACCGGCTTGCGCGGCTGGCGCAGGAATGCGCGCAGCGTCATCGAGATCATGCCGCCCTTGGGCTGCAGCAGGCGGCCGGTACGCGAGCGGCCGCCTTCGACGAAGTACTCCAGCGAGTAGCCACCGGCCACCAGCTGCGCGACGTATTCGCTGAGCACCGCCGAGTACAGCGCGTTGCCACGGATCGAGCGGCGGATGAAGAACGCACCGCCCTTGCGCAGCAGGGTGCCGACCACCGGCAGGTTCAGGTTGATGCCGGCCACGATGTGCGGCGGCACGATGCCACGGTCGTACAGCAGGTAGGACAGCAGCAGGTAGTCCATGTGGCTGCGGTGGCTGGGCACGTAGACCACTTCGTGGCCCGGCGCGGCGGCCTTGAACTTGTCCAGGTGATGCACCAGCACGCCCGCATAGATGCGGTTCCACACGTGGCTGAGCATGAAGCTGGCCGAGCGCACCACCGGGCTGGAATAGTCCGCGGCGATTTCCCAGGCGTAGGCGTGCGCCTTCTTCCAGGCATCGGCCGGCTTCGAGTTGTCGCGCTTGGCCTGTGCGGCAATGGCTTCGCGTACCGGCTCGGCGGCCAGCACCTGGTCCACCAGCAGGCGCCGGGTCGACAGGTCGGGGCCGATCACCGATTCACGGATGCGGCGGAAGTGCGTACGCAGCACGCGCTGCAGCTTGCGTACCGTGCGTTCCGGCTCCAGGCCTTCGTCCACGGTGCTGCGCAGCGAGATCGGCGGGGCGAAGCGGACGATGGTGCTGCGGCCGTTGAGCAACACCGCCAGCAGGCGGCGGAAGCGGCCGACCAGTGCCCAGTTTTCCGAGAACAGCACCGCGAACCAACCGCTCTGCTTGTCCGGTGCGCGACCGACGAAGATCGACACCGGCACCAGGTGCACGTCCAGGTCATCGCGCACGCGGTGTGCCTGCAGGACCTTGGCCAGCGAATCGGAGTGGGTCTTCGCGCCGCGCTGTTCGGGAATCAGCGAATTGCTGGAGCTGCGCCGCGACAGGGCCAGGTAGGCGCGCTTGCGGCCGGTCGGGTCACCGGCCAGCGGCACCAGCGGCGACGGCAGGCCGGCCTGGCGGCAGGCCTTGTCCAGGATCAGCGCGTTGGACAGGCCGTAGTCTTCCAGCACGTACATGACCGGGCGGCCATCGTTGTACTGGCCCGGGTCTTCCGGTTCGATCTTCAGCGACAGCCACGGCTCGACCAGGCGGCCGAGCAGGCGCGCCCACAGCGGGCGGCGACCGGCCGGACGCGCGTGCGCGGGTGGCGGTACCGGGTTCGGGCCGGTACCGGTCGAGGGGGACGCCGGCACCGTATCGGCGGGCGTCGACTGGGATTCTTCGCCGGGGAACGGCAGCGGGTTCTGTTTCGACATCGGCGCCATTATGGCTTAGGCGGCGGCGTTGCCGCTTCCCCACCCTCGGCGGGGGCTTGCGCCGGTGCCGGCGACGCAGCAGCGCGGGCCGCGTCAGCCTTGCGCAGCAACGCGTCGGTGTCGGCCAGGGTACGGGTCAGGTACCAGTGGCCCTCGCGCCGGCTCAGTGGCAGCTGCAGGGTCATCTCGCGCCCGGCCAGGTCGTAGTGCAGGCGTACCAGCGCATTGTCGCCCTCCACCGAGAGCAGCTCGCCCCGCACGCTGCGCAGCGCGTCGTCCACGGCCAGCCCGTAGCTGCCCAGCACCGCCTTGAGAGTGTGGATGAACGGCGCCAGCTGCTGCAGGCTGCCTTCCATGCCCGCGGCCTGCAGGCCTGCCTCGTCATCGAAGCCGACCTTGCCGGCCGCGCCGACCAGCGCGGCGATGGTGCTGCGCGCGCGGGCGCGGTCACTGATCGGCGCGCCCTGCGCCCACCCGGCGAGGGTTTCGACCAGGGCGATGTAATGGGCCTGCTGGCCGGGGGTGTAGCCCTTCTGATGGCGCAGGTACTGCACGCCGAAGTTGCCCATCGACTGCGCAGCCTGGCGCACAGCGCTGGCCTGGCCGGCCAGCTGGCGGTCGAAGCTGCGCTGCAGTTCGGCGCTGGCATCGGGCTTGCGCAGCGCGGCCAGCATCGGCAGCAGCTGGTCCCCCAGCGGCAGCTCGGTCAGCGGCCACTGGCTGTGGCCCTCGGCCCAGGCCTGTTGCAGGCGCTGGTACTGGCCCGGCGGTACCGACAGCTTTGCGTAGCCGACCAGATCATCTTCGGCCAGGCGCAACGCCATCGCCTGCACCGCAGCCACCGGCTCGGCCGCCGGGCTGGCCGGATCGTTGGCAGACTCGCGGCACGCCGCCACGGCCAGCAGCAGCATGGCCACCAGCCCCCATCCACGCGCAGACCTTCCTCGCACCGCCACGCTCATGCAATCGGACTCCCCGGACCGGCCCGCATCTTGCGGCCTGCGACGTGACAGCGGCAAGCCGCGCGGTCACGGTTTTCGGCCAAGGGGGTCAGATCCCTTCTGCCGCGGGCAGAAGGGATCTGACCCCAGAGCCGCCGCCGGCATAAAAAAAGAGCCCGGATCACGGGGATCGCAGGCTCTTCAAACCGGCACGAGGCCGGGGGACAGTGGTGTGGCACATGTCCGGTCCGAGGACCGGATGGCGGCGATCCTACGCTGCCCTTCAAGTTAAGGCAACACTTCACGTAATAGTATGTATGTTATTGATTTTATTGAATCAATCGTGCTGCCAGACGGATTCAATGAAATCTACGGCGTGTTTTTCGGCGATTCGGGCATAAACCCCCGGGTAGCCGGCCAGCGCGCAACCCTCACCCCAACTGACGACACCGAACTGGGTCCAGCCTTCACGCAGGCGCAGCAGCAAGGGGCCTCCGGAATCCGCCTGGCAGCTATCCATGCCCTCGCGGCCGGCGCAGATCACCTTGCCGCGCGACAGTTCCCCGCCATAGGCCTGCTGGCATTCATTGAACGCCACGAACGGCACCTGCACGGTCTGCAGCTGGGTCGGGTAGACCCGGCCATCGCCGATGTCGGTGTCTCCCCAGCCGATCACCGTGAATTCGCGGCCCGGCTTGAGGTAGCTGGCGTCGGGCCGCAACCGCAGTGCCACCGGCTGTACACCGTCCACGGGTGTGCTGAGCTGGATCAGGGCCACGTCGTGCTCCAGCGAATTACCGCTGTTGAATGCAGGATGGACGTGGATCGCCTTGACGTTGGAGGCGCGGGGCGAGGCTTCAGTAGACAGGGCAGTGGTGTTGCCGACAACGGCGATGCCGCCAGGCGATTCCCCCTGCATGCAATGCGCGGCCGTCAACACCCACGACGGTGAGATGAGGGTGCCCCCGCAGAAGTGGCGGTCATGATCCGAATCGCCGCCGGAGATGCCCTGGATGCTGACCATGAACGGGTACTCGCCGGCCGGGGCCGCTTCACCGCCAATGATGCGCGGTGCTTCGCGAACCTGCGGCGCAGCGATGGCGGGTACGGCAGATGCGGCCAACAGCAGGCCGATGAACAAAGAGGTGCTGCGATACATATCCCTGTACTCCTCTAGCGATGGTTGGAACCGGCACGGCCGCGGTCCGTGCCGGTGCATCGATTGAGGAGCAGTGGTGAGGCCCACAGCGCGAACGCCCGCACAGTTCCGGTGCATTGCGCTGCCTGCGACAGGCGCAGACCCACAAATGCGAACGCCATCCCGCATGGATCGGGATGGCGTTCGTGGTACCGGCGTGACCGGCGTCGGCGCCGGGCTCAGCGTGCAGCCAGAGCCGACGCGATCTCCTGCTGGATCGCCCGC
Organism: Stenotrophomonas maltophilia; assembly: GCF_002799155.1. GTDB lineage: Bacteria > Pseudomonadota > Gammaproteobacteria > Xanthomonadales > Xanthomonadaceae > Stenotrophomonas > Stenotrophomonas maltophilia_R. Next base: position 4,202,656 of record NZ_NERD01000002.1, read on the forward strand.
GCTGCGGCCTGCGGATCGGCCGCCAGGCGGATCGGGCGGCCGACCACGATGGCATCGGCGCCATCGGCAAAGGCCTGCGCCACGCCAACAGTACGTTTCTGGTCATCGCCGACCGGGCCACCGGGACGGATGCCTGGGCAGACGATCGAGAACCCGGCGCCGGTCGCGGCGCGGATCGGGCCGGCTTCCTGGCCCGAGGCGATCACGCCATCAATGCCGGCCGCCTGGGCGGCCAGCGCGCGCTCGACCACCACGTCCACCGGTTCACGGTCGATGCCCATCTGCGCCAGGTCGGTGCGACCCATCGAAGTCAGCACGGTCACCGCCAGCAGGCGCATGTCGCTGCCGTTGGCGGCCGCGCAGGCTTCCATCATCGCCGGGTGCCAGCCATGGATGGTGGCGTAGCTGACCGGCCACTGCGACAGGCGCTTGATCACCGCCGCAGCGGTGGCCGGGATGTCGAAGAACTTCAGGTCGACGAACACGCGCTTGTCGCGGCGGGCCAGTTCATCGAGCACCTGGAAGTACTCGCCGGAGGCGAGCAGTTCCATGCCGATCTTGTAGAACGCCACGCTGTCGCCGAGGCGATCGACCCACTCCAGCGCCTGCGCGCGGTCAGGCACGTCCAGCGCGAAGATCAGGCGCTCGTCATCGCGCAGCGGCAGCGGTGCGCGGCTCACGGTGCGTAGTCCAGGGCGGCGCGCTTGGCGTCGTGGCGAGCCTGGCGCGACTGGCTGTAGTCGTTGTTGAACTGCGCCGGCTCGAAGCCGCCGTAGGTCGGGTTCGGCAGCATCCACCAGCGCTCGCCGAACCAGTCGTGGTACTGCTGCAGCAGGGCGTCGCGGCCTTCATTGGTGTTGGCGGTCACTTCCACGAAGTCACCCAGCTGGTCGCCGAACTGCATCAGCACGCGGTACTTCTGCCCGGCCAGGCGGCGGCGGCAGTTCTTCTCGCTGCCACTCTGCTCGCAACCCGGCACCACCGTGCCCAGGCCGAGGAACACGCTGTCGTCGGCCACCGGCAGGCCTTGTTCGCGCAGGTTGGCCAGGGTTGCGTCCTTCAGGTGCACGGCGCGGTTGGAGATGTACAGCAGGGTCACGCCCTTGGCGTTGGCGGCCTTGGCGAAATCAACCACGCCGGGGATCGCCTTGGCCTTCTTTTCGGCCACCCACTGGTCCCAGGTCAGCTCGTCGTATTCCTTGCCGTCGCGCACCAGGCGCGCCTGGTAGGGCGAGTTGTCCAGCACGGTCTCGTCCACGTCCAGCACCACGGCCGGCTTCAGGCCCTTGGCCTCGTTGCCGCGCTCTTCCGGCACCAGCGCGTCCCAGTGGGCTTCCTTCAGCGCCGCATCCAGGTGGTCGGCGGCGGCACGGTAGGTCTGCTCGGTGATCGCCTTGTACTCCTGCGCGCGCTGCATCCACAGCACCGCGTTGAGGTTGTCGTTGGCGGTCGCATCACGCGCGCCATCAACCTTGGCGGCGGCGGCCGGGGCCTGCGCGGCAGTTGCTTCAGCGGCAGGCGCCTCCACGCGCTTGCAGGCGGACAGGCCCAGCGCCGCGGTGGCGAGCAGGGTCAGGGACAGGGAAACGGGACGACGCATGGGTTCACCGGCAATCAGATATACCGGCGCATTTTACCGGCAAAGCCGGCCCGGGGACGGCTATGCTTGGCGGTTGACCCGTTGCCCTTCCGGAGGCCGCCATGACCGATTCCGCCCAGACCCCCGACGTCCCCCTGCTCGACGCCGTGCAGGCCCGCCTGCTGGGCTGCCTGGTGGAGAAGGAGGCGACCACCCCGGATACCTACCCACTGACGGTCAACGCGGCGCAGTCGGCCGCCAACCAGAAGACCGCCCGCGAGCCGGTGATGAACGTCGACGCCGGCAGCGTGCAGCACGCCCTGCGCCAGCTGGAGACGCTGGGCCTGGCCCGCCAGCACTTCTCTTCGCGCGCCGACCGCTACGAGCACCGCCTGCAGGCCGCGCTGGACCTGACCCGGCAGCAGACCGTGCTGCTGGCGATGCTGCTGCTGCGCGGGCCGCAGACCCTGGGCGAGCTGGTGACGCGCAGCGAGCGCCTGCACCGCTTCGCCGACATCGACGAGGCCCGCCATGCCATCGAGCGCCTGCAGCAGCGCGCGCTGCTGGTGGTGCTGCCGCGCGCCAGCGGCCAGCGCGAAGACCGCTACATGCACCTGCTGTGCGGCGAAGTGGACGGCGCGGCACTGGCCGCCAGGTACGCCAGCAGCGGTGGTGGCAGCGAGGCCAACGACCCGGGCCTGGCCGAGCGCGTGGCCCAGCTGGAAGCGGCCGTGGCCGAACTGCAGGCGCAACTGGCTGAACTGCGCGGCTGAAGGAGTGGGTGCCGACCAACGGTCGGCACCCACCACCATCAAACCTCGGCCGCGCCCGGCGTGGCGTACAACCGGCTCGGGCTGTCCACGCCCGGCAGCTGGATCACCCCGCGTTCCTGCATGCCCAGGCCCAGCAGGATCTTCCCGGACACCACGTTGTCCAGATCAGTAATGCCATACAGATCCTGCAGGCCCAGTTCAGCGCGCGCATGCGCGAACACCGCCCGCGCCGCCTCACCGGCATAGCCCTGCCCGGCGAATTCGGACAGCACCGCATAACCAATATCCGGCCCCGGCAGGCCATCACGCCGCACCAGCCCGGCATTGCCCAGCCACGCGCCATCGGCCAATCGCTCGATGGCATACATGCCGAACCCGTTCAACGCGTAGCTGTGCAGCACCCGCAGCGCGATGTACTCACGCGCCTGCTCCTCGCTGCGCACGTTGCGGTCACCGATGAAGCGCACGAAGCCTGGATCATTCAACAGCGCCAGCATCGGCGCCGCATCGCGGTCGGGCTCGATCGCGCGCAGGCGCAGGCGTTCGCTTTCAATGGGATGCATGCACAGACCTCCGTGAACTGGAGGGTCGGATCCCTTCGCAATGCGAAGGGCTGTGACCCCTGAGGGCGGCCCTGGGGTCAGAGCCCTTCCCTGCGGGACAGGATCCGACCCCGGGTCAATCGAACAACGCCTCGATCGCCGCCAACCCGGCACTCGCCCGCTCCTTCTTGCGTGCCGCATCGGCCACCGGGTCAGCACCATCGCGCTGGATCTCCTCGGCCGGAATCTCCTCGAAGAACCGGCTCGGCTTCAACCGCACGTGCTCGCCGAACTTGCGGGTCAGCTTGCTGTAACTCATCCACAGCTGGATCTTGGCGCGGGTGATGCCCACGTAAAGCAGGCGACGCTCTTCCTGCAGATTGCCCTCGTCCAGGCTGACCTGGTGCGGCAGCACGCCGTCCTCGCAGCCAACGATGAACACGTACGGGAACTCCAGGCCCTTGGAAGCGTGCATGGTCATCATGCGCACCTGGTTGCCGCCCTCGTCCTTGTCGCTGCGCGACAGCAGCGCCAGCTGGCCGGCCAGATCGGCGGCGGTGGCACCGCGCGGGCCGCTTTCGAACCACTGCGCCAGTTCCTCGATGTTGTTGGCACGGCGCTGGTAGCTGGCCTCTTCCTTGGCCTGCTGGCGCAGCTCACTCAACAACCCTGATTCCTTGGCCACCTTGCGGATCATGTCGCCGGAGCTGACCTGGCGGGTCTGCGCACGCAGGTCGCGCAGGATGTCGGTGAAGCGCGCCAGGCTGTTGGCCGCGCGCGGTGGCAGCTGCTGCAGCGCGCCGATCGCCTCGGCGGCCTGCGCCATCGGCATGTCCTTTTCCTGCGCCAGTTCGGCCAGCTTGGCCAGCGTGCCGGCACCGACGTCGCGCTTGGGTGACTGCACCGCACGCATGAACGCGGTGTCGTCGTCCGGGTTCACCAGCAGGCGCAGCCAGGCCAGCGTGTCCTTCACTTCCTGGCGCTCCAGGAACATGGTGCCGCCGGTCAGGTGGTAGGGGATGCGCAGCAGCTGCATCGCCTTTTCCAGCGGGCGCGACTGGAAGTTGCCACGGAACAGGATGCAGAAGTCGCTCCACGGCACGTTGCGCGATTGCGCCACGAAGGCGATCTCCGCAGCGACCTTCTCCGCTTCATGTTCGCTGTTGCGGCATTCCCATACGCGGATGCGCTCGCCGTCGGCCTGGTCGCTCCACAGCTTCTTCAGGTGCTCGTGCGGATTGTTGGCGATCAACGCATTGGCCGCGCGCAGCACGCGGTTGGAGCAGCGGTAGTTCTGCTCCAGCTTGATGATCTCCAGCGCGGGGTAATCACGCCCCATCTGCTGCAGGTTTTCCGGGTTGGCGCCACGCCAGGCGTAGATCGACTGGTCATCGTCGCCCACGCAGGTGAAGTTGCCCTTCTCACCGGCCAGCTGCTTGAGCAGGCGGTACTGCGCGTCGTTGGTGTCCTGGCATTCGTCCACCAGCAGGTAGCCGATGCGCTCGCGCCAGGCCAGGGCGATCTCGGGGTTCTCTTCCAGGATCTGCACCGGCAAACGGATCAGGTCGTCGAAGTCGACCGCATTGAACGCAGTCAAGCGCAGCTGGTAACGCTCGTAGACGCTGGCCGCTTCCTTCTCGCGGTTGCTGCGCGCGGCAGCCATCGCCTGTTCGGGCGACAGGCCGGCGTTCTTCGCGCGCGACACCAGGTTCTTCATGTCCTCGATGTCATCGGGCTTGGCGCCGTACATCAGGTCCTTGATCTGCGCGGCGGCATCATCGGCATCGAAGATCGAGAAGCCGCGCTTCAGGCCGACGGCGGCATGTTCGATCTGCAGGAACTTCAGGCCCAGCGCATGGAAGGTGCAGATGGTCACCTCGTCGGCGTCCTGCTCGCGCAGGCGCTTGGCCACGCGCTCGCGCATTTCCTTGGCCGACTTGTTGGTGAAGGTGATCGCGGCGATGCGGCGGGCCGGGTAGCGGCCACAGCTGATCAGGTGGGCGATCTTCTCCACGATCACGCGCGTCTTGCCGCTGCCGGCGCCGGCGAGCACCAGCAACGGGCCTTCGACGTGCAGGACCGCGGCAGCTTGGGGAGGATTCAGACCGTGCATGGGGACAGGATTGTAGCGGGGTGCCGGAAGGCGCACCTGACTTGCGTGGTGCCCGGCCGTAAGGTATTGAATCGGCACCGGAACACAGGAGCGTGGTCCATGTCCTCGAATGTCATTGCCCGGCCGCTTGCGGCTGCCCTGCTGGGCCTGCTGGCCATGCCCGCGGCCGGGTCGGGGCCGCCGCGCACGGATGCCTATGAAACGGTCGTGCTGCAGTCGCACGGGTTCCTCGTCCACCACCCGGACCTGCGCTTCCGCCAGCTGGGCGTGGAGGCCCGCGAACGGGGCCGGGACGAAGAAGCCCGCAACAACTTCCGCAATGCCGCGCGCTATGGCGACAAGCTGTCACAGGCGGCGCTGGCCGACATGCTGTGGAACGGGCAAGGCGGCCCCGCCGACCGCGCCCTGGGCTATGCGTGGATGGATCTGGCTGCCGAGCGTGGCACCGAATGGCTGGTGGCACAGCGCGAACGCTTCTGGGAGGCGCTGTCACCGGACGAGCGCGAGCGCGCGGTGCGCGAGGGCCGCTCGCTGTACGCCGAATTCGGCGACCCCGCCGCGACGCCGCGGCTTGAGCGCGAACTACGGGCCGGCAGCATGCAGCAGACCGGCAGCCGCGCCGGCTGGAGCGGCGCCATGCGCAGCCAGGGCCGCGGCGATGCCGGGCCCCGCGTGCTGCAACCGGAGAAGCACCAGCAGGCCCGTTACTGGGACCCGGTGGCCTACCGGCAATGGCAGGACGAGGAACTGGCCAGAGCCGGGCGATGAGCCGCACCTGCCGTGCCATCGATGCCTTCGTGTCGGTGCTACTGGCAGCGGCTGGTTACGGCGCAGCGGCATCGGGTACGGGCCGAAGGCCAGCCGGCCGGTCACCGGCGATGACTACTACCACGGCACCTTCGGGAAACCGGCCGCCTGCTTGAGCCTGCAGGAGCAGACCTGGCAGAACACCGGCTACCGCCCAGCATCGAGATCGGCGCTCCCCGGCAGATCCGCGACGGCGGGCCGGGCGGCGACTAGAATTGGGCGATGGCCAAGCTCTACTTCTACTACTCGGCGATGAACGCCGGCAAGACCACCACCCTGCTGCAGAGCGCACACAACTACCGCGAGCGCGGCATGCGGGTGGCGATCCTGACCCCGCGCCTGGACGACCGTGCCGGCGCCGGCGTGGTCGCCTCGCGCATCGGCCTGCGCGCCGATGGCATGGCCTTCGACCGCGACACCGACCTGCAGCGGTGGGTGGAACAGGATCTGGCAGCCAACGGCCCCATGGGCTGCGTGCTGGTGGATGAGGCGCAGTTCCTGACCCGCGCGCAGGTCTGGCAGCTCAGCGAGGTGGTCGACCAGCTGCGCATTCCGGTGCTGTGCTACGGGCTGCGCACCGACTTCCGCGGCGAGCTGTTCGAAGGCAGCCAGTACCTGCTGGCCTGGGCCGACGAGATGCAGGAAATCAAGACCATCTGTCACAGCGGCAAGAAGGCAACGATGACCGTGCGCGTGGACGAGCACGGCCACGCGGTACAGGACGGCCCACAGGTGGAGATCGGTGGCAACGACCGCTACGTGTCGGTCAGCCGTGCCGAGTTCAAGAAGATCACCCGCGGCGAAGGGCGGATCGATCCGGCGCAGGCACCCCTGCCGCTGTAAGGGGGTTCTTTTGCAGGGCTGCGCCCTGCACCTGCAGAGGCCAAAGCAACAGCAACAGCGGGCATTCCGTGGGTTGGCGGGGCGGTGTCGGATTGCGGGGACGCCGCAAGTACGTCCGTGTAGGCTTGGCAGCCGCTTGCTCGTGTGCGCAGTCCTGCGCACACGGCAAGACCGGGGTTGGGCGTCCTGCCCAACCCGCCCGAGGCATGCCTCGGGCCCATGCGGCTGACACCCCGCACTCCGACACCGCCCCGCCTCTGACAGATCGCTGCGGCTGTTGGTGGGTGTCGACCTTGGTCGACACATCTGTCAGATATCGAAATGAATCCGGGGTCAGATCCGTTTTCCGTAGGAAAACGGATCTGACCCCACGAGCTGTTCCCACAGATCGCGCAGAACTGTCGAAGGCGGGGTGGGTCCGGTGGCGGGAGTGTCCGCGGCATGGATGCCGCGGCCAAGCCCCCAGGGATGGGTTTACGGCGTCTCCCGCCACCGGACCCACCCCGCCATCCCACGGAATGCAGGCTTTTGACGTTGACGTTGCGTTGTGCAGGTGCAGGGCTGCAAGCCCTGCAAACCCATCCCCCCTTAGTACAGCGTGCGCTCCGGCGCACCCGCCGGCGGCGGGGTGTACTGGTACAGCCACGTTTCCGTAAGCGTCTTGCCGCCACTGCGCAGGAACAGGCGGATGTCGATCTGCTCGGTGCTGCCTTCCGGCGGCACCAGGTCGAACATCGCGCGGTAGCCGTTGATCTCGCGCAGCGGGCGCGCCGATACGATCTCGACCCGGCCACGGCTGGTTTCCACCACCGCTTCGACCTCGCCCTTGTCGATCAGGCTGGCCAGTTCCCCCCCTTCGAAGTCCACCGCAAAGCGCCAGCTGAAGTACTCGCGCTTCTTGCCGACCACACCGCCCAGGCCGGTACGGCTGGCCACGCAGTGCGCCAGCGGCGGGCGCGCCGGCGGTTCGGCGCCCCAGTACAGGCGGTAGCCGACCAGCAGCTCCTGGCCGGGCTGCGGCTTTTCCTTCGGGTTCCAGAACGCCACGATGTTGTCGAAGGTCTCGTCCACGGTGGGAATCTCCACCAGCTGCACCGAGCCCTCGCCCCATTCGCCCTTCGGCTCCACCCACAGGCACGGGCGCTTCTCGTAGAACACGCCATCGTCCTGGTAATGGTCGAAATTGCGGTCGCGCTGCAGCAGGCCGAAGCCGCGCGGGTTGCGGTCCACGAACATGTTGAAGCGCAGGTTGCGCGGGTTCAGCAGCGGGCGCCAGATCCATTCGCCGGCACCGGTCCACAGCGACAGGCCATCGGTATCGTGGATCTCCGGGCGCCAGTCCCATGCCATGCGGCGGTCGTTCTCGCCCACCTGGTACATGCTGGTGCACGGCGCAATGCCCAACCGCTCGATCGCCTTGCGCGGGTAAAGCGCACTGTCGATGTCCATCAGCAGCACGTCGCCATTGGTGATCGCGAAGCGGTAAGCACCGGCCACGCTCGGCGAATCCAGCAGGCCGTAGACCACGATCGTCTCCGAATCGGCCGACGGCTGTTCCAGGTAATAGGCGATGAAGTCCGGGAATTCCTCCGGCTTGCCCATGCCGGTGTCAATCGCCAGGCCACGTGCGGACTGGCCGTACTGGCCTTCCTTGCCGACTGCGCGGAAGTAGCTGGCGCCGAGGAAGGCGGCGAAGTCGCGGTCGGTGTCCTTGCGGGTGTTCAGGCGGAAACCAGCGAAACCGAGGTCCGCCGGCAACTCGCCATCCTTGATGCCGCTCTTGCCGTAGTTGAACGCCGCGCCGTCATAGGCCAGCTCCTGCGCCTTGCCGTCGACCACGTCGAACATGCGTACCGGCGAGTGGAAGTACAGGCCCAGATGGAAGAACTTGGCCTGGAACTTGCCCGGCTGGTCGGCCCACAGGGCATGGTCCTGGCGGTAGCCGATCGACTGGTACTGGTCCCAGTCCAGGCCTTCCAGCCGGCCCGGCAGCACCCGCTTGTGGCTCTTGTAGGGCGCCTGTGCCAGCGCGCGTGCCTGGCCCTTCAGGGCGGCGAAGTCGAACGGCTGCGGCTGGCCGAGGCGGCGCAGGCCCATCTGGCCGCTCTTGCTGGCCGCGCACGCGGGTAGGGACGGCAGGCCGAATGCAGCCAGGGCGAGGAAGGCATTGCGGATGAAGTCGCGTCGTTGCATGCAGGCGCGTCAGGTACAGGGAGGAAGGTCGGCCATCATAGGCAGACAAACGTTAACGGGCAGCGGAGACGCGCCCTGCCCGTTCAGCTGCCGCTGGCGGCCCGGCTCAGCGCTGGCAGTGGCCGCACCAGACGCTGGCGCGCTGGCCGATGGTGGCGTGCTTCAGCGGGCGGCCACAGTTCGGGCAGGGCAGCCCGTCACGGCCGTATACCAGCAGTTCCTGTTCGAAGTAGCCCGGCGCGCCGTCAGGACTGATGAAATCGCGCAGGGTGGTGCCGCCGCGGGTGATGGCGTAGCCCAGGATCTCCTTCACCGCGTCGGCCAGCCGCTGGTAGCGTTCGCGCGAGATCTTTCCTGCTTCGCGCAGCGGACTGATGCCGGCCTTGAACAGGCTTTCGGCGGCGTAGATGTTGCCCACGCCCACCACTACCGCCTGGTCCATCAGGAAGGTCTTCACCGGCGCGCTGCGGCCACGGCTGCGGGCAAACAGGTAGTCGCCATCGAATGCCTCGTCCAGCGGTTCCGGTCCCAGCCCCTGCAGTAGCGGGTGGATCTCGCCGGCCGGCTGCCACAGCAGGCTGCCGAAGCGGCGCGGGTCGTTGAAGCGCAGCAGGCGGCCGTTGTCCAGGCTGATATCCACATGGTCGTGGGCGCGCAGTGGCGTGTCACCGGGCAGCACGCGCAGGCTGCCGGACATTCCCAGGTGCAGCACCGCGCTGCCGATGGCGGTATCCAGCAGCAGGTACTTGGCGCGCCGGCGGATGTCCTCGATACGTTGCCCGGGCAGCAGCGCGGCCACTTCCGGCGGAATCGGCCAACGCAGGTCGGCACGGCGCAGGATCACCCCATGCACGCGGCGGCCCTGCAGGTGCGGCGCCAGGCCGCGGCGGGTGGTTTCTACTTCGGGCAGTTCAGGCATGGACCGATTCTACGCCCGCTCAGCGTGGCGGCGCCGCCAGCTCACGGGCATCCAGGACGCCATCGCCGTTGGCATCCTGCCTGTGGAAACGCTGCACGATCACCTGCCGCTGCTGCTCGCGGCTGATCGCCCTGCCCTTGCCACCGGGCAGCTCATCGGCGCTCAGCACGCCATCGCCATTGCGGTCCATGCGGTCGAAGGCATACAGCATCCACTGCACGTACTCGGCCTCGCTGACCTTGCCGTCACCATCGCTGTCCATCCGCTGCAGATAGCTGGCAGTGTCGGTGACCTGGGCCAGCGCCGCGCATGGCAGCAACATCGCCAACACAAGCCCATGCCCTGCCCTCACGCGCCCACCAGGCTGTAGCCCTTCAAGCGTGCGGCATAGGCCTGCAGCGCGGCAATGCCGCTTTCCTCGGCCTCGCGGCACCAGGCCTGCAGCTGGTGCAGGCGCTCGGCGGCATCGTGGCCGCGGGCCTCGAGCAGCGCCGCCAGCCGCGCGCGGTACTCGACCAGGGTGCGGATGCGCGGGCGCTGCGCCACCCATTCGCTGAGCAGGGCACGGCTGTCCGGCTTCAGCCAGCGGCCATCGTTGACCAGGCCACGGCGCAGCCGGCGCGGCAGCAGGCGGCGCAGCTTGGCCCCGGCCTGTACGGCTTCCTCGCGCAGGGCCGGCATGAACACATTGCGCTGGTAGTCGGTCATCGCCTGGAAGCGGTGCGACAGCAGCGCCTTCAGGGTTTCAGCATCGGGCACGGCGATGTTCGGGCGCACGTCCATGGCCGGCGCCACCCGCAGCACCTTGGCCAGGCGCAGCGCCTGCAGCAGGCGGATCGCACTCCAGCCGATGTCGAATTCCCAGCGCCGCATCGCGAAGCGGGCCGAGCTGGGGAAGGCATGGTGGTTGTTGTGCAGCTCCTCGCCACCGATCCAGACGCCCCACGGCGTGAGGTTGGTGGAAGTATCGGCCGACTCGTAGTTGCGGTAGCCCCACCAGTGGCCCAGGCCGTTGACCACGCCCGCGGCCCAGAACGGAATCCACGCCATCTGGATCGCCCACAGGGCCACGCCGGGCAGGCCGAACAGCACGCTGTTGATCGCCAGCAGCAACACCGGGCCGAGCGTGGCGTGGGGGGTATACAGGTGGCGCTCGATCGCATCGTCCGGGGTACCGCGGCCGTACTGCTCGATGTCCGCGCGCATGCCGCGCGCTTCCCGGTACAGCTCCACGCCATGCCAGAACACCTTGCCGATGCCGCGGGTGACCGGGCTGTGCGGATCGTCCTCGGTCTCCACCTTGGCGTGGTGCTTGCGGTGGATGGCCACCCACTCGCGGGTGATCATCGAGGTGGTCAGCCACAGCCAGAAACGGAACACGTGGGCCAGCGCCGGGTGGAAATCGACCCCGCGATGGGCCTGGCTGCGATGCAGGTACAGGGTCACCGAGAAGATGGTGATCTGGGTGAAGACCAGCAGTACCCCCAGCATGGCCCACCAGCCCAGGCCGAGCACACCACCGGTCAACAGGGACATCAGGGCATCAGGCATGGCAGCTCTCCGGATCGCCGCGGGGATGGCAGACATCATGGGCGCTTGCGTTGCAAACTGCACCCCTGCGGCGGCGTATCACATCGCCATCCGTGGCACCGTTCACAGTTGGGGACCTGAGTTGTCGAGCCTTGATCCACGCACCAGCGCCATGATCGCCGCCCCGCCCGATGCGGAGCTGCCCCCGTTGATCGAACTGGAGCGCGCCACCGTGGTGCGCGGCCAGGTGAAGGTGCTGCACGGGCTCAGCCTGCGCATCGCGCAGGGCCAGCACACCGCCCTGCTCGGCCCGAACGGCTGCGGCAAGTCCACCTTCATCAAGCTGATCACCCGCGAGCTGTACCCGCTGGCCCAGGGCGACGGCACGGTGGCGGTGAAGGTGCTGGGCCAGAACCGCTGGCAGGTGGACCGGCTGCGCTCGCAGCTGGGCATCGTCACCGGCGACCTCAGCAGCAACCTGGCCGACATGCCCGGGCTGACCGTGGAGCAGGCGGTGCTGTCCGGCTTCTTCGCCAGCTACGTGGTGCCGGCCTTCCGCGAAGTGACCGCCGACATGCGCGTGCGCGTCGGCGAGACACTGGCGATGACCGGCGCCCTGTCCCTGCGCGAACGCGCCTATGCCGAGCTGTCGGCCGGCGAGACTCGCCGCGTGCTGATCGCCCGCGCACTGGTCAACCGGCCGCAGGCACTGCTGCTGGACGAACCCTCCACCGGGCTGGACCTGGTCGCCCGCGAGCAGCTGGTAGCGACCATGCGGGTTCTGGCGCAGCAGGGCATCACCCTGGTGCTGGTAACCCACCACATCGAAGAAATCATTCCCGAGATCGAGCGGGTGGTACTGCTGCGCGATGGGCACGTACTGGCCGACGGCACCCGTGCCGAGCTGCTGCGCAGCGAGCCGCTGTCGGCGGTGTTCGGCGGCGCGATCACCGTATGCGAGCAGGAAGGCCGGCTGACCGCCTACGCGGGGTAATCGAAATGCGCGATGCAGCGGGCCGGATCTTCCGGCCCGCCACCGCTGTCCTCAGAACCTCAACGCCAGCGCGCGCGACTCGATCGGTGCCATGCGGCTCTGGTCCTGCAATTGCAGGTCGCGCAATTCGTACGGCGCACCGAAACCCGCCGGCAACGCGGCCTGGTCGAACGGCAGCACCAGCTGGCCCGCGCCCGGGCCATCGAACCACGCGGCCGCGTGTGCCTGCGCGACCGGCTTCAGCTGGCCATCGCGGGCAGTGGCATACAGCGTGCCCCGCGCCTCATAGCGGCCGGCGGCGGCGACCTGCAGCGGCAGTGCCACCTGGCGGCTGGACGGGTCCGGCGCCGCCTGGCCACTGAAGCGCGCGGTCGGCCGTGCCACTGCGAAGGCCACCTTGCCATCGCGCAGTACGCCATCGGCCTGTGCGAACACCTGAAGCTCCCACAGCCCCTGCACGCTGCCGACATCGGCCGGGATCCGCACCTGCGCGCGCAGGCTGCCATCGGTGGTGCGCAGCAGGCGCTGCGGCCAGCTGCGGCCATCCGGTGCGACCAGCAGGGCTTCACCGCCCAGGCCACCACGACGCGATGCAAGCTGCGCAGAGGTGGCGCCGTCTTCCAGCAGGCGTGCCTGCAGCTGCACATTGCCACCGGCCAGCACCTGCGCCTGGTTGGCCTGCACTTCCAGCCGCAGCGGGCTGTTCGGCTCCAGCACCTGTACCACATAGCGGCCCTGCGCCTGTGCGCTCTGCAGCGTATATGCACCTGCCACACTGGTCGCGCCGGTGCGCAGCATGCTGCTGCCATCACCCACCGGCATGCCGACATCCTGCAAGGCGCGCGCATCGACACTGCGGGCAACGCTGCTGCGGCCAGCCGGGTCGCGCACCTGCAGGGTGTTGGCCGGCAGTGCGCGGGCACCATCGGCCGGGCTCAGCTGGATCACCGCATCCGGCGCTGTCAGCGGCAGGTCCAGGCCGCGCTGCAGCTGCGTGCCATCGACCTGCTGCCAGTAGCTGCGGCTGACCGAGGCATACGGCGTGGTCGCCTGCAGCGGTTGCATCGGGTCCAGCGCCCAGGCAAAGGCCAGTGGCGCGTGTTCGCTTTCATCCGCAGGCAGCGGCGCGGCCACCAATGCGGCGGGCACCTGATCGCCTGCGCGGGCGGCCTGCAGCGGCTGCGCGGCCTGCGCGGCGGAAAGGGACAGCACGGCAAGCACCGCACTGGCCAGCAGGGTGGAATGGATCGTCATGGTCGTCTCCCTCACTGGGTCAGGTCGTTGCGCAGGATCGTGCCGAGGCCGAAGCACTCGCGGCGGCTCTGGTTGTGGCTGAGCGGTTCTGCACCCTGGGTACGCGCCTTGTCGGTGAACCAGGTAGTGCCGGCGGCCCTCTGGCTGCTGCACTCCAGGAAGCCATCGGAGCAGGACGACAGCCAGTTCTGGGTGAACTCCAGGCCGACGTTGGCGGCATAGCCACCGCAGTAGCTGTTGCTGTCCCACACCGCCGACTCCACGTCGCTGCCGACCACCGCGCGGAACGGCTTGGGCAGCGCCGGGCGACCGGACGTGCCATACAGGTTCTGCGCGTTGTAGGTGGCCATGCTCGCCACCTGCTGCTGGCGCACCGCGTCGTTCTTGTAACCCAGCAGCCATCCCAGCGAGGTCTCGAAGGTGTTGCCGTTCAGCACCGCATCGGCCAGCGGCGTGCCCGCCGAAGACGGTGCCAGTGCGTTGACCTTGCGCACCGTGCGGATGATCTTCGGATAGCGGCTGTCGTAGGTCGGGTTGGACAGGATCCAGCGCATCACGTTTCCACCGTTGGAGTGGGTGATCACCACCAGCTGGGTGATGCCACGGCTGTCGATGAAGCTGGTCAACTGGTTGGCCAGGCAGCCGGCGGCTTCCGGCTTCCACATGTACTGGGTGAAGTCGCAGTTGATGACGACGTAGTTGCTGCTGTTCGGCAGGCCCTGGCGCACGGTGTCGATGATCGCCGGCTGCCAGTAGTCCTGGGTGGCATTGGTCTGCGCGCCGGTGCCATGCACGAAGGCCACGCCAACCACGTCGGCGGCCTGCGCCGGTGCGGATGCCAGCCCGAGGAGCAGGGCCAGGACGGTACTTCCTGTTGCGGTGCTGCGCATCGCTTCTCTCCCTCTGTCAGCGGATCCCCCCGACCCGGCTGGAACTGGACGGCCTCTCGATCACCGTTGTGCCGATGCTCATGGCGCAGCCGCGTGAAAGTCCGTGCGCTGCGACCGGATTCAGCAGACTGGCAACAATCGATGACGTTTTTCATCTCGTGTGGTGACCATGCCGGGTCTGGCCGTATGACCGATGGCCACTGCGGTGTCGTATGGGGGCTGCGATCATGGCGCGATGTTTTCTGCCCGGAGCCTGTCCATGTCGCTGATTTCCCGCCCTGCCCGCCCGCTGCTTGGCCTTGCCGTCATTGCGGTCCTGGCCGGTTGTGCCGCCACCGCCGCCAAGCCGACCGCCGTCGAAGCCAACATCACCACCAAAGCGGTGGGCTATCTGGACAAGAGCGTGGTTCCGGCCAGCCTCGACCTGGTGCCGGCGCCACCTGTCGCCGGTTCGGCCGCCCTCGCCCTGGACGAACAGATCAGCCGTGAAGCCCGCGCGCTGCGTGGCAGCCCGCGCTTCGCCCAGGCCGGTGTCGATGCGGAACTCGGCTTCCCCGAAGGCGCCAATCACTTCTCCTGTGCCGCCGACATCGACGTCGATGCGGTGAGAACCCCGGCGCTGTACCGCCTGCTGGAGCGCAGCAGGATCGACGCCAGCGCCGCCACCAAGGCGGCCAAGAACCACTACCAGCGCCCGCGCCCGTTCATGGTCAACGGTGAGCCGACCTGCTCGCCGAAGGACGAGGAAGGCCTGCGCAAGAACGGTTCCTACCCGTCCGGCCACACCTCGATCGGCTGGGCCTGGGCACTGATCCTGTCCGAGATCGCGCCGGACCGTGCCGATGCGATCCAGGCCCGTGGCCGCAACTACGGCGAGAGCCGCCTGGTCTGCAACGTGCACTGGCAGAGCGACATCCTCGAAGGCCGCTTCATGGGCGCCGCCGCCGTGGCCCGCCTGCACGACAACGCTGCCTTCAACAAGGACCTGCTGGCCGCACGCAAGGAGATCGCCGCCGCACGCAAGGCCGGCCTGCACTCCAGCCGCGACTGCGCCACCGAGAATGCGGTGCTGAAGGTACGCCCGCAGAGCGCGCTGTAAGCGGCGATCCGGGGTCAGAGCCCTTCCCTTCGGAAAGGGATCTGACCCCAGCGCGGAATGCCGATGCCATCGGGATCGGATCCCTTTCCACTGGAAAGGGCTCTGACCCCATTCGGCAACCGATGGATGTAAAGCAGAAGGGCCGGCATTGCGCCGGCCCTTCTTCTTTGCATTGCCGCAGCCACCGCATCAGAACTTCGCGGTGAACTCCACGCCCCAGGTACGCGGCTCGTTGAGGAAGCCGGTCAGGTTGTTGAAGTCGATCGCGCCGACCACGCGGGTCTGGTTGGTCAGGTTGCGGCCGAACACCGCCACATCGTACTGGCCGTAATCCCAGTTGTAGCCCAGGCGCAGGCCGCCTTCCAGCGAACTACGGCCGCGGAATTCCGGCGACTCGTAGATGAAGAAGTTCACCGCACTGCGGTAGGCCCAGTCGGTGTAGGCATACAGCTCGCTGCCATCGCTGAGCGGGAAGCCGACGCGCAGGGTCGCGTTGTGGATCCACTTCGGCGCCTGCGGCAGCGGGTTGCCGTTGACCAGCGCATAGGTGCCACCGTTGATGACGGTGGTCGGGTCGTTGATGGTGCAACCACCGCCGCAGATCGCCACCGCCAGGTCCTTGTCCTTGATCTCGGTGTCGTTGTAGCTGCTGCCGAAGGTCAGCAGCACGTTGTCGGCCAGGTAGGCTTCCAGGTCCAGCTCCACGCCCTGCCCGATGGTCTTGTCGGCGTTGAGCAGGGTGGCGGTGTTGTTGGTGCCACCCACCGCGATCAACTGCTGGCCATCCACGTCGTAGCGGAACACGCTCAGGCCCAGGCGTGCGCGGCGTTCGAACAGGTCAGCCTTGATGCCCGCTTCGTACGAGATCACCTTCTCCGAATCGGCCTGCGACAGGCCCGGCGCGAAGGCCAGCCGTCCCTGGATCGACGGTGCGCGGAAACCCTTGGCTACGCGGGCGTAGGCGTTGATGTCGTCGGTCAGCTTGTAGACGCCGCTGAGATCCCAGCTGACGTCGTTGACGTCGGTATTGGCCAGGTACGGGCCGCTGACCGGGGTACCAAACGGAACAGCCTGCAGCACGCTGGCACTGAAGTCCTTCTTGTCCTGCGTGTAGCGCACGCCGGCACGCAGCTTGAAGCGGTCGGTGACGTCGAAGTCACCCGAGGCGAACACCGCCCAGGCCTTGTTGCGCTGGTTCTGCACCACGTGGCCGGTCTGCGGGTTCCCCGGAGCCAGCGAGTCGTAGTTGAAGTTGTTGATGGTCACGTCCTCATCGAAATAGAAGACGCCGGCCTGCCAGTCGAAGCGGCCCCATTCGTTGGACTCGATGCGGACTTCCTGCGTCCACTGGCGGTGGTGCGGCAGGCCATCGGCCGACTCGGACGAGAACGGAATCAGGCCCGGGCCCGAATTGCCCGCACCCAGGAACGCCGCGCCGTAGCCACCGTCGATGTCGCCGCGGTTGAGCGATTCAGCGGTTTCATAGCCGGTGATCGAGTGCAGGGTCACCGAGCCGAGATTCCACTGCAGGCGGGCGCTGCCACCCCAGGTCTCCAGATCGGAGAAGTTGACGCCATCGTTGGCAACCTTGTCGCGGTCGAAGTTCTCGACCAGCGAATTGCCACCCTTCTGGATGATGTTGGCGCGGAACAGGCGGGCGGTCCCGTTGAGCTTGCGCTTGTGCAGATTGAACAGCGCTTCGAAATCATCGCCTTCGTACAGGAACTGCACGCGGCCAGCGGCCTCGTCGTAGCCTTCGAAGCCGCTGTTGGGAGCGCCGACACGAGTGTTGTCGACCCAGTCATCGCGGCGCTGGTAGATCGCCGAGACGCGTGCCGACCAACGGTCGGTCAGCGGGCCGCCGTAGGCACCCTGCACGTTCCAGCTGTTGTAGCTGCCATAGCCCACGCGCACGTAGCCGTCGGCATCCTGCGACGGACGCGCCGAATCGAACTTGACCACACCGGCCGGTGTGTTGCGGCCGAACAGCGTGCCCTGCGGGCCACGCAGCACTTCCACGTTGGCCAGGTCGAACAGCGGGAAGCCCTTCAGCAGCGGGCTTTCCTGCACCACGTCGTCGTACACCAGCGACACCGGTTGCGACGCGTTGAGATCGAAGTCGGTGTTGCCCAGGCCGCGGATGTAGAAGCGCGGGAAGGCACGACCGTAGGACGACTCGATGTTGAGGCTGGGCACGCGTGCGGCCAGGAAGCGGATGTCATCGCCGGCGGAGCCGAGCACGTCCAGCTTCTCGCCCTGGATCGCGCTGACCGCGACCGGCACGTCCTTGGCGTTCTCGACGCGGCGCTGCGCGGTCACCTGCAGGGTGTCGAGGGCAACCGGATCCTTGGCAGCGGGAGTTTCCTGGGCGGCTGCTACCAGCGGCAACAGGGCGGAAAGGGCGGCAACGAGGGGGCGCGCGACCGGAAGGCGGCCACGGGAAGTGCGGGTCGGGGACATGGCGGTAGGCTGTGTTTGGAGGGGTGGTAAAACGGCGCTACCAGATAATTGTTGCAATACAGCACCTGCCCCGCAAATGCCGGCCGTTCATGGCCCCGTCGCCCCGGCCCCCACGCGCTCGCTAGACTCGGGATTTTCCAGCCCTGTGGAGCCGCCGCAATGACCCAGTGGTACTTCCATGCCTCCCCCCAGGCCGAGCGTATCGGCCCGCTTGATGACGAGGCCGCGCGCCGCTACGCGCAGGCCAATCCACGCGCCCTGGCCTGGTGCCAGGGCATGAGCGGGTGGACCTCGATTGCCGAGGTGCCCGAACTTCAGTCCGCGGCCCCGGGCATGCCCAACACCCCGCCGCCGGTCCCCGCCGCCAGCGGCCGCGCCGACGACATCGAATTCCGCATCGTCGGCCATGAGATGCAGTTCGTCGAGATCGAGCTCGACCCCGGTGAGAGCGCCATTGCCGAGGCTGGCGCACTGATGTTCAAGGACGCCACCGTGCAGATGGATACGGTGTTCGGCGCCGCCAACGGCGACCAGGGCGGCGGCTTGATGGGCAAGGTGATGGCCGCCGGCAAGCGGGTGCTGACCGGCGAGAGCCTGTTCGCCACCGTCTACACCCAGAGCGGCCACGGCAAGGGCAAGGTCGCCTTCGCCGCGCCCTACCCCGGCACCGTACTGGCAATGAAGCTGGACCAGCATGGCGGCCGACTGATCTGCCAGAAGGACAGTTTCCTAGCCGGCGCGCGCGGCGTGCAGATCGGCGTCCAGTTCCAGCGCAAGATCATGACCGGGCTGTTCGGTGGCGAAGGCTTCATCATGCAGAAGCTGGAGGGCGACGGCTGGGTGTTCATCCACGCCGGTGGCTGCGTGGTCGAGCGCGAGCTGGCTGCGGGTGAGCGCCTGGACGTGGATACCGGATGCGTGGTGGCCTACCACCCCAGCGTGGACATGGACGTGCGCCGGGTCGCCGGCATCAAGAGCATGCTGTTCGGCGGCGAAGGCGTTTTCCTGGCTACGCTGACCGGTCCGGGAAAGGTCTGGCTGCAGTCGCTGCCGTTCTCGCGCCTGGCCGGCCGCATGTGGATGGCCGCACCGCAGGGCGGTGCCCAGAACCGTGGCGAAGGCTCGGTGCTGGGCGGCCTGGGCCGGATGCTGGACGGCGACAACCGGTTCTGACCACAGGATCCCGGTGGGTGCCGACCTTGGTCGGCACTGGAATCTGCGCGTGCCGACCAAGGTCGGCACCTACCGGGCCCCCCTTCCTGAATGGGCGAGGCTCCCCACCCTGCCCGCCCCGCCACGGCTTCGGTATGCTGGCGCCCTTTCCTGAATCCGGCGCCGCGAGCGCACTGCCGATGAGCCTGTTCCGCCCCCGCCTGCTGCTGTCCGTCGCCCTGATCGGCCTGCTGGCCGGCTGCGGTGGCGACCCGGTCCGCCCCTCCCCGCCGCCGGCGCCGACCGTGGTGCCGCAGGCCAAGCCGATCAGGATCGGCATCGCCCTTGGCGGCGGCGCGGCCAAGGGCTTCGCCCACATCGGCGTGATCAAGATGCTGGAAGCCAACGGCTTCGAGCCGGCCGTGGTTTCCGGCACCAGCGCCGGCAGCGTGGTCGGTGCGCTGTATGCCAGCGGCATGGACGCCTTCCAGATGCAGAGCAAGGCGGTCGCGCTGGACGAAGCCAGCATCCGCGACGTGCGCCTGTTCTCCGGTGGCCTGGTGCAGGGCCAGAAACTGCAGGACTACGTCAACGAGCAGGTCGCCAACCGTCCCGCCGAGCGCCTGAAGAAGCCGTTCGCAGCTGTCGCCACCCAGCTGGAAACCGGCGAGCGCGCGATCTTCGTGCGCGGCAACGTCGGCCAGGCGGTGCGCGCGTCAAGCAGCATCCCCGGCGTGTTCGAACCGGTGAAGATCGGTGGCCGCAACTACATCGACGGTGGCGTGGTCAGTCCGGTGCCGGTGGACGCTGCGCGCCAGCTCGGCGCCGACTTCGTGATTGCCGTCGACATCTCCAGCAAGGCCAGCGGCAAGGCGCCGACGGACATGCTGGGCATTGTCAACCAGTCCATCTCGATCATGGGCCAGCGCCTGGGCGAGCAGGAACTGGCGCGCGCCGACATCGTCATCCGCCCGAAGGTGCTGGACATCGGCGCTGCCGATTTCAGCCAGCGCGGCACCGCGATCCTGGAAGGCGAAAAGGCCGCGATGGCGGCCATGCCGCAGATCCGCGCGAAGATCCAGCAGCTGCAGCGTGCACGCGCCGCCGCAGTAGCGCCGGCGCCGGTGGCCGCACCCAAGTGCGAAGAACCCTCGCGCCTGGGCAAGCTGATGGGCCGCAAGGACAAGTGCTGATCCATTGATGCCTGGCCACCGGGCACGCCCGGTGGTCGCTCAGGACTCCAGCTGCGACAGTGGCAACGCCTGGAAGCCCTTCACCGTGCGCAGCACGAAGCTGGAATTGGCGTCGGCCACGCCACCGGCGTTGAGCAGCCGGTCCAGCAGGAAGTGCGAAAAGTGCTCCAGGTCGCGCACGTAGACGTGCAGCAGGTAGTCCATGTCGCCGGTCAGTGCATGGCAGGCCACCACTTCATCCCAGCCCTGCACGCTGTCCACGAAGTGGCCGATGGCGGCCTGATCGTGCTTTTCCAGCTGAACGCGCACGAAGGCCTGCAGGCCCAGCCGGAGCTGCCGTGGCTCCAGCCGCGCGCCGTAGCCGACGATCACGCCCTCGCTTTCCAGCCGCTGCAGGCGGCGCAGGCAGGCCGAGGGTGAGAGATTCACCCGCGTCGCCAGCTCGGCGTTGGTGGCGCGCCCATCCCGCTGGATTTCAGCCAGCAGGCGTATATCCGTGCGATCGAACTGGACTTCTCCGGCCATTGTTGCCCCGCAACATGGTGAGTACGCAAGGATATTGCGCCAACAATGTCAATCGACGCAACTTTTGCAACCCTGTTGCGCGCGCCCTGCCCTAGCATCGTGGGTATCCCATCCAGGAGTGCCCCATGGACCTCGCCCAGCCCCGCCGCGTCGAACACCAGCAGACCGACAAGGGCTACGTGCCGGTGTACACCACCGCGCTCGTCGAGCAGCCGTGGGACACCTACAGCGCCGACGACCACGCCACCTGGAGCACGCTGTACCAGCGCCAGCGCGAACTGCTGGTCGGCCGCGCCTGCCAGGAGTTCCTGGATGCACAGGACGAGATGGGCATGAGCGCTCACATGATTCCGCGCTTCGACCAGCTCAACGAAGTACTGGGCGCGGCCACCGGCTGGACCCTGGTCGGCGTCGAAGGCCTGCTGCCGGAACTGGATTTCTTCGACCACCTGGCCAACCGCCGATTCCCGGTGACCTGGTGGATCCGTCGCCCGGACCAGATCGACTACATCGCCGAACCGGACCTGTTCCACGATCTGTTCGGCCATGTGCCGCTGCTGATGAACCCGGTGTTCGCCGACTACATGGAGGCGTACGGCCGTGGCGGCGTCAAAGCCCACGCGATCGGCCCGGACGCGCTGCAGAACCTGACCCGCCTGTACTGGTACACGGTGGAGTTCGGCCTGATCGATACGCCCGACGGCCTGCGCATCTACGGCGCCGGCATCGTGTCGTCGAAGGGCGAGTCGCTGTACTCGCTGGAATCGGCCGCGCCCAACCGCATCGGTTTCGACCTGCAGCGGATCATGCGCACCAAGTACCGCATCGACACCTTCCAGAAGACCTACTTCGTCATCGACAGCTTCGAACAGCTGATGCAGGCGACGTCACCGGACTTCACCCCGATCTACGCAGCACTGGCTGATCAGGCGCATCTGCCGGCGGGCGATGTGCAGGGCGATGACCGCGTGTTCCAGGCCGGCACCGGCGAAGGCTGGGCTGACGGCGGCGACGTGTAAGCGCTCAGCGCACACGGTTTCGTACTGAAAACGGCGCGCCTTGGTGCGCCGTTTTCAGTGCTGCCTGCACCATCCTGTCGCAACGGTGCAGGCAAGGGCAGGGCAGTCAACCGTCAATGGCCCTGCAGGAACCGCGCACCATCAGTTGCGGATGCACGCTGGCCGCGGTCGGTGCATCCGGCACATCGGTCTGCACCAGCATCGCGGCAGCCATCCGGCCAATGTCGGAGACGTGGCGGCGTACCGACGTCAGCGGCGGCCACAGCCGCGATGCCAGCGGGCTGTCGTCGTAACTGACGATCGACAACTGCTGCGGCACTGCGATGCCTGCACGCAATGCCACCTGGTACACGCCTGCGGCCATTTCATCGTTGCCGGCGAAGATCGCACTGGGGCGTTGGTCGCCCATCAGCAGGCGTTCGGCGGCATGCACGCCGGACTCGAACGTGTCGCCCGCCTCCAGCACGCGTTCTCCCGGCAGGGTCAGGCCGACCTGGGCCAGCCGATCAAGGAAGCCATGGGCCCGCTCGCGGGCAGTACGCCGGTCACCGGGGCCGGCAATCACTGCGATATCGCGATGGCCCAGCGAGAGCAGGTAGCCCGCAGCCGCGGCGGCACCATCGCGATCATGGGTGACCACTGCCTGTGCTTCGTCGTCCGAGGCATGCGCGCTGATGCGGATGTAGCGGCAGTCGATCGCGTCCAGCATCTGCGACAGCGCCACCGACTCGGAGGCGCGCGGGCCGAGGATCACGCCATGCAGCTTCTGCTGCTGCACGAAGCGGCGCACGCCGTCGGCGCAGTCCGGATCCCCGCTGTCGCACGGGTGCACCACCAGTTCATAACCAGTGCCGCGAAGCGCTTCCAGCGCGCCGTGCTGCAGGTCGACAATGCATTGGGCGCCCGGGTCGTCATACACCAGGCCGATCAGGAAGGAGCGGCGGAACGCGAGTCCGCGCGCCAGCGGGTCGGGCACGTAACCGACCTCGCGCATCAACGCCTCGACCTTGTCGCGGGTGTCTTTACGCACCAGCGGCGAGTTGTTGATGATTCTTGAAACCGTTTTCTTGGAAACTCCCGACAGTCGTGCGATGTCGTTGATCGTGGCAGCCTTGCCCTTCGATGCCGGCAACGCGGCATCGCTGATATTTCGCACTGACATGTATAGAACCAGGTAAGTCGGAGAATTCTAGCCTTGCGCCCGTCGGGCGCGAAGTTGCGGAATGTCGCAGCGGATCTCAATCGTGTCGTGTTCGACCCGTTTTGTTGCGCGAGGTTCCATTGTGATCGCTCTACTGCCTCTGCATCTGAACCATTCTTCCGCGCATGTTCACCCTGAATGCAGACGCGACGCGCGCGAACGCCAACATTCCCTTAACCATGCTCCGCTACAGTCAGGTGCATGGACCTGCAGACTTCTCCGTATCCGCCGTTCCGTGGCCGCGACCGGTTGATCGCCGCAGTCGACGCGGCGGTAACCTCCGGTGATGCCGGTCGGATCACCGCCGACCTGCAGCTGGCGCTGCAGGAAGCCATAACCGACAGCCGCATCGAGTTGCCCGAATGCGTGCATCGGCCGGTCAGTGATCATTACGCGCGACGTCCGCTGTACCACAGCCGCGAACACGGCTACAGCGTGATTGCCATGAGCTGGGGCCCAGGGCAGGGCACGCCGCTGCACGACCACGATGCCATGTGGTGTGTGGAGGGAGTGTGGTTGGGCGAGCTGGAGATCACCCGTTACGAGCTGCTGGAGCGCGCCGGCGAGCGCTGGCGTTTCCACCGCCACGCCGCGCTGCGCGGGGGCTGCGGCAGTGCTGGCAGCCTGATCCCGCCGCACGAATACCACACCCTGCGCAACGCCAGCGATGACGCACTGGCGATCTCGGTGCACGTGTACGAGGCGCAGATGGAACGGTCGGCGGTGTTCGATCCGCTGGGCGGTGGCTGGTACCAGCGTCGCATCCAGGCATTGCAGGCCGACCCGGCCTGAGCCGAGGGCCTGCGGGGCGGGGCTCCGCCAGCACCTTCCGGAGCCACGTGGCATCATGCGCCGCTGCGCTGCCGGACCCGGCGGCGATCCGCGATGCCCCGTCGGGCAAGGAGCAAGACCATGTCCAGCGCTGATCCGCGCCTGCGCGCGCTGTTGAAGCTGGCACCGGTGATCCCGGTGTACACCCCCGAAGATGTGAATGAAGCGGTCGAAGTGGCCCAGGCGCTGTTCCGCGGTGGCCTGCCGGTGATCGAGGTGACGCTGCGCACGCCGCAGGCGCTGGATGCGATCAAGGCGATGGTCGAGGCTGTGCCGGATGCCGTGATCGGCGCCGGCACCGTACTCGACGCCGTGCAGATGCAGGCGGCGAAGCAGGCCGGTGCGCGTTTCGCGGTGTCCCCCGGTGCCACGCCGACGCTGTATGCCGCTGCACGCGACGCCGACCTGCCGTACCTGCCCGGTGCCGCCACCGCCTCGGACCTGATCCAGGGCCTCGAGCACGGCTTGGACACCTTCAAGTTCTTCCCGGCGGTGCAGGCCGGTGGCGCTGCGCTGCTGGCGGCCTTGCACGGTCCGTTCGCCGATGTGCGCTTCTGCCCGACCGGCGGCATCAGCGCGCAGACCGCGCCGCAGTTCCTGCACCTGCCCAACGTGCTGTGCGTGGGCGGTTCGTGGCTGACCACGCCGGCGCTGCTGCAGACCCGCGACTGGGAGGCGATCGAGCGCCTGGCCCGCGAAGCGTCCGTGCTGGCCAGCTGAACCCGCTCCGCGAATCTTCAAAGGTTTGATCGTGATCAAAGCGCCGGCCGAGTGCCGGCGTCATTCTGTGGGCAAGCGCACTACGGAGATCCGAACATGCATTCGACCATGAAGGCCGCTGTCGTGCGCGAGTTCGGCAAGCCACTGGTGATCGAGGAAGTCTCGGTACCGCGCCCGGGGGCGGGCGAGATACTGGTCAAGATCGAGGCCTGTGGAGTCTGCCACACCGACCTGCACGCCGCCGAGGGCGACTGGCCGGTGAAACCGAACCCGCCGTTCATCCCCGGCCACGAGGGCGTGGGGCACGTCGTGGCCGTGGGAGGCGGGGTAGGGCACGTCAAGGAAGGCGACAGGGTCGGCATCCCCTGGTTGTACTCGGCGTGTGGCCATTGCGAACACTGCCTGGGTGGCTGGGAAACGCTGTGCGAAACGCAGCGCAATACCGGCTACTCGGTCAACGGCGGCTTCGCCGAGTACGCACTGGCCGATGCCAACTATGTCGGCCTGCTTCCGAAGGACGTGGGCTTCGTCGAGATCGCGCCGGTGCTGTGCGCCGGCGTGACCGTCTACAAGGGTCTGAAGGTTACCGACACCAAGCCGGGGGACTGGGTGGCGATTTCCGGCATCGGTGGCCTGGGCCACATGGCGGTGCAGTACGCCCGTGCGATGGGCCTGAACGTGGCTGCGGTGGACGTGGACGACAGCAAGCTGGCATTGGCCCGGCAGCTCGGCGCGCAGGTTACCGTGAACGCGCGCACCACCGACCCCGCCGCCTTCCTGAAGAAGGACATCGGCGGCGCACACGGTGCGCTGGTCACTGCGGTGTCGCCCAAGGCGTTCGAGCAGGCGCTGGGCATGGTCCGCCGTGGCGGCACCGTCTCGCTCAATGGCCTGCCACCCGGCAATTTCCCGCTGGACATCTTCGGCATGGTGCTCAACGGCATCACCGTGCGCGGCTCGATCGTCGGCACCCGGCTGGACCTGCAGGAGTCGCTGCAGTTCGCTGCCGAAGGCAAGGTTGCGGCCACGGTCAGCACCGACCGCCTGGAAAACATCAACGAGGTGTTCGCGCGCATGCACGCGGGCACCATCGAAGGCCGCGTGGTGCTCGACTTCGCCGCCTGACCGCCTGTGCATGGCCGCCGTCGCTCCGTCCCCCTCTCCCACGGACGCGGCGGCCATGCCGATCCATCGGCAGTACCGGCCGCTGGCCGGCAACCCCGGGCACTCCGCAGCAGCCGTACAATGCGCGCATGCCCGGCCTGCTCAAGACCCTGTTCCTGTCCCTCGTTGCCCTGATCGGCGGCGTGCTGTCGCTTGCGCTGTTCAGCAGCGTCGCCAGCTGGCTGCCCCCGTTGCTGGGCCTGTCGCCGAGCGGCAACAGCGTGCAGCTGGGGTGGGATCTCACCTTCAGCGTGCTCGGTGGCATCGCCGGCATTTCCTTCGCCACCTATTACGCGCCCTGCTGGCCGCGTTCGCATGGCTTCTCGATCTGGTCGCTGATCGCGCTGGGCTGTGGCTACGCAATGTGGACGGCCGGTGCGGATTTCCCGTTCTGGTTCGTCATTTCGCTGCTGGCGTCACTGCCGCTGCAGCTGCTGGCCGGCTGGTGGTTCGGCCGTCGCGCCTCGCGCGATCCGCGCTGAGCGCATGCAGGTAGTGCCGGCCAGCGGCCGGCACTACCGCTTCAGCGACGGCAGCACCTGCTTCAACCGCTCGATACCGTGCCAAGGGTCACCCTTCAGCCGCTTCACCCTGGCCAGCGCCTTGGCCATCGGAAACGCGTCGGCCGCGCTCACCCGGGCCAGTTCTTCCCAGCGCAGCGGCACTGCCACACCGGCGGAATCGCGCGCACGCAGCGACCACGAACACACGCTGGTAGCCCCTCGGGTATTGCGCAGCCAGTCGATGAAGATCACCCCATCACGCTTGGCCTTGCTCATCGTCGCCACGTAGCGATCAGGCTGCTCCAGCGCCATTGCCTGCGCAAAAGCCTCGCAGAACGCCTTGGCCTGTTCCCAGTCGGCCTTGGGTTGCAGCGGCACCACCACGTGCACGCCCTTGCCACCGGACAAGCGCACGAAGCTCTCCAGGCCTACCTGCTGCAGGCGGTCACGCACATCACGTGCAGCTGATTTCACCTGTGCCCAGCTGACGCCTTCGCCAGGGTCGAGATCGAACACCAGGCGATCCGGATGCTCGGGGTCGGCCACGGTCGCGCCCCAGGGATGCAGCTCCAGCGTGTTCATCTGCACCAGCTGCAGCAGGCCCCGCGCATCGTCGATATAGACGTAGTCCTCGCGGCCGCTCTTCTGCTGCAGCGGCACCGCATGCACCGCATCACCCAGGCCCGGGCCATGGTGCTTCTGGAAGAAACAGGCCTTGCCCACCCCATCGGGGCAGCGCAGCAGTGACAGCGGCCGTCCAGCAATTTCGGGCAGGATCCAGCGCGCCATCTGCCGGTAGTAGTCGGCCACATCGCCTTTGCTGAGCTTCTGCCTTGGAAACACTACACGTTCCGGATGAGTGATCTGGACCTCGCCCCCGGTTCCAACACTCGATGTGGCCACCTCCAGATCCTCCTTCTGCTTGTCGCTTCGCAGCCGCTTGAAACTGGCCTGGCGCAGCAGGCCTTCCTTGCCCCAGCCACGGAATGCCACTTCCGCCACCGTCACCGGCTTCACCCAGCGCACGCTGGCGGCGCGGAACGGCACATGCGCCGGAAGCTGCAGCACGGGCGCCTTTGCTGCCAGTGGCTGCAATGCCTTGAGCAGCGCGCGCAGGTTCTCGTCGTCGAAGCCGGTACCGACGCGGCCCACATAGCGCAGGCCCTCCTTGTCCGGCGTTGCCAGCAACAGTGATCCGAAACCCACCCGTGAGCCCTTGGGGGCCGTGTAGCCGACAATCACGAACTCGTCGGTGTCTTCGTGCTTCACCTTCACCCAGCTGCGTGCGCGGGTGTTCACATACGGTGCATCCACCTGCTTGCTGACGATCCCTTCGAATCCCGCATCGCCACTGGCGTCGAACACCTGCGGGCCATGGCCGATCACATGTTCGCTGAAGGCCAGGGTACCGGGCACGGGCCCGATGAGATCCTTCAGCAGCGCTTTGCGTTCCAGCAATGGCGCACGACTGATGTCCGCGTTGGCCACGCCCGGAAGATCGAACACGATGTAGCGCAGCGGTTGCTTCGAGCTTCCATCGATCACGCGCTGCAGCGCTGCGAAATCGCTGCGTCCTTCCGGGTCCAGCACCACCAGCTCACCGTCCAGGCGCGCATCACGCACCGGCAGCGCCCGCACGGCCTGTACCACCTCGGGAAAATCATCGGTCCAATCCAGGCCATTGCGGGAGCGCAGCTTCACCTCGCCGTCGTGCAGATCGGCCAGCAGGCGATAGCCGTCCCACTTGATCTCGTGCAGCCAACGTTCGCCGTCCGGCGCGTCGTCGCGATGATCGGTCAGCTGTGGCTTGAAGTCACGCGGGTAGGGCGTGTCACGTGCGCCGTCCAGTTTCAGCGCGCGCGCATGCCAGCGTGCATCGGCCTTGCGGGTAGCGGCGCGTGCAGCCGGTGCGGCGCGTACCCTCTTCTTCGCACTACGCTTCTTCACTGCGGATGAGCGTTCCGGCACGGGTGCTTCCAGCAGATCGTCTGCTTCGGCGTCGCGCGCCTGCTCGTCATCGCGTTTGATCAACAGCCACTGCACCTGACGTCCTTTCATTGCCGTGCGCACCAGCTTCCAGCCACCGGCCAGGCGTTGCCCGTGCAGCACGAAGTCGAGCTTTCCAGCGGCCAGCGCCTGCAATGGATCGCCTTCGCAGGCCCAGATGCCGTGATCAAAGACATCCACGTGGCCAGCACCATAGTGGCCTTCAGGAATGTCGCCTTCGAAACCGGCGTAGGACAGCGGATGGTCCTCCACCTCCACGGCCAGTCGCTTCTCGCCGACGCGCAGCGAAGGCCCCTTCGGCACCGCCCAGCTCTTCAGTACGCCGTCCATCTCCAAACGGAAATCGTAGTGACGCGAGCTTGCGTGATGCAGCTGGATGACGAAGATCGGCCGCCGCTGCGGATCACCGCGTGCGGGTGTGTCGTCAGGCTCCGGCGTCTGCCCGGCGCCCCCGCCAAGCTGGCGCTTGCGCCGGTACTGATGCAGCGACATGGTTCAACCTGCCTTGCGCCGGGTGGTCTTTTTCACCGCCTTCTTGGCCGTCTTCTTCGCAGCCTTCTTCGCCGGTGCCTTGCGCGTCGCCGTCTTCTTCGCCGGCGTGCGCTTGTTCGCATCCAGGCTCTTCTGCAGCAGCGCCATGAAGTCGACCACGTTGGTGCTGGCATCCTCACGCGGCGCCGGCTCATCGTCCACCCTTGTGGTGCCGCCCTTGGACTTGATGCGCTTGTTCAACACCTGCTGCAGCCGCTCGCGGAATTCATCGTGGTACTGCGACGGATCCCAGTCGCCGGCCATCGACTCGATCAACTGTTCGGCCATCGCCGTCTCCTTGCTGGTGATGCGGTAGTCGGACAGTTTGCCGGTGGGCAGCTTGTAGTCCTCAGGATCCACCAGTTCCTGCGGATAGCGCAGGATCATCAGCACCAGTGCGTCCTGCTGTGGCATCACCGCGCACAGGTACTCGCGCGTGCGCACCACCACCCGTGCGATACCCACCCTGCCGGTACTGCGCAGCGTTTCGCGCAACAGCACATAGCCTTTTTCGGCCTTCTTGCCGGGCACCAGAAGATACGGTTTCTCGTAGTAGCGGGGGTCGATCTGCGCCGCATCCACGAATGATTCCACCTCCACCGTTTCGTGGCTTTCCGGCGCGGCCGAGCGGATATCGCCTTCCTCCAGCACGACATAGCTGCCCTTGTCGTACTCATAGGCTTTGACGATGTCCTTCCAGGGCACTTCCTCACCGGTGTCGGCGTTCACCCGTTCGAAACGGATCGGCTTGCGGTCGCGGGAGTCGAGCATGCGGAACTGCAGATCCACCTTGCGTTCGCCTGACATCAGCGACACCGGCACATTGAGCAGGCCGAAGGAGAGCGTGCCGGTCCAGATCGGGCGGGCCATGGGCGCACCTCTTGCGCGGGGCAGGGTGCCCAGCTTGGGATTGGCGGTGTAAACCAGTCGTGTCCGTGCCGTGCACGCCAGGTGGCGCCGCCGCTTTGCTGTAGAGCCGAACCCACGCTCGGCTGCTTCAGGTGCCCGGTGTTATTGCAGCAGCGGCCTCACTGCCGCCGCCGGAATATGATCCAGCGCCCGCCAGGCGTCTTCCACTACCGGCCGTGCCTGCGACCAGCCAAGCCGCGACTGCCCGCGCATCTGTTCCCAGTGCTCGGCCAGTTCCTCGCAGGTATCGGCGGCATCACCGCGCGGCCAGTCCGCAGCGTGGGTAGTCAGCGCGAAGGCATAGACCGGGCACAGATCGCGCCAGTTGCGGTGGCTCTGGTCACGCCTCTCCTCGTAGTCACTGAGCATGTACTGCAGGTAGTCCTGCGCCACCGCCTGCGGATCCTCATGGCGACGCGTGCGGCGCTGCGCGGTGCGCTGGCCGAGCGGATCGAGCAGGGCGTTGAACACGGACGGTGCGGGTCGTTCAAGACGGGGCATGGCCGGCTCCTGCAGCGGGGGCGGGTGGGCAGGAATACGCGCGGTGCCGTTACCGGGGGGTGAGCGAGATGTTCATGACGCCAGGTTCGCGGCGGCTTTACCTTGCTGGCGGTGTAGTGGGGCTCCCAGAGCGAAGGTAATCAGACCATGAGCCGAGAGACCTCCCGCGACCCGCTGCGCGCGAACCATCCGCCTATTCCCGGCGAGCAACGTGGCAAGCGCGATGCCGACAATGCCGACTACCGCGGCACCGGCGCGCCGTTCTTCGATGCCGAGCACGGTGGTGACCATCTACCCGTGAAACACGAGGCTGAACAGGCGGCGCAGGACCGCAAGGATGGCGGAGACCGCCATCGCGGCGGCCAGGAAAGCCCGCTCAAGCGCCGCGAGCGCAAGCAGCGCGCCAGTGACAACCAGGACGAGGCGCTGGAGGAAACCTTCCCCGCCAGCGATCCGACTTCGCCCTTTGTGCCGGCCAAGGCCCCCGATTGACGGTAGCGCCGGGACATGCCGGCGGGCGCAGCGGTCGCATGCTAGCGCCACGACCACTGCACGCCGACGTTGGCCCGCCGTCCTGGTCCCGGCTCGTAGAAGCGCCCATTGCCATCGTTGACGATCACCGAGCCGATGTAGGCCTGGTCCAGCACGTTCTCCAGCCGGGCGAAGGCGCGCAGCTCACCACCCGGCACGGTCCAGCGACGGCCTGCTTCCAGATGCAGCAGGGCGAAGCCGGGCGCGCGTTCGGTCGCCACGTCGTTGACCACCGTATCGCTGCTGGCCGAGGCCTCCAGCGCCCACTGCCACTGGCCAGGTGACCATTGCAGCCGAGCGAAGGCCTGTTGGCGCGGTACCCCGGGTAGGCGACTGCCGACGGCAACCACACGGTTCGAGGTCAGGTACGGCGAGCGCACCTGCGCCTGCAGCAAGGTCCAGGCCAGCTGCAGTTCCACCTGCTCGGCCAGCGGCTGCCGGTACTGCAGTTCCACGCCCTGGCGGCGGGTGTGGCCGATGTTGCGATAGGTGCTGCGCCCGCCGCTGTTGCTGGCAACTGCCAGCTCATCGTCGGTATCTGCACGGAACAGGCTGATATCGAGCTGGGTTCCGTCCTGCGCGTGCCACTTGCTGCCAATCTCCAGATTGCGGCTGCGAGCGGCCGCCAGGTCCAGTGCCAATCCCGCCTGACCGTCGGCGCGATAGCCCAGTTCGTTGAAGGTGGGGGTCTCGAAACCACGCCCTACGGCCGCGTGCAGTCGCCACTGCGGGCTGGCCTCGAAGCTGATCCCGGCCACCGGCGTAGTCGCCTGGTAGCGGCGGCGGCCACTGTCATCTGGGTTGGCGCCGACGATGTAGCGGTCATCGGACGCGAAGCGCACCGTGCTGTGGCGCAGCCCGGCCAGCAGCGACCAGCGCTGGCTCCATTGCCACCAGGCCTGGGCGAACTGGTCCACATTCTGCACGACGTCGATCTGGTCACGGCGCAGGCGCCCGCGCACGCCCAGCGTGCTGCCGATGAAGTTCTCGTAGCCGGTGCGATGCTGGCGCTGGCGGTCGGCGCTGAGCCCGGCCACCAGATCCAGCGGTCGGCCGGCGAGGTCGCCGTGCCAGCCCCAGCGCGCGTCCAGGCCGCCGTAGCCGCCATCCAGATCGATCACCCCGCCGGCATGCAGCGGATTCACCTGGGCAGTCGGCGGAATCGGCAGGTATTGGGTCACCGCGCGCTGACCGGCATAGCCCATCAGCTGCCAGCGCTGCGCCCCGGTCTCCCGGGTCCAGCGCAGCCCGGCCTGCTGCTGGCGCACCGATTTGCGGGTGTTGTACTGGTGCGCCACGGCGGTGGCCTGGCGCGGATCGGCCGCCACCTGGGCACGGGTCAGGCCCAGCGGGTCCTGCGCATCGGGCGCATCCAGCACGTTGAGCAGCAACTCCAGCCGCCCACCGCCCAGCTCACCACCGATGCGCGCGTTGAGCGACTCGCGGCGCGCACGGCTGTGATCGCGCCAGCCATCGGTGCTGAAGTGGTTGGCGGCGATGTTGTAATCCAGAACACGGCCGGCACCCTTCAGCTGTGCGCCGACACTGAGCGTGTTGTCAGCACCTGCGTTGAGGCGCAGCCGCCACGGGTCGCCGGCCTGGCCCTGTGCGCTCCAGACCTGCAGTACGCCACCGGAGGAATTGCCGTACAGCGCCGAGAACGGCCCGCGCAGCACCTCGATGCGCTCGGCGCCCAACAGGCTGGCGTGCGACAGCTGGCCCTGGCCGTCCGGCATGGTCGCCGGTACCCCGTCGATCAACACCCGCACCCCGCGCACACCGAAGGTCGAGCGCGCACCAAAGCCACGGATCGACAGCTGGGTGTCCTGCGCGAAGTTCTGCCGGTCGCGGGCGACCAGGCCCGGGACCCCGGCCAACGCCTCGGACAGCTGTGCGCCGGCGCCAGCGCGGCCGGCGTCGATCCAGACCGTATCCTGGCTGGCCGGCAGCGCGAACGGGTCGATGCCCAGCACCCGCGCGGCCTGCACCTGCACGCTGGGCAGGGCGGTCGGTGCGGGCTCGGCCGCCGCCGCCCAGGGCGACAGCAGCAGGGCGGACAGGGGCAGGCAATGGCGTCGTGCGGCAGGATTCATGATTCAGGTTGATGGATCGGGCGGCAACGCACGCCATGGTACGGGGCGGCGGATGACGATGGCGGCGGCCAGCCCCGGCAGGCTTTGTTACGATGGGCTGTTTCCGGCCGAAAAGCCGCAGACCGCGTAGCGCACTTCCTCCCCCTTTCCGTCTACCGAACGAGTACCGCCGTGTCCTTCTTTGCAAACGTGGAACTGGTCCCAGGCGACCCGATCCTGGGCCTGACCGAGGCGTACAACGCCGACAGCCGCCCGACCAAGGTCAACCTGGGTGTGGGCATCTACTACGACGAGAGCGGCCGCATTCCGCTGCTGCGCGCCGTCAAGCAGATCGAGCAGCAGCTCGCCGCTGAAGCCAAACCACGCGGCTACCTGCCGATCGATGGCCTGCCGGCATACACGCAGGCGACGCGTGAGCTGGTGTTCGGCAAGGACTCGCCGCTGCTGGCCGCCGGCCGCGTCACCACCGCACAGACCGTCGGTGGCAGCGGTGCGCTGCGCGTCGGCGCCGACGTGCTGAAGAAGCTGCTGCCGCACGCCACCGTTGCGCTGAGCAACCCGAGCTGGGAAAACCACCGCGCCGTGTTCAGCGCGGCCGGCTTCGAGGTGGTGGAGTATTCCTACTTCGACCCGGCCACCCATGGGGTCAACTTCGACGCCCTGCTGGCCGACCTGGGCAAGCTGGACGCCGGCACCGTAGTGCTGCTGCACGCCTGCTGCCACAACCCCACCGGTGCCGACCTCACGGTCACCCAGTGGAAGCAGGTCGCACAGCTGCTGAAGGACCGCCAGCTGTTCCCCTTCATCGACATGGCCTACCAGGGCTTCGACAAGGGCATCGAGCAGGACGGCGCCGCCGTGCGCATCATCGCTGAAGCCGGCATCGACAGCTTCATCGTCGCCAACTCGTACTCCAAGTCGTTCTCGCTGTATGGCGAGCGCGTGGGTGCGCTGTCGATGGTGGCACCGACCGCCGCGGACGCCAAGGCCGTGCAGTCGCAGGTCAAGCGCGTGATCCGCACGATCTACTCCAGCCCGTCCACCCACGGTGCTGCGCTGGTGGCCGGCGTGCTGACCAACCCGGAACTGCGCGCGATGTGGGAGCAGGAGCTGACCGAAATGCGCGAGCGCATCCACGCCCTGCGCCAGGGCTTGGTCGAGAAGCTGGCCGCGGCAGGTGCGCCGCAGTTCGGTTTCATCAACGAGCAGGCCGGCATGTTCTCCTACTCCGGCCTGAGCCGCGAGCAGGTCGAGCGCCTGCGCGACGAGTTCGGCATCTACGCCGTCGGCACCGGCCGCATCTGCGTGGCCGCGCTGAACCAGAACAACCTGGAATACGTCGCCAAGGCCGTGGCCACCGTCGCCAAGGGCTGAAGCAACGCTCCAGTAGCTTGAAGACAAGGCGCCGAAAGGCGCCTTTGTTTTTGTTTTTGCTTCTGCTTTGCCTCTGCCTTTGCCACACCCTCCGCGCTCGCGGCGAACCCTGAAGCGCAGGGCGAGGTACACCGTGGACAGGACCGTGAGGCGCATGGATGCGCCGACCGAGCCCCCATGGGTGAGGGCGCTTTGCCTGCGAAGCACTGCTTCGCAAGCGCCCGAACGCCCTGCCGTCAGCGGCTGGGCCGGACCCCGGAGGGGGGTTTACGGCGTGTCCTGGCCACGGTGTACCTCGCCCTGTGCCTCCATGAAGGAAGGCGCCACGAGCGCAACGCATCTGGAAACGATTACGCCTCCCCGCGCTCACGCACGCCTCGGCCAGACGGGCGACAATAGGCGTTTTCCCGCTGCCGAGACCTGCCCGACCATGTCCCGTACTTCGTTGACCCGCTTCCTGATCCAGGAACAGCACGCCGGCCGCATCAATGCCGACCTGCGCCAGCTGATCGCCGTGGTCGCCCGCGCCTGCACCAGCATCTCCATCGCCGTCAGCAAGGGCGCCCTTGGCGGCGTGCTCGGCGACGCCGGTACCGGCAACGTGCAGGGTGAAGCGCAGAAGAAGCTGGACGTCATCAGCAACGAGATCCTGCTCGAAGCCAATGCCTGGGGTGGCCACCTGGCCGCCTGCGCCTCGGAGGAAATGGACCACAGCCAGCCGGTGCCGGATATCTACCCGCGCGGCGATTTCCTGCTGCTGTTCGATCCCCTCGATGGCAGCTCCAACATCGACGTCAACGTCTCCGTCGGCACCATCTTCTCGGTGCTGCGCTGCCCGACCAACGTCGAACTGCCGGGCGATGACGCGTTCCTGCAGCCGGGCAGCAAGCAGATCGCCGCCGGTTATTGCATCTACGGGCCCAGCACCCAGCTGGTGCTGACCGTTGGCCATGGCACCCACGCCTTCACCCTGGACCGCGAGAAGGGCGAATTCGTGCTGACCACCGAGAACATGCAGATTCCGGCGGCCACCCAGGAATTCGCCATCAACATGTCCAATCAGCGCCACTGGGAAGCACCGATGCAGGCGTACGTCGGCGACCTGCTGGCGGGCAAGGAAGGCGCGCGCGGCAAGAACTTCAACATGCGCTGGATCGCCAGCATGGTGGCCGACGTGCATCGCATCCTGACCCGCGGCGGCATCTTCATCTACCCGTGGGACAAGAAGGATCCGTCCAAGGCCGGCAAGCTGCGCCTGATGTACGAAGCCAACCCGATGGGCCTGCTGGTCGAGCAGGCCGGTGGCGCCGCCTGGACCGGCCGCGAGCGCATCCTCGACATCCAGCCCGACCAGCTGCACCAGCGCGTGCCGGTGTTCCTGGGTTCGCGCGAGGAAGTGGCTGAAGCCGTGCGCTACCACCACGCGCACGACGACGCGAAGGTCTGATTGGCAGTTGCCTGACGGCGGTCATGGCAGATCGATGACATGACCGTGGGGTGACACCGAGGGCGGCAAACGGCACCATCAAGCCGTTGCCGCCTAAGGAATGCACGCATGCACGAGCAGGGCCCGGTCGATTTCATCGAAGTCATCCACAACGCCGTCCCCAGCGAGGTCTGCGCGGCCATCGTCGAGCGCATGCGTGCCACGCGTGGCCTGCTGCCCGGTGCGGTAGGCAGTGGTGTGTTCCCCGAACTCAAGCACAGCAAGGATCTGCGCATCAGTGGCCTGGACGGCTGGCAGGATGTCGACCAGCAGCTGCAGATTGCGGTGTTCAACGGCCTGCTGAGTTATCTACGCCGTTATCCACAGGCGTTGATCGCTCCGCTGATGTTGCAGATCCAGGACAGCAACGGCCAACCGCGACGCCTGTCTGCCGAGGACTTCCCCGATATGCCGCAGCAGCAGCTGGCCGACCTGGCCCGCACCTGCCTGCGTCCGGGTGCGATCAACCTGCAATGGTATGCGGCAGGCGAGGGCGGCTACCCGTACTGGCACTGCGAGCTGTACCCGAAGGATGCGCAGGCCGAGACCCTGCACCGGCACGTACTGTGGACGCTGTACCTCAACGACGACTTCGACGAAGGCGAGACCGAATTCCTGTTCCAGGGGCGGAAGATCGCGCCGCGCACCGGCAGCCTGCTGATCGCCCCGACGGCATTCACCCACACCCATCGTGGCAACCGGCCACAGGGTGGCGACAAGTTCATCGCGACCAGCTGGATCCTGTTCCAGAGTGCGCAGAAACTGTTTGGGGGGTAGCGTCGAGCTTGCTCGACTGCTTTTCCGTCGCCAGTCGAGCAAGCTCGACTTTTCTCAGAACAAGGAGCCCTGCGGCGTATCCTTCGTCGGCGGCAGCGGCTTCTGGAACCGGCTGCAATCCAGCTTCGGCCAGTGGCTGTTCTGTGCGTTGAAGCCGAGGCGCTTGCGCGCCAGCTTGAAGCGATTGTTCAACAGATCGGCATATACGCCCTGGCCGCGCATGCGCGTGCCGAACCGGCTGTCGTAGTCCTTGCCGCCGCGCAGCTGCTGGATGGTGCTCATCACATGCGCGGCGCGATCGGGATGGTGCGTATCCAGCCAGTCGCGGAATAGCGGTGCCACTTCCAGCGGCAGGCGCAGCAGCACGTAGCCGGCGGTGCTGGCACCGGCATCGTGTGCGGCCTCCAGCACGGCTTCCAGCTCGCTGTCGTTGATCCACGGAATCACCGGCGCCACCATCACACCGACCGGAATGCCGGCGTCATGCAGCCGTTTCATCGCACGCAGCCGTGCATGGGGTGCTGATGCACGCGGTTCCAGCTTTGCGGAGAGATGCGGGTCCAGCGAGGTCACCGAGAAGTGCACGCTGACCAGGTTTTCCGCGGCCAGCGGCGCAAGGAGATCGATATCGCGCTCGACCAGTGCGTTCTTGGTGATCAGCGAGAACGGATGCTTGGTTTCCAGCATCACTTCGATCAGCTGGCGGGTCAGCTTGAACTTGCGCTCGATCGGCTGGTACGCATCGGTGTTGATGCCCAGCGCGATCGGCTGCGGCACGTAACCCGGCTTCGACAGTTCCTTGCGCAGCAGTTGCGGCGCATTGGTCTTGGCGAACAGCTTGGTCTCGAAATCCAGGCCCGGCGACAGATTCAGATAGGCATGCGAGGGGCGCGCGAAGCAGTACGAGCAGCCATGCTCGCAGCCGCGATACGGATTCACCGACTGGCTGAAGCCGACGTCCGGCGAAGTGTTGCGGGTGATGATGCTGCGTGCGGTTTCCGCACGTACCTCGGTGCGCAGGCGTGGGGCGAGGAACTCCTCGCTCTCGTCGACCGCCCAGCCGTCGTCCACCGCCTCGCTGACGGTGCTTTCAAAGCGCCCGGCAAGGTGGGACGTGGAACCTCGGCCCTTGATCGCAATACCCATGACGGCAGAGTACGTCGCGACCGTCTCAATGGCTGCGACGGCCGTCTGAAGGGTTCAGGGCGGTGCTGAGTCGAGCACGGCTCGATTCTACCGGGGAGGTGTCAGAGCAGCGCCAGGTACCCGCGCACGGTGGCATCCAGCCCGTCATACAACGCCTCGCCAATCAGTGCGTGGCCGATCGAGACCTCCAGCACCTCCGGCACGTGGGCCAGGAAGTCGCGCAGGTTGTCCTGCGACAGGTCATGACCGGCATTCACGCCCAGGCCGACGGCCTGCGCGCGGCGAGCGGCAGTGGCGAACAGCGCCAGCATCGCGTCGGCATCGCCAGCCGCATGCGCCTCTGCGTAAGGGCCGGTGTACAGCTCGATGCGGTCGGCACCGACCTCGGCCGCCTGCTCCAGCAGCGGGTTGCCGGCATCGACGAACAGGCTGACCCGGCAGCCCATCGCCTTCAGTTCGGCGATCAGCGGGCGCAGCCGCTCTGCGTCACGCGCGAAGTCGAAGCCATGGTCGGAGGTGATCTGGCCATCACCATCGGGGACCAGGGTGGCCTGCGCCGGGCGGGTCTGTTCGCACAGCGGCAGCAGCCCCGGGTAGCCCTCGCGCGGCGGCGCGAACGGATTGCCTTCGATGTTGAACTCCACACCCCGCGCGCGGGTCAGCGTGGACAGGGCCAGTACGTCCTCGGCGGTGATGTGGCGGCGGTCCGGCCGCGGATGCACGGTGATGCCGTGGGCGCCGGCATCCAGGCAGGCCTGGGCGGCGCGCACCACGTCCGGTTCGGCGCCGCCGCGCGAATTGCGCAGGACGGCGATCTTGTTGACGTTGACGCTGAGCTGGGTCATGGAACGGGACTACTTGGAAAGAGGAGACGGGTCGTGGTCGTTGTGGTCGTCGTTGCGGCGGGCCTGGGCCTGTTCGCGCAGGCGTCGCAGTTCTTCGGCGTCAATGAGGGTGGCCGGGTCGCGCTGCAGGTCGCCGAAACGGGCCACGTAGCGGCCGCGTACCCAGGCCAGCAGGAAGGCGAGGGCAGCCAGCAGGCACAGGGTCATCAACCCCGCGCTCGGGGTCTTCAGCGCGAAGGCAAAGCAGCCCAGCGCCAGCAGCAGGTACAACCAGTACATAGTCGGGCTCCCCGGATGATCGCCGCAGTGTAGCGCTGCGTCAGAGCAGCGGCGAGGCCAGCCGGGCGAAGGCCTCGGGCAGGCGGTGCAGCCACAGCGAGCGGCCGGCCTGGTCATGCACCCGCGTGGCGCGGTCGAATTCGCCCTGCAGCAGCTCGGCCAGGGCCGCCACACGGTCGCGGTCGCTGATCATCATCGACAGCTCGAAGTTCAGCCGGAAGCTGCGGTGGTCGAAGTTGGCACTGCCGACAATACAGACATCGTCATCGGCGATGAACGCCTTGGTATGCAGCATCCGCGGGCCGTATTCGTAGATCTTCACGCCCGCATGCAACAGCTCATCGAAGTAGGAACGTGCGGCCTGGGTGACGAACCACGAATCGCTCATCTTCGGTACCAGCAGGCGCACATCCAGGCCGCCCAGTGCAGCGGAGGTCAACGCCATCCGCGCCGCTTCACCCGGCACGAAATAGGGGGTGACCAGCCACACCCGCTCGTGTGCTTCCTGGATGGCGGCGACGTGGAGGCGGTGGATGGTCTCCCAGCCCGAATCCGGACCCGACACCAGTACCTGCGCGTTGATCGCGCCATCACCGCGCAGCGGCATGTCGGCCGGCCATAGACGGGCGATGTCCATCCGCGAGGGATCCTGTCCACTGGCGTACAGCCAGTCTTCGGCAAACACCAGCTGCAGGCTGCGCACGACATGGCCGCGGATACGCATGTGCAGGTCGCGGTAGGCGTCGGGTCTGCGGCTCTCGTCTTCCTCGTCGGTGATGTTGATGCCGCCGGTAAAGGCAAGGCGGCCATCGATGATCACCAGCTTGCGATGCGTGCGCAGGTTCAACCACGGGCGCTTGAACGGCTTCAGCAGCTGCCGCGGATGGAACCAGATTGCTTCGCCGCCGGCATCCAGCAGGGGCTGCAGGAAGCGGCGGGGCAGGGCGGACGAGCCAACCGCATCCAGCAGAAGGCGCACCTGCACCCCCGCACGGGCGCGCTCGACCAGGGCATCACGCAGGGCAGTGCCAGCGTGGTCCGGATTGAAGATGTAGTACTCCAGGTGCACGTGGTCGCGCGCCTGTGCGATCGCATCGAGCAGTGCGGCGTAGGTGGCCGCGCCGTCGACCAGCCAGGTCACCTCGGTGGCACTGCTTGGCGCCAGCCCGGTGGTGGCCTGTGCAACCTTGGCCAGCTCGGTACAGTCCGAATCGGGTGGGCAGACATCACTGTAGTGCTCCATCCCCGAGCGGGCGCGACCACGGCGCAGCCGCTGCCGCTTCACCTTCTGCGGACCCAGCAGGTAGTAGATGAAGAGCCCCAGGTAGGGGAGCAGCGCCAACGACAGGATCCAGCTCAGCGTGGCCACCGGCTCGCGCTTCTGCAGCATGATCCAGCCCGCCAGCGCGAACAGGTACAGCAGGTAGGCCACCGCCAGGATGGTGCCGAGGTGGGCGATGCCGTCGAGCCAATGGCGCAGGGAGTCGAAGAGGGCGAGCATTCGCCGATCATAGCGGGCGCGTGCTCCCTGATGGGGTCAGATCCCTTTCCTGAGGGAAAGGGATCTGACCCCGACGGGCCCCGCAGGCACAAAAAAAAACGCCCCTGTTTCCAGGGGCGTCTGCAGTCGCGTCATGACTGTTGTGTTGCGGTGTCGCGTTTACTGCTGCACAAAACCGATCTTCTTCATCTGAGCGTTCTTCGCGGCGGCCAGAACCTTGGCCATCACGTCGTACTCCGAATCCGGGCTGGCGTCGATGCGCAGTTCCGGCTGGTTGGTCGGGTCACGCTGGACCTCCTGCTCCATCCGCTGCTGCAGCTCGCTGGTATTGATCGGGCTGTTGTTCCACGAGACCTGGTTGCTGGCGTCGATCTTCAGTTCGATCGGCGGCGGCGGTTCGACCAGCTGCGGCGGTGGGTTGAGCACGCGCTGCGGCAGGTCCACGGCGATCGGGTACGTCATGATCGGCGCGGTCACGATGAAGATGATCAGCAGAACCAGCATCACGTCCACGAGGGGCGTGACGTTGATGTCTGCCATGGGGCCCTTGCCACCACCACTACTGAATGCCATGGCTTATTGCCCCTTTTCTTTGGTCGCGACGAAGCCGACGTCCAGCATGCCCTGCTCCTGCGCGACCTTGGTCAGGTCGTTGATGACGCGCATCTTGGTGGTGCGGTCACCACGCAGGTTCAGCGGCGGCTGCGGGGTCTGCTGGGCGGCGGTCGCCAAGCGCGACTCGAGAGTCTGCTTGTTGATTTCTTCGTCGTTCCAGTAGATCGAGCCGTCTTCCTTGACTGCCAGGGTGATCGGTCCGGAACGCTTTTCAGCATCTTCCGGCTTCTGGATCAGGTTGGCTTCCGGCAGATCCACCTTGACCTTGTGGGACATCAGGGGCGCCGTGATGATGAAGATGATCAGCAGCACCAGCATCACGTCCACGAGGGGCGTAACGTTGATGTCGGCCATGGGGCCGCCGCTGTTACCACTACTGAAAGCCATAACGGGCTCCGTCTAGATCTTGGTGACTACTTACTTCGTCGCTGGGTGACGCGCGCCGCAATTAGCGGACGCGCGAACCGGTGGCGAAGAAGTCGTGCAGGTCGTGCGCGAAGGTATCGAACTTGCTGATGGTCGCGCTGTTGATCTTGCTGAAGAAGTTGAAGGCGAACACGGCCGGGATCGCGACGAACAGACCGATCGCGGTCATGATCAGCGCTTCACCCACCGGGCCGGCAACGGCGTCGATCGAAGCGGAGCCGGTGGCACCGATCTTGATCAGCGCGCCGTAGATGCCCCACACGGTACCCAGCAGACCGACGAACGGAGCGGTTGCGCCGACGGTGGCCAGCAGGGTCATGCCCGACTGCAGCTTGTTGCTTTCGCGGGTGACGGCCTGGCGCAGAGCGCGGTCGACGAACTCCGAACGGCTCAGGTTCTCACCCAGGCCACCGGTGGCGCCGCCTTCAGCGCGCTGGTGGTGGGCAGCCGCCTGGGCAGCGTCCAGGGCGATCTTCGAGAACGGCTCCGAAGCCGGCTGTTCTTCCA
The DNA here is from genome assembly GCF_002799155.1 of Stenotrophomonas maltophilia. Classification (GTDB taxonomy): domain Bacteria; phylum Pseudomonadota; class Gammaproteobacteria; order Xanthomonadales; family Xanthomonadaceae; genus Stenotrophomonas; species Stenotrophomonas maltophilia_R. Next base: position 4,244,488 of record NZ_NERD01000002.1, read on the forward strand.
TCGCACGGATGGCGTCCTGCGCGTTCGGGGTGTCCCAGAACAGGCTGACGACGCGATCAGCGGCGCTCTTCAGGCGGGTGGCACGGAAGATGTTGATGACGGTCCAGTACCAGGACATGGCCGACATGGCGATCAGGGTCAGCAGCACGACCCAGGAAACCGCGAAATCACCCGGCTTGGTGGTCATTTCGTGGATCAGGTGCTCGAAGCCCATCTGCGACAGGGCATTGGACGGATTGCCCCCGGCAGCAGCGGCGATGAAAATTTCCTGCAGCATGACGCTTACCTTTGTTGTGTGTGGTGATAAAGGGTGTAGCTAAGCAAACAATCGAACTGGGAACCGGGGCGGCCAGGCGGCCACCCGGGCGCATCAGTTCAGCGCAAAGTTGACCGGGACGCGAACGCGACCTGCCGTCTTCTTACCGCCAGATTCAGCGGCGTTGAAGCGCCACTTGCGAGCCGCTTCCATCGCAGCACGGTCCAGGTCGCGGTTACGGCTGGACTTTTCCACCGTGACATTGGTGACGTTGCCGTTGGCATCGACATCAATGATCAGGATCACTTCGCCCTGGATACCCGCGCGGAAGGCTGCCGGCGGATAGCGCGGCGGATTCATGGCCTTCGACGAGATGTCCACGCTGGCCTCGATCGAGGTCGGCGGTGCCGGCGGCGCCGGAGGCGACGGCGGGGTGACGATATCGTTCGGGCGCGGCTCCGGCACATCGACGACCGGCGCCTGCGGCGGCGGCGGTACGGGCGACGGCTTCGGCGGCGACAGATTCTTCACCGGCGGTGGCGGAGTATCCTGCGGCGGCGGCGGCGGCGGCGGCGGTGGGGGCGGCGGCGGCGCGTCGACGATGGTCACCATGACGTTGCGCTCCTTCTCCGCGACGGCCTTGGGAGCCACGGCGGGAATCAGGAGCATCATGAAGGCGGCCAGATGCAGGGCAATTACAAACGCGATGCCGACGATGCGAGGCCAGCTCAGCCCCTTGTCATCGGGTTGTTCGTACCGGTGAACGACTAGTTGTTCCGTCATGCGCCAAGAGCTCAATAGTGGGGCCGGAATCCCGGGGGCGGGATCCCTGATCAGCGGTGCATGACACCGCAGGAACCTCCAAGCTTATACCAATCCTGAGCGCCTGCGCATCAACTGAGCAGGCATTCAGGCGTTATTCCTACTTACTTCAGGTTGATGATTTTTTTGGCATCAGCCTGGTTCTTCACGCCCTTCGCCAGCGCCTGCTGGGCGGCCTGCTTGGCCTCGGGGACGCGACCTTCGGCATGCAGGACGCGTGCCAGGTTCAGGTAGGTCTCACCGTCCTTGGAGAGCGGGGCGGCCTTCTGCCACGCATCGATCGCCTGCGGCACCTGGTCGGAGTAGTAGTAGGACTGGGCCAGCGCCAGGTAAACCTGGTAATCCGGCTTCAGGATGCCCTTCTGCAACCCTTCATTGATGACCGCGATGACGTCCTTTTCCTTGTTCTCGGTGTTGGCATAGATCGAGTACAGCTGCTTGTACTCGCGCTCTTCGGTGAGCTGGCCGCTGCTGCGCAGCTTGTCCATCACCGCGGCGGCCTTCGGCATCTGGTCAGCCTGCATGTACATGTTGGCCAGATTCAGCTGGGCCTTCTTGTCCGTAGGGTTCTTGGCCGCCAGCGCTTCAGCGGCCTGCACGGCCTCACCGGTCTGGCCGGCTTCGGACAGTGCCGCCATCAGCAGCTGGTTCCAGTTGTCCTTCGGCTCGGCGGCGCCGGCGATGGCCTGCTTCAGCACCGGGATCGCTTCCTGGTAGCGCTCCAGCTGGTACAGCGCCTGGCCCTTGGCGATCAGCTCTTCCGGCTTGGTCGACTTGCTCTCGGCAAAGTACTTGTCCAGAGTGGCCAGGCCTTCAGCGGTCTGGTCTTCCTGCAGCTGCAGCTGGCCCAGCATCAGCATCGACTGGAAGTGGCCGTTGTTGTCCAGGCCGTTGAACTGGATCACCTGCTTCAGGTAGGCGATGGCGGCCGGGGTGTCGTCGGTCTGGTAGGCAGACTGCGAGGCCAGCTGCGCGGCCAGCGACTTGTCGTACTCGTTCGAGGCGCTGTCAGCCAGGATCGCGTCAGCCTGCGTGCGCGTCTCCGGGAACTTTTCCTTGTTGTAGCTGTCGATCATTTTCTGCAGCTTGCTGCCCATCTTGGCCGAGGCCTTGGCGGTCGGCTCCTGCCGGGTCGCATTCGGGTACAGCGGTTCGGCCTTGGCCTGCTTGCTGCTGCCGCCGCGGCTGCCACGGTCGGAGGAGCGCGAGGACTGCGCGAAGGCATCGGTGACCACGGCGCCGGTCAGGGCGGTCGCGACGAGGACGGAAAGCACAGCTTTGTGGTTACGGAAAATCATCGTTCACCTCGATCGAACCGCCGGATAGCGGCAAAGTCGGACTGTCAGAAAAATCTGAGCCGCCAAACGTATCAGAAACAGATGGCGTGAGAAATCGTTTTATGTGCTGCAATACAGCATAGAACTGCGCACTCATCCGCACTTTGGCCGCAGCCCGGCCGCCTGCGCCTGCTGATAAACCGGCGTCAGGCCCGGTGCATCACGTCGCAGTTCCTGGATGCGGTTGGCTGGATCGGGGTGGGTGGACAGCCATTGCGGGCTGCGACCGCCGCTGGCGGCCATCATGTTCTGCCACAGATCCACGGCCTGGGCCGGGTTGAATCCGGCCTGCGCCATCAGTCGCTGGCCGATGACATCGGCCTCGCTTTCCTGGGTTCGCGACCCCGGGAGGAGGAAGGCCGTCTGCGCACCCATCCCGCCCAGCTGGTTGACCGTGCTGGCGGCACCATCGCCGTAGGCGGCACCGGCCAGCGCGCCCAGCACGGCCAGGCCGGTCTGCGCGCCCATCTGCCGGGTGATGCGTTCTTCGTGATGACGCGCGATGACATGCCCGATCTCATGGCCGATCACGGCAGCCAACTGGTCCTGGTTCCTGGCGACGGTGAAGATGCCGGTATTCACACCCACTTTGCCGCCGGGCAGGGCAAAGGCGTTCGGTTCCTTGTCGACGAATACAGCCGTCTCCCACCGTACGCCACGGTACTGAGGTGGCAACTGCGCGACCAGCGCATTGACCACGCATTGCACGTAGCCGTTCTGGCGGCCATCCGTGCTGATCTTCTCTTTCTGCTTGGTCTCGGCGAACGCCTGCGCACCCAGCTGGTCCAGCTGTGCCTGTGACACGCCGCCCACCATCTGCCGTCGTCCGGTTGGCGACGTAGTGGTCGCGCAGGCGCTGACCAGGGTGGTGATGACAAGGGCCAGCAGCAGTTGTTTCATGGGTCCACCCCCGTGTTCATGTGCGCAGTGTGTAGCGTACCTGCTTAATCTTTCGTCAAGCGGGCACGGCGTTACGTTGATCCCAGGAACACCATCGCGGCCAGCGCAACCGCATTGTTCAGCGCATGCGCAGTGATCGCCGCCCACAGCGTGCCGGTGCGGCGGTACAGCCAGCAGAAGGCGGCCCCCATGCCGCCGTAGACCAGCCACAGCTGCGCCATGCCCAGCAGCGAATTCTTGCTGACACCGGGCACTTCATGGACCAGGGCGAACGCCAGGCTGCTGAGGATGAGGCCCAGCCAGGGCCGGCCGGCCTGCCACAGGCGCCCGAACAGGACGCGGCGGAACAGCAGCTCTTCATAGGTGGGGGCGAGGACGACCGCGAACAGCACCAGGAACAACGGGAAGCGAGCGATCGCGCTCTGCATCAGTTCCACGTTGGTGGGTACCGGCTCGATGCCGAACTGCTTGGAAAGGAAGGCGATGCCGTTGCTGCCCAGCACGATCAGCGTGGCCACCAGCAGGGTCCAGCCCCAGGTGGAAGGCCGCAGCAGCGCCTGCCGCGAGGCCTGGCGCTCGCCGGCGTTTGCCGGACGGCGCCAGAAGTACAGCAGCAGTGCGGCGCCACCGGTGGCGATCAGGGCCATCAGGATCTGCGCCAGGGCCCCGGGCTGGCCCACCACCGCGCTGACGGTGTCAGGTGTCAGTGCGCCGCCATTGGCCTCGGCATTGGCGCGGCTGACCACGATCGCACGGTAGAAGCCCCAGAACAGACCGGTGACCATGCTCAGGCCGACCAGGGCGACGGCAGCGATGCCCAGGTCGATGAAGAAACCTGCCAACGGTGCAACGGCGCGCGGAGGGGCGGATGCCGGCGGAACCGGAGGCGGGGCGGAAACCGGGGCGGATGCGGACATCAGGTACCTGCGTTCAAGGGACGACGGCCGGTGCAGCTCCCCGCGCACCGGCCAGGTCCCGATTGTGTCAGATATCCAGATTCGCGACCTTCAACGCATTGTCTTCGATGAAGTCGCGACGCGGTTCGACCACATCGCCCATCAGGGTGCTGAAAATCTGGTCGGCAGCGACCGCGTCTTCAATGCGCACCTGCAGCAGGCGACGGGTCTCCGGGTTCACCGTGGTATCCCACAACTGTTCCGGATTCATTTCGCCCAGACCCTTGAATCGCTGGATCTGACGGCCGCGCTTGGCCTCCTCGAGGAGCCAGTTCTGCGCCTTGGCAAAACTGTCCACTTCAATCGACTTGGCGCCGCGGGAAATCGTCGCGCCTTCGCGCACCAGGCCGTGCAACAGCTTGGAGGCCTGGTGGATCGCACGCAGTTCGCCACTCTCGAACGCCGACATCGGCAGCACCTGGATGTGCTCCTCGCCCATGTGGCGGCGGGTCACCAGCACCGCGGCCGGGCGCTCATCGTTCGGTTCCTGCAGTTCCAGGCTGAAGCGCGGGCTGCCCAGGCTGCCCTGGTTGAGGCGCTTGGCCAGCGCATCCAGGCCTTCGCCTTCGCCGGCATTGCGCAGGCTGTCCAGGTCCATCGGCACGAAATCGACCAGCGCTTCGAGCAGGTTGCGGTCATAGCGATGCGCGTTGCGCTCGATCGAATCCAGCGCGGCGGCATAGGCCAGCAGCAGCTTTTCCAGCGCCAGGCCTTCGATGCCCGGTTCGCCGGTGGCCGGCACCAGCGCGGCGTTTTCCACCGCACTGCTGGCCAGGTAGCTGTCCAGCGCGGGGTCGTCCTTCAGGTACAGCTCCTGCTTGCCCTGCTTGATCTTGTACAGCGGCGGCAGGCCGATGTAGACGTAACCGCGCTCGATCAGCTCCGGCATCTGACGGTAGAAGAACGTCAGCAGCAGGGTGCGGATGTGGGCGCCGTCGACGTCGGCGTCGGTCATGATGATGATCTTGTGGTAACGCAGCTTGTCCGGGTTGTACTCATCACGGCCGATGCCGGTACCCAGCGCGGTGATCAGCGTACCGACCTGGTCGGACGACAGCATGCGGTCAAAGCGCGCGCGTTCCACGTTGAGGATCTTGCCGCGCAGCGGCAGCACCGCCTGGTTCTTGCGGTTGCGACCCTGCTTGGCCGAACCACCTGCCGAGTCACCCTCGACGATGAACAGTTCGGACAGCGCCGGGTCCTTTTCCTGGCAGTCGGCCAGCTTGCCCGGCAGGCCGGCGATGTCCAGCGCGCCCTTGCGGCGGGTCAGGTCGCGGGCCTTGCGCGCGGCTTCTCGTGCTCGCGCGGCGTCGACGATCTTGCCGGCGATCGCCTTGGCTTCGTTCGGGTTTTCCTGCAGGAACTCTTCCAGGCGCGCACCAAAGGCGTTTTCCACTGCCGGACGTACGTCGGAGCTGACCAGCTTTTCCTTGGTCTGGCTGGAGAAGCTCGGGTCCGGCACCTTTACCGACAGCACCGCGATCATGCCTTCGCGCATGTCGTCGCCGGTCAGGTTGATCTTGGCCTGCTTGGCGATGCCGTTCTGTTCGATGTAGTTGTTGAGCACACGGGTCAGCGCGCCACGGAAACCGGCGAGGTGGGTGCCGCCGTCCTTCTGCGGAATGTTGTTGGTGAAGCAGTACATCGTCTCCTGGTAGGAGTCGGTCCACTGCAGCGCCACATCCACGACGATGCCGTTGTGCTCGCCGGTGACGGAGATGACGTTCGGGTGCAGCGGGGTCTTCAGCTGCGCCAGATGCTCCACGAAGCTGCGGATGCCGCCTTCGTAGTGGAAATCATCGCGACGGCCATCGCCACGCTCATCGGCAAGGACGATCTTGACGCCGGAGTTCAGGAACGACAGCTCGCGCAGGCGGCGGGCCAGGATGTCGTAGTGGAATTCCACGTTGTCGTGGAAGGCAACGGTCGACGGCCAGAAGCGCACGGTGGTACCGCGCTTGGTGGTGGTTTCCAGCTTGGCCAGTGCGGTCACGGCGGCACCGTCGCTGAATTCCTGCTGGTAATGGAAGCCGTTCTGGAACACGTCCACCAGCAGCTTCTGCGACAGCGCGTTGACCACGCTGACGCCGACGCCGTGCAGGCCGCCGGAAACCTTGTAGCTGTTGTCGTCGAACTTGCCGCCCGCGTGCAGGACAGTCATGACCACTTCGGCGGCAGACACTTCGCGACCGAGCTTGGCGCTCATCTGCTCGTGCTTGCCGGTCGGGATACCGCGGCCGTTGTCGGATACCGAAACCGAGCCGTCGGCGTGGATCGTCACTGCAACGTGATCGGCGTGGCCGGCCAGCGCTTCGTCGATCGAGTTGTCAACGACCTCGAACACCATGTGGTGCAGTCCGGTGCCGTCATGCACGTCACCGATGTACATGCCGGGACGCTTGCGGACAGCCTCCAGGCCTTCCAGGGCGGTAATGCTGTTGGCGTCGTAATTGCCGTTGTTTGCCGGGGTGTTCTGTTCGTCGCTCATTGCGCTTGCCGTAGGCTCCGCAGGTCGGCCACCGCTTGGAGCGATGCGCCGAGAATGAAAGGATTCCAACCCGAATTATACCAGCCGGGGTCGAGCGGCCCTGGTGTGCCCACTATGGCACAGCCACGATCTGTGCATGTTCCACGTGGAACCGGGCGATGTGGGTCAGTTCTTCCAATGCTGCCGGTGTTTCGGTGGCGGTGACGAAGATCTGTGCCGGTCCGTTGAGCAGGCGCTCCAGAACCCGCGCCTGATGGGTGCGATCCAGCTCGGAGGACAGATCGTCCAACGCGATCACCGGCCATTCGCCGCGCTGTTCTGCGTAGTCCTCGGCTTGTGCCAGCAGACAGGCCAATGCCGTCAGCTTGGCTTGGCCGCGGGACAGCGCATCGCGCCCAGGAATACTTTGGAAATCCACGCTCCAGTCCGCCCGGTGCGGGCCGACCGAGGTATACCCGGCCTGCCGATCACGCTCCCGGGCTAGAAGCAGGGCATCGGCCAGGGGAAGCTCGTGCCGACGCCAACCTGGGCTGAGTTCCAGTGCCTGGATCCCAAGTTGCGGGGCCAAGCTGCCAGCCAGGGAGACGGTACGCTGCTGCAGGCGCTCCAGGTAGTGCTGGCGACGGCTGGTCAGGGGTTCTCCAGCCTCGGCCAGTTCGTGATCCCAGGTATCCAGCATCCGCGACGAGCCACCTTGCTTGAGCAGGGCATTTCGCTGTTTCAGTGCACGCGAGTAACGGCGCCAGAGCGACAGAAAATCCGGTTCCACGTGGAACAAGCCCCAATCGAGGAAGCGGCGGCGGGGTTCACCACCACCACTGACCAACGCATGGCTGCCGGGTTCGAACGTTACTACCGCCAGCGCTGCGCACAGATTGCCGAGCTGAGCCACGTCTTCGCCGTCCAATCGACCCTGCCAGTCCTGGCCACTGTGGCGCAAGCCGGCCTTTCGGCGGTGCGGTGGGTGATTGGCACGCTGTTCCTCCCATTCCACGAAGATTTCCAGAGCTTCCTGGCCCTGTCGCACCAACCCATCGCGAACCCGACCACGGAAGCTGCGCCCATAGGCCATCAGATGCAGGGCCTCGAGCACACTGGTTTTGCCGGCACCGTTGTCGCCGGTCAGCAGGTTCAATCCCGGCTGGGGCAACAGATCCACCGCACTGAAGCGACGCAGTTGATGCAAGGCGAGGCGGCGGATAAGCATGGGGCGCGAAAGACCATCCGCACAAGGCGGTAGAGGGGCAGGGAATCCATCAGCTTACTGCATCGGTCAAGCCAGCCGTGCCGCGCCAGACATCGCCACTGTGCTGAAGCCTCCGCCTGGCAACACTACGCGTGTTCCACGTGGTAGCGCTCCCTCACCTGGGATCTCCTGGGTGTGGATACGCCCGGGAATCCTTGAATTCTGAGCGGCGGCGCAGGGTACTGGCCCTCAGATTTCAGCGATTTCAGCCTCATTCCGCGAGCATCGCCAGGTGCCCCGACGGGTGGTTTGCGCGAACACCGCGCAGATTTCTTGAAATCTACGATGCGATGCCCTGGAGGGTTCCACAGATTTCAAAGAATTCGAGCCCGCCGTTTCACGCTGTCCACAGCAGGTCTGTATGACTTATACACAAGGTATGGGCAAACTGTGGATAAAAAAGCCCTTTTGCCCGACCTGCGAATCTATCCACAGGTTCCACCCCAGCCTGAGGGGCCTCTATACAGGGGGTTTCAGGTGCATAAATCTCTTCAAAATCAATTAGATAATGCATTTCTCCACGAAATCTGTGCCTACCATCACCACCATGCTTTAGATTTATACCCAGATTTAGAAGCTAGGCTGGCCCCGATCCGGCCCAAACCAGGCCTGTGGACAGTGATGTCTGCAGATGAAGCAATCACCGCGATGCGCACGTGATCCGCTTCATCCATCGGACCAGATCAGGGCACATGCGATCAGCCTGAAAATTCCGGGAACTGCATTCTCGATCCAAGGCGGCTGGACAGCGGCCAGGCCAGGAACGGGGTTCCAGTCGCTCAGGACCAATACATCGGAAGGGCAGCCAGGATCAATTGGCAACCAGCGATCTCAAGGAAGGCATTCACCCATACCTGGAGATCCGGCCATCGCGATGCTCCACGTGGAACCTGCAAAAAAAACGCCCGGGAATTCCCGGGCGTCGTTCGGTTCCACGTGGAACAACACAGCGGTCAGAGACGCAGCGGCATCACCACATGGCGCGACTTTTCGCTGCTGGATTCACGAACCAGCGCAGAGGAGTTGGAGTCGCGCAGCTGGATGATGACTTCCTCATCGCGCAGGGCGGAGAGAGCATCCAGCAGGTAGTTCACGTTGAAGCCGATGGCGAGATCGCTGACCGTGGTATCGGCTTCGATCTCTTCCTGGGCTTCTTCCTGTTCCGGGTTGTGTGCGCTGATCTTCAGGTTGCCCGGCGAGACTTCCACGCGGATACCCCGGTACTTCTCGTTGGACAGGATCGCGGCGCGTTGCAGCGAGGCACGCAGTGCTTCGCGGTCAACCTTCACTTCGCGGTCGGCGCCGATCGGAATCACTGCTTCATAGTCGGGGAAGCGGCCATCGATCAGCTTCGAGGTGAAGGTGACATCGTCGCGCTTGACGCGCACATGGCTACGGCCGACTTCCAGCTCGATCTCGCGATCGCCGCTTTCCAGCAGGCGCTGCAGTTCGGTCACGCCCTTGCGCGGCACGATGATCTGGCGCTTGGAACCGCTGGGCTTGGCCAGGTCGGTTTCACACAGCGCCAGGCGGTGGCCGTCGGTGGCGACGGTCCGCAGGGCATCACCGCGCAGATCGAACAGCAGGCCGTTGAGGTAGTAGCGCACGTCCTGCTGGGCCATCGCGAACGCGGTGCGCTCGATCAGCTCCTTCAGGGTTGCTTCGCCGATGGCTACACGCTCGGTAGCTTCCACTTCGTCAACCGACGGGAAGTCGTTGGAGGGCAGCGTCGCCAGGGTAAAGCGGCTGCGGCCGGCCTGCACGGTGATCTTGTCACCGGTCTGCGAGACGGTGATCCGGCTGCCATCGGGCAAGGCGCGGATGATCTCGAACAGCTTGCGGGCGGGAATGGTGGTTTCGCCGTCCTGGGCATCTTCAACCGCGATCCGCGACACCATCTCCACTTCCAGGTCGGTACCGGTCAGCGACAGCTGGCCGTTCTGCACCTGGACCAGGAAATTGGCCAGAACCGGAAGGGTCTGGCGGCGTTCGACCACGTTGACGACCTGTGCCAACGGCTTGAGAAAGGCTTCGCGCTGCAGTGTGAAACGCATGTGGTTCCGTGCCCCTATGCTTTAAAAAAATGTGGAATAAATCAAAAGCTTGGTGGTGCTGGTAGAGACAGAATCGCTGGAAAACAACGCTAAGTCTTTGTAAATAAAAGAGTTTCATCCATCGAAACCCTCTGTATTACCGACCCCCAGGGGGTGGGGAAAGCTGTGGATAAATTCTGCGCGATTTCAAACGCCATTTTTATCCACAACGTGTCCCGCGCTTGCTACCGGATTCTGCACCGTTTTGTGCGATGACGCCTCATCGGCATCCGTGCATCATTCGCTCAGCTTCCGGATCAGCTTGTCCCAGTCCTCGCGGAGCTTGCCGTCGGTTTCCATCAGGGTCCGGATCTGGCGGCAGGCATGCAGCACCGTGGTGTGATCGCGACCGGCAAAGGCATCGCCGATCTCGGGCAGGCTGTGCTCGGTCAGTTCCTTGGTCAGGGCCATGGCGACCTGGCGCGGGCGAGCCAGCGAGCGGGTCCGACGCTTCGACAGCAGATCCTTGATCTGCAGGCCGTAGTAGTCGGCAACGGTTTTCTGGATGTTGGGAATGCTGATCGCCTGCTGCTGGGCGCGCAGCAGGTCGCGCAGGGTTTCCTGGGCGAATTCAGTGGTGATCGCGCGGCCGGTGAAATTGGCGCGGGCGGTCAGGGTATTGAGCGCACCTTCGAGGTCGCGCACGTTGGAGCGCATCTTCTTGGCGATCAGGAACGCAACATCATCGGGAATCTCGGCACCGCGTTCGCGTGCCTTGGCCAGCACGATCGCGGCGCGGGTCTCGAAGTCCGGCGGTTCGATCGCGACCGACAGGCCCCAGGCAAGCCGCGATTTCAGGCGCGCTTCGAGCCCCTCGACTTCGCGCGGATAGCGGTCGCAGGTCAGGATGATCTGCTGCTTCCCATCGAACAACGCGTTGAAGGTGTGGAAAAACTCTTCCTGGGTGCGGTCCTTGCCGGCGAAGAACTGGATGTCATCGATCAGCAGCGCATCCACCTGCTGGAACTGGCGCTTGAACTGATCCATGGTCTTTTCCTGCAGGGCCCGGATCATCGCGCTGAAGAACTGTTCCGAACGCAGGTACAACACCTTCGCGCCTGGATTGGCCTGGCGCATGGCGTTGCCGGCGGCGAACATCAGGTGGGTCTTGCCCAGGCCGGTGCCTCCGTACAGCAACAGCGGGTTGTGCGCGCGGTCGCCCGGCTTCTGTGCTGCCTGGAAGGCGGCGGCCAGGCCCAGCTGGTTGCTGCGGCCTTCGACGAAGTTGGCGAACGTGTAGTGATTGTCCAGATTGCCGGCGAAGGGCACCTGCGGTTCGCTGGAAGCCTGCGCCGACGGCGTGGAAACCGGCGCGTTCTGCGCCTCCACGGGGCGCGGGCGCGAGCCGATTTCAAGAAAAACGTCGCTGAAACCGGCGAAATGCGCCAGCAGTTCGCGGATCCGGGCCAGGTACAGTTCGCGTACCTGATCGACGATGAAGGCATTCGGTGCATACAGCACCAGGCTGTCCACGCGCAGATCGGCCTGCAGCGGCTTCAACCAGGTATGAACGTCTTCCGGCGGGAACTCCGCTTCGAGGCGCTCGAGACTACGGGACCAGGCATCCATCAGCAATAATCGTCCGGTGGCCGGGGCATGGACGCGACAAGGCGCCCAAACACAGGCCGGAAAGGGGGGAAATGGATGGCTCAGACTACCACCGAGCGCCCGCCTTCGGAATGCTTGTCCCCTACTTATTCACAAAAACATCCACAGCTATTGCACAGCCCAGTGAATTCGCGTAGCTGCCAGGGGTTGACGCGGGGTAGGGTACCTCTCTAGAATTTCCGGTTCTTTCCGTCCCATTCATACGAGAGGCCCCCAATGGCCACGAAGCGCACCTACCAGCCCAGCAACCTCAAGCGTAAGCGCGACCACGGCTTCCGTGCCCGTATGAAGACCGCTGACGGCCGCAAGATCCTGTCGCGTCGCCGCGCCAAGGGCCGCAAAGTCCTGAGCGCCTGATTGCCATGCCGCACCTCGCGGCAGACGCAATCCCTTCGACAGTGAATACTGCAGACCCGCGCAAGCGATTTCCTCGCTCTGCGCGGGTTCGCACGCGTGCCGAATACTCAACGGTCTTCAACGGCGCCCGCCGTGTGTCCGATCCGCTGATGACCCTGCACTGGCTGCCGGCTGACCGGCCGGCCAGGCTGGGTCTGGCTGTTTCCCGCAAGGTTGACCCGAACGCCGTTGGGCGTAACCGGATCAAGCGCGTCCTGCGCGACATCCTGCGTCAGACACGTACCGAAATCCAGCCAGGCGACTTCGTCGTCGTGGCCCGTAGTGCTGCGCGTTCCGCGAGCAACGACGAGATCCGCCAGGCCTTCCTGCGCCTGCTGCGTCGCCTGCGTGCATTGCCCGCGCCGGGCGTGGACGGCACAATGCCGCCGCCTGATGGCATCGCAACTCCTTCTTTGACCGAGCCGGCATCGCGTCCCGGCCCCGCCGAGCCTGTCCGCTGATGAACCAGACCCGCGTATTCCTCATTTTTGCCTGGCTGATGGTGGCCGTGCTGCTGTGGATGGAGTGGAGCCGTGAAAAGGCTGCTCCGACCCCGGCACCGACGACCACGTCGGCCCCGGCTGCTGCACAGAGTGTTCCGGGTGCGACCCCGGGCAGCATCCCCAGCGCCCAGGTGCCGGGTGCCCCGGGCCAGGCCGCAGTGCAGGCCCAGGCCAGCGCCACCCCGGCCAGCCAGCGCGTGACCGTCACCACCGACGTGCTGCGCCTGGTACTGGACGGCGGCCGCGTGCTCGATGCCGAGCTGCTGCAGTTCCCGCAGACCAAGGACGAAGGCAGCCCGCCGGTCCGCCTGCTGACCGAAGACCCCGCGCATCCGTACAGCGCGATCAGTGGCTGGGCCAGTGAGGACAAGAACACCCCGGTGCCCGGCGCTGACGGCTTCAAGCTGGTCGGTGACACCCGGGACTTCGTGCTGGCCAAGGGCCAGAACGAACTGCAGATCCCGTTCGTATGGACCGCCGACAACGGCGTGACCATCAAGCGCACCCTGACCGTCTCGCGCAACGAGTACGCCGTGCGCTTCAAGGACGAAGTCAGCAACACCGGCACCGCGCCGTGGAACGGCTACGTCTACCGCACCCTGGACCGCACCCCGACCATCCTGTCGCGGAGCATGACCAACCCGGATTCGTTCAGCTTCAACGGTGCCACCTGGTACGACAACGACAAGAAGTACCAGCGTCGTGCGTTCAAGGACTACCTGGAAGATGGCACGCTGAACCAGAACATCACCGGTGGTTGGCTGGCGATGCTGCAGCACCACTTCTTCACCGCCTGGATTCCGCAGAAGGACCAGACCGCGCACTACGTGCTGTCGCAGGTGGCCGGTCGTGACCTGATCGAAGCGCGAGGCCCGGCCTTCACCGTGGCCCCGGGCCAGTCCACCAGCACCGAGGCCCGCCTGTGGGTCGGCCCGAAGCTGGTCAACCTGATTGCCAAGGAAGACGTACCGGGCCTGGACCGCGTGGTCGACTACAGCCGCTTCTCGATGATGGCGGTGATCGGCCAGGGCCTGTTCTGGGTGCTGAACCAGGTGCACAAGCTGGTCGGCAACTGGGGCTGGGCGATCGTCGGCCTGGTGGTGCTGCTGAAGCTGGTGCTGTACCCGCTGTCGGCGACCCAGTACAAGAGCGGCGCCAAGATGCGTCGCTTCCAGCCGCGCATCGCGCAGCTGAAGGAGCGCTATGGCGATGACCGCCAGAAGTTCCAGACCGCGATGATGGAGTTGTACAAGAAGGAAAAGATCAATCCGATGGGCGGCTGCCTGCCGATCCTCATCCAGATGCCGATCTTCTTCGCCCTGTACTGGGTGCTCGTGGAATCGGTCGAACTGCGCCAGGCGCCCTGGTTCGGCTGGATCCAGGACCTGACCGCCCGTGACCCGTACTTCATCCTGCCGGTGATCAACGTGGCGGTGATGTGGTTCACCCAGAAGCTGACCCCGGCACCGGGCATGGACCCGATGCAGCAGAAGATGATGCAGTTCATGCCGCTGGTGTTCGGCGTCATGATGGCCTTCATGCCGTCCGGCCTGGTCCTGTACTGGGTGGTCAACGGCGGCCTGGGCCTGCTGCAGCAGTGGTGGATGACCAAGCGCCACGGTGGCGAACCGGTCCCGGCCACCAGCGCGCCGGCCCCGGTCAAAAAGAAGTAATCGGCAGAGCCGGCCGCTGGCCGGCTGACCTCAGCGAAAGCCCGCCGCAAGGCGGGCTTTTCGCATGCGGCGTTAGAATCGCCGGCACACCGATCCTCCCATCTTCGAGTCCGCCATGCCGCGTGCGCCGTCGTTCCGCCTGTTCCTGCCCTCGCTGTTGTTGACCCTGGTCGCTGCCGGGTGTGGCGACAAGGATGCGAAGGCGCCGGCGACCACCGTCACCCAACCGAGCGCGCAGGCTGCGGCGGCCGCCGATCCGGCCGCTGCACCGTTGCTGGCCGCGCTGCAGAAGCAGCTCGACGGCTACCGCCGGATCATCGTGCTGCTGGCCGACGAGGAACAGCAGTCTGCGGCCGACCGCGGCACCTCCACGCGTGTGGGCCAGCAGCTGTTCCATGATGGCCTGGAACAGCGCACAGCGATCGCCGTACAGTTCGATACCCTGCTGCGCGGTTCCAGTCCGCAGCGCTTCGCCACCCTCGGCACCGTGCTGGACTACATCGAGTCCGCGCCGGAACTGTTCGATGCCGATCGCCTGGCCTTCCGCGAAGTGCTGCGTGATCTGCATGAGCGGGTCGGCACCGATTCATCGCTGCCGGCGGTGAAGCTGCACCAGCGCATCGGTGAGGACCTGGAGGCGCTCGACGAGATCGAGCGCAACTACAACCAGGAACTGACCCGCATCTTCAGCCGCTTCGAGCGCACCCGTGCCATCGAACTGAAGCGCGAGAAGTGGGACGACTACATCGCCCACCTGCACAAGGACTACAGCCGCGAAGCGATCCTGCGCGACTATGGCGTGATCGAGCCGTACCCGATGTCGATGAAGGACAGCGACCGCGAGATCTTCGGCCGCGACCTGCCGGCCAAGACCGTGGTGCTGACCTTCGACGATGGCCCGCACAAGGCCTACACCGATGAAGTGGTGGCCATCCTCAAGCGCTACGACGTGCCGGGCGTGTTCTTCGAAGTGGGCCGCAACCTGGGCAAGGTCGAGGCCGATGGCAAGGTCAACCTTGGCCCGATGGCCAAGATCAGCCGCAACCTGATGGAAGAGGGCTATGCGGTGGGCAACCACAGCCTGACCCATGCCCAGTTGTCGCGCACCACCGGTGACGCGCTGCGCCAGCAGGTGCTGGACACCGACACGCTGCTGAAGGACGTCGACAGCAAGCGTGCGCCACTGTTCCGCTTCCCGTATGGCGCGCGCAATGCCGAAGGCCTGCAGCTGCTCAACGAAGC
The DNA here is from genome assembly GCF_002799155.1 of Stenotrophomonas maltophilia. Taxonomy (GTDB): domain Bacteria; phylum Pseudomonadota; class Gammaproteobacteria; order Xanthomonadales; family Xanthomonadaceae; genus Stenotrophomonas; species Stenotrophomonas maltophilia_R. The sequence goes on from NZ_NERD01000002.1 coordinate 4,260,008, forward strand.
CGGACTGAAGTCGATCATGTGGAACATCGACTCGATGGACTGGGCCGACCCGGTGCCGGAATCGATCGTGCAGCGCGTGCTCGACCAGGTGAACAAGGAACAGCGCGGCATCATCCTGTTCCACGACATCCACGACCGTGCGGTGAAGGCGCTGCCGCAGATCCTCGATCGTCTGATCGCTGATGGCTACCAGTTCGCCGGCTGGAACGGCCGCGACTTCACCGTCGCCCGTGCGCGCAAGGGCGATACCGGTGCCGCCACCGTTACCACCGGCTACGAGAAGTCCTGGGCGATCGTGGTCGGCATCGACAACTACGCCAAGTGGCCGAAGCTGGAGTACGCCAGCCACGACGCGCAGGCGGTGGCCGATACCCTGACCGGGCAGTTCGGCTTCCCGTCCTCGCAGGTGATCGTGCTGAAGAACGAGCAGGCCACCCGCAACAACATCCTGGCCGCCTTCCACGACCGCCTGGCCGATGACCGTACCGGCAAGAACGACCGCGTGTTCGTGTTCTTCGCCGGCCATGGCGCGACCCGCCAGCTCGCCTCCGGGCGCGACCTCGGCTACATCATTCCCGTCGATTCGGATCCGAAGGAATTCGCCACCGACGCGATCGCGATGACCGACATCCAGAACATCGCCGAGAGCATGCAGGCCAAGCACGTGATGTTCGTGATGGACGCCTGCTACAGCGGACTGGGCCTGACCCGTGGTGGCCCGTCTTCGTCCTCGTTCCTGCGCGAGAACGCGCGTCGCAGCGCGCGGCAGATGCTGACCGCCGGTGGTGCCGACCAGCAGGTGGCTGATGCCGGCCCGAACGGCCACTCGGTGTTCACCTGGGTGCTGCTGCAGGCGCTGGCCGGCAAGGGTGACCTCAACGGCGACGGCCTGATCACCGGTACCGAGCTGGCCGCCTACGTGGCGCCGGCGGTGTCGGCGGTCTCGCACCAGACCCCGGCCTTCGGCAGCCTGCCGGGTTCGCAGGGCGGCGAGTTCGTGTTCCAGGTGCCGGACAGCCAGGAATTCCTCAACGCCGATACGCGCCAGCTGACCGCCGATGCGATCGCGCTGAACAACAAGGTGGATGCGGCCAGCGAAGCCAAGGGCAGCCAGGCGCCGGTGACCGTGGCCGACCTGCAGGGTGGCAAGGCCAAGCTGGTGGTGCCCACCGCCGGCCCGGCATCCGACCGCCAGCGCGCGCAGCAGGCCAACGACCGTGGCCTGCAGCTGTACCGCGAGAAGCAGTACGACGAGGCGGCCGCGCAGTTCACCGAGGCGTTGAAGCTGCGCCCGGACTTCGCCCAGGCCGCGAACAACCTCGGTTTCGTCTACTACCGCCAGCAGCGCTATGCCGAAGCCGCGCGCTGGCTGGAGAACACGTTGAAGATCGACCCGTCGCGTGCGGTGGCCTATCTCAACCTGGGCGATGCCTACTTCAAAGCCGGCGACAAGGCCAAGGCGAAGCAGGCCTATACCACCTACCTGGCGCTGCAGCCGCAGGGCAGCGGTGCCGCGCAGGCACGCGTGCAGCTGGAGAAACTCTGAGCCATGAACGACGCGATCCGCACCGACACCATCGTGGCCATCGCCAGTGCGCCGGGCGCCGGCGGCGTCGGCCTGCTGCGCCTGTCTGGCCCGCGCGCTGCGGCCATCGCCACCGCGCTGGGTGCGCCCGTGCTGCGGCCGCGCCATGCGCACTATGCGCGGCTGCGTGATGCCGATGGCGAGGTCATCGACGATGGCATCGTGCTGTGGTTCCCGGCACCGAACAGCTTCACCGGCGAGGAAGTGGTGGAACTGCAGGGCCACGGCAGCCCGGTGCTGCTGCAGCAACTGGTGGCACGCTGCATCGCGCTCGGTGCGCGCCAGGCGCGGCCGGGGGAGTTCAGCGAACGCGCGTTCCTCAACGGCAAGTTGGACCTGGCCCAGGCCGAGGCCATCGCCGACCTGATCGCCGCGGGCGACAACCGTGCCGCGCGCGCTGCACGGCGTTCGCTGGATGGCGTGTTCTCGCGCCGCATCGACGCTGTGGTCGAGCAGCTGGTGCTGCTGCGGATCCATGTGGAAGCGGCCATCGACTTCGCCGACGAACCGCTGGATACCCTCGGTGGCGCGCAGGTGCGGCGTGGCCTGGAACAGGCGCGCAGCGACTTGGGCCTGCTGCGCCGCGACGCCGAACGCGGCCGTCGCCTGCGCGATGGCCTGCACGCGGTGCTGATCGGCCCGCCGAATGCCGGCAAGAGCTCATTGCTCAATGCACTGGCCGGCAGCGAACGCGCCATCGTTACCGACATCGCCGGCACCACCCGCGACACGCTGCGCGAGACCATCCGCCTGGATGGCCTGGAGCTGACCCTGGTCGACACCGCCGGCCTGCGCGACGGCGGCGACGCCATCGAACGCGAAGGCATGCGCCGCGCCCATGTGGAGATCGAGCGCACCGACCTGGCGCTGATCGTGCTGGATGCGCGCGATCCGGCTGCGGGTGAAGCCGCACTGGGCGATGCCGTGGCGGCGGTGCCGCACAAGGTCTACATCCACAACAAGTCGGACCTGCTGGAGGCGTTGCCGACGCTGGACGATCCGGACCGGGTGTTCGTTTCGGCCGCCACCGGCGCCGGGCTCGAAGATCTGCACGCGCGCCTGCGTTCGATCGCATCGGCCGGGGCAGGGGAGCAGGTGGACGGCGAGTTCTCCGCGCGCACGCGGCATGTGGACGCAATCGAGCGGGCGCAGGAACACGCGCAACGCGCCGATGCCGAACTGGCGCATGAGCACCTGGAGCTGGCCGCCGAGGAACTGCGGCTCGCCCATGACGCACTGGGCGAGATCACCGGACAGATGAGTGCCGATGACTTGCTGGGAAGGATCTTCTCCAGCTTCTGCATCGGGAAGTAGGGCGGGGTCGGAGCCCCTGCGGGGATCCGACCCCAGGTCCCCCACCTGTCACATTGCCGCCTCATACTGACGCCCATCACATACCGCTTGGGGAAGTCGCAGTGAAGTCGTGGGGTTGTGCGTTGCTGTTGTCGTTGGCCGTGGCACCATCGGTGGCCATGAGTGCTGAATCCTCCACCCCGGCCGCGCACAAGGTGTCGGTCTACGGCCATCGCGGGGCAAGCGCACTGCTGCCCGAGCACACCCTGGCCTCGTATGCGCAGGCCATCGCCGATGGCGCCGACTATATCGAGCCGGACCTGGTGATGACCAAGGACGGGGTGATGGTGGCCCGCCACGAGAACGAGATCGGCGGCACCACCGACGTTGCCTCGCATCCGGAGTTCGCCAGCCGCCGCACCAGCAAGGTCATCGATGGACAGAAGATCGATGGCTGGTTCACCGAAGACTTCACCTTGGCCGAGCTGAAGACCCTGTATGCGCGCGAGCGCCTGCCGGAGCTGCGCAGCACCGCCTATGACGGGCAGTTCCGCATCGCCAGCCTGGACGAGATCCTGGTCTTCCTGGTGCAGCAGGCCGGGCGCGCCAACCGCGGCATCGGCCTGGTGCCGGAAATCAAGCACCCGACCTACTTCCAGTCCATCGGCCTGCCGATGGAGGACAAGCTGCTGGCCGCGCTGCGCGGCAACGCCTATACCAACGTCGGCCCGGTCACCATCCAGTCGTTCGAGACCGCCAACCTGCGCTACCTGCGCGGCAAGCTTGGGCGGGGCAGCAACATCCGCCTGCTGCAGCTGCTGTGGAAGGGCGATACACAGCCGGCCGACATCGCCAAGGCCGGTGGCACGCTGACCTATGCGCAGATGATGACCCCGGCCGGGTTGAAGGACATCGCCGGCTACGCCGATGGCATCGGCCCCGAGCTGCGCTCGATCATTCCGCTGGATGCCAAGGGCGCGCTGGGCACGCCGACCTCGCTGGTACGCGATGCGCACGCCGCCGGCCTGATGGTGATTCCGTACACCTTCCGCCCGGAGAACCACTTCCAGCCCAGCAACCTGCGCAATGGCGCTGACAACACGCGCAATGCCGAAGGCTCGATTGCCGAGATACGCGCCTACCTTGCAACGGGCATCGATGCCTTCTTCACCGATGATCCTGCGCTCGGCCGGCAGGCGGTGGACGGGATGGGCACGGCGGGGAACTGATTCTCCCGGCACTGCCTTCGCTCAGCCGCGCGGCTCGTCCGGGCGGCGGAACGGGATCACTACGTAGTCCTGGCCCTCGCGCGGCTGCCACAGCACCGGCACGCGCTGCGGTGACGGCGGCTCCAGCTCGTCGTCGGCCAGCGGCTCGGCCTCGTCTTCTTCGTCTTCCCAGCTGTAGCGCTGGCGCGGCGGCAGAGGATCGGCGTTGCGGAACAGCAGCGCGGCGATGATGCCGGCGAAGGCGCCGCCCATGTGCGACTGCCAGGACACGCCATCGGCGTGCGGCAGGATGGTCATCAGCATGCCGCCGTAGAACAGCATGCCGATCAGGCCGGTGGCGATCGCCGCGCGGTCGCGGCGCAGCAGGCCGAGGCTGGCCAGCAGGAACATCAGGCCATGGGTCACGCCACTGGCGCCCAGGTGCACGCTGCCCGGATTGCCCAGCATCCACGCGCCGAGGCCCGAACCCAGCCACAGCAGGGGCAGGGCGCGCACGGTGGCTTTCGGATACACGCTGCCGGCGAGGGTGCCAAGGATCAGGATGGCGATGCTGTTGGCGGCGATGTGCTCGACCGAGGCATGCAGCATCGGGCCGCCGACCAGGCCGAGCAGGCCCTTGGCTTCCAGCGGCGCGACCGCCCACGGTCGCCAGTCGAACGTGCCCTGCAGGGCGAACACGGCCACCAGCACCAGCACGGCGGCCAGGCTGGCATTGAACGCCCGCAGGATGCGCGAGCGGTCATTGCGGGGGGCCGGCACATCGCCGGCGGGCAGGGGCGCGTTGTTGTCCATACCTCAGCAATGGCGGTGGCTGGCGCGAAACCAAGGCCATCGCGGCGGGAGAGTGCAGTGCGGCCGGCGGGACAATCCCACCGGCCGCGCCACACAGCCGGTCAGGTTCAGGCCTGGCCTTCGCCTTCCTTCGGCGGGTACTTCAGGCTCAGCACCACGGTGGCGGCGATGATCACCGCGACCACGCCCAGCGAGACCGGGGTCGGGATCTTGAACAGGTCGATGATCATCATCTTGATGCCGATGAAGGCCAGCACCAGCGCCAGGCCGTACGGCAGCAGGTGGAAGCGGTCGGCCATGCCGGCCAGCAGGAAGAACATCGCACGCAGGCCCAGCACCGCGAACACGTTGGAGGTGAGCACGATGAACGGGTCGGTGGTGATCGCGAAGATTGCCGGGATGCTGTCCACGGCGAAGATCACGTCGGTGACCGCGATCAGGATCAGCACCGCGAACAGCGGGGTGAACCAGCGCACGCCATCGCGTTTCACGCTCAGCGCGTTGCCGGCGTAGTCCGGCAGCAGGCGCAGGTGCTTGCGCATCCAGCGCAGGGCCGGGTTGGTCTCCAGGTCCGGTTCCTGGCCGGCGGCGAACCACATCTTCCAGCCGGTGAACAGCAGGAAGGCACCGAACACGTAGAGCAGCCAATGGAACTGGCTGATCAGCACGCTACCGGCGAAGATCATGATCGTACGCAGCACGATCGCGCCCAGGATGCCGATGATCAGCACCTTCTGGCGCTGCTCTTCCGGCACCGCGAAGTAGCTCATGATCATCAGGAAGACAAAGATGTTGTCGACCGCCAGCGCCTTCTCGACCAGGTAGCCGGTCAGGAACTCGAGGCCGACCTTGTTGGCCACGACCTGGCCGGCAGTCTCATTCAGGTAGTACCAGAGGCCGGCGTTGAACAGCAGGGCCAGCGCGACCCAGCCGATCGACCACCACAGGGCCTCCTTGAAGGTGACCTTGTGCGGCCCACCATGGCGCATCAACACGAGGTCGACCAGCAGGGCGATGACCACCACCGCTGCGAAGCCGCCCCACAACCACACGTTACCGATCGTCTGCATTGGGAATGTCCGTTGGAAAGATGAATGCCAGGCCGGACGGCGAGGATCTGCAACGGAGGATCGGGAGGGGATCCAGGGACAGAGCTTCGCCGGTACGGCGAAGGTCTCGCTCGCAGTTCCAGTCGGCTGGAACTGCCGTTGCACCGGAGCCTGCGGGCTCGAAATGACGGCGACAACGTCTGGGAGCTACTCCCCTTCTGGCGCAGATTCTGCGGCTTGGCCGGGCTGCCGTCAAATGGCAGGTGGCCGGGGCCGGATCCCCTGCGGGGCTCCGCGCGCCCTCCCGCGCTGCCGCTCTGGTAGATGCCAACCTTGGTTGGCATACCGGCCGGGGTCAGAGCCCCTGCGGGGATCTGACCCCGGCGCCCGGTTTACAATAGGTGGATGAATACCCCCCTTCCCATTGTCCGCCTCAAGAATGCGTGGCGCTCCAGCCACCCGTGGATCTTCCAGAAACTGGTCGAGAAGCCGACCGTCCGGCCCAAGCCCGGTTCCATCGTCGACGTGGTCGGCATCGATGGCGAGTTCATTGGCCGCGGGTTCTACAACGGGCATTCGCGCATTGCCGTGCGCATCCTTGAGACTGACCAGAACGTGCCGGTGGACGCCGGCTGGTTCTCGCGCAAGATCGCCCAGGCGGTGTCGCTGCGCCGTGAGGTGCTGAAGCTCGATGCGGTGTCCGACGCCTGGCGCGTGGTGCACAGCGAAGGCGATGGCCTGTCCGGCCTGGTGGTCGACCGCTATGGCGACCTGGTGGTGGTCGAGTTCTTCGCCGCCGGCATGTTCCGCCACCGCGAGTGGATCTACGACGCCCTGCGCGAGCAGTTCCCGGGCTGCCGCTTCCACAGTTTCGCCGACGAGCACGTGCAGAAGCAGGAAAGCTTCGACTTCCACGGCAACACCACCACCGAAGCGTCGGTGATCACCGAGTACGGCATCAAGTTCCGCGCCGACCCGGCCGGTGCGCACAAGACCGGCTTCTTCGCCGACCAGCGCGAGAACCGCCAGTGGTTGAGCCAGCAGGTGGAAGGCAAGAGCGTGCTGGACCTGTGCTGCAACACTGGCGGTTTCGCCGTGTATGCGGCGGCGCGTGGCGCCTCGGAAGTGGTCGGCATCGACATCGATGAAGACGTCATCCAGATTGCCAAGGGCAATTCGCGCCTGAACAACGTGCGCCCGAAGTTCGTCCAGTCCGACATCTTCCCGTGGCTGCGCGATGCGGCCAATCGTGGCGAGCAGTACGACGTGGTGATCCTGGACCCGGCGAAGATGACCCGCGACCGCGACCAGGTGATCACTGCGCTGAAGAAGTACCTGGACATGAACAAGCTGGCGCTGGGCGTGGTGAAGCCGGGCGGCCTGTTCGCCACGTTCTCCTGCACCGGCCTGGTGGCCGAGGACCAGTTCCTCGACATGCTGCGTCGTGCGGCGTACTTCTCCGGCCGGACGATCCAGATCCTGAAGGTAGCCGGCGCCGGCCCGGACCATCCGTTCATGGCCCACGTGCAGGAATCGCGTTACCTGAAGGCCGTGTTCTGCCGCGTGGTCGACTGACCCTGTAGCTCTAAAGCCGAGCCGCGCCACCTGATCAATGGGGCGCCATTCTTACGGGCGCATCGCAATGCGCGGGAAGCTGGGCACCGGGCAGTGAACATGATTCACTGCCCGGCGGATCTGCGTGGAAGCCTCGCGATTCGCCGGGCGCGGCCCGGCGCTACCCAATGCGTGGCCGCAGCGCTATGGTCGGGCTCTTCCCAATGCCGGTGAGAGCCCATGCCTTCGTTGCGTCGCCTGTCCGTCGTGCTTGCCCTGGCGCTGTGCGCGCCGCTGTCCGCCCACGCCATCGAGTTCAGCGCGCAGGAGCTGGCCCGTGCCAAGGCGCTGCAGCAGCGCCTGGTCACCCTCGACAGCCATCTGGATACACCGGCCAACTTCGGTCGCAGCGGTTTCGACATCGAACAGCGCCACGACCGCAATGCGCTTTCGCAGGTGGACTACCCACGCATGGTCGAAGGCGCGCTGGACGGTGGCTTCTGGGCGATCTACACCGACCAGGGCGACCGCAGCGCAGCGGCCCACCAGGCCGAGCGTGACCACGGCCTGCAGCGATTGATGGAAATCCGCGAGATGCTGGCGGCCAATCCCGAGCGCTTCGCGCTGGCGCTGACCGCCGACGATGCGGCGCGGGTCAAGGCTGCCGGCAAGCGCGTGGTCTACATCAGCATGGAAAACGCCAGCCCGCTGGTGGCCGATCCCAGCCTGCTGTCGTTCTATCACCGCGCCGGCCTGCGCCTGCTCAGCACCGTGCACTTCGCCAACAACGAGTTTGCCGATTCGGCCACCGATCCCAAGGGCGCCGAGTGGAAGGGGCTGAGCCCGGCGGGCAAGGAACTGGTGCGGCAGGCGGTGAAGCTGGGCATCGTGATCGACCAGTCGCATGCATCGGACGCGGTGTTCGACGATCTGCTGGCGATGATGCCGGTGCCGTTCGTGCTGTCGCACAGCTCGGCCAAAGCGGTCTACGACCACCCGCGCAATCTCGACGATGCGCGCCTGCGCACGCTGGCCAAGGCCGGTGGCGTGATCCAGGTGAACGCCTATGGCGGCTACCTGATCGACACTGCGAAGACGCCCGAGCGCAAACAGGCGGAGGAAGCGCTGAGCAAGCAGCTGGGTGGCTGGGAGGGCATGGGCATCGAACAGGGCGTTGCCCTGCTGAAGGCCGAGCAGGCGCTGGACCACGAGCATCCGGTGCGGCATGCCAGCCTGGACGACTTCTTCGCCCACTTCGAGCACATCCTCAAGGTGGTCGGCCCCGAACACGTGGGCATCGGCCTGGACTGGGATGGTGGTGGTGGCTTGACTGACCTGCCCGATGTCAGCCAGCTGCCGAAGATTACCGCCTGGCTGCTGCGCAAGGGCTATACCGAGAAGCAGATTGCCGCCATCTGGGGCGGCAACCTGCTGCGGGTGATGCGCCAGGCGCAGGATTACGCAGCAAAACAGGGCGGGTGAAACGCCTTGCGGTAGTGCCGGCCAGCGGCCGGCACTACCGGTGAAGCGCTTATTTCGCGATCAGTGCGTGGCGGCGGCTGTACAGGAAGTACAGCACCAGGCCAACCACGTTCCACACCAGGAAATACAACTGGGTGGTGTGCGGCAGGCTCAGGAACAGGTAGATGCAGCCCAGTGCGGCCAGCGGGCCAACCACGAAGGCCAGCGGCGTGCGGAAGGTACGTTCGCGGTTGGGCTCGCGCAGGCGCAGCACCACCAGGCAGACACCCACTGCAGTGAACGCGGCCAGGGTGCCCGCGTTGGCCAGTGCGGCGATCTCGTCCAGGCGTGCCACGCCGGCCAGGGCCGACACCACCACGGCGGTGAACAGCGTGGTCGCCACCGGCGTGCCGGTACGTGCGTTGACCTTGGACAGGCCACGCGGCAGCAGGCCGTCGCGGCTCATCACGAAGAAGATGCGGCTCTGGCCATACAGGAAGGCCAGCAGCACGGTCGGCAGCGCGATGATCGCGATCACGCCGATCACCATCGCCGCGGTCGGATGGCCGAGCTGGCGCATGATCAGCGCCAGCGGCTCGGCGCTGTGGCCGAACACCGCGTAGCTCATCGCACCAACGGCCGCGAGCGCGACCAGCACGTAGACGATGGTGCAGCCGATCATCGAACCGATGATGCCGATCGACAGGTCGCGGCCCGGGTTCTTGGTCTCTTCGGCCGCGGTGGAGATCGCATCGAAGCCATAGAAGGCGAAGAAGATGATCGCCGCCGCCGCCATTACGCCGTGCTCGACGCCATCAGGGCCCATCGACTTGGCAAAGCCATACGGCATGAACGGCTGCAGGTTGGCGCTGTCGAAGGCGGGCAGGGCCACGGCCACGAAGATGGCCAGCGCGATCAGCTTGAACACCACCAGGATGGCATTGAGGGTGGCGCTTTCCTTGGTGCCGGCCATCAGCATGCCGGCCACCAGCCAGGTGATGACGATCGCCGGCAGGTTGATCATGCCGCCTTCCACGTGCGGGCCGGCTGCCAGCCAGGCCGGCAGGTGCACGTTCCAGCCGAACTGGGTGTGGACCCATTCGAGGAAGCCGACGAAGTAGCCGGACCAGCCCACCGCCACCGTACTCACCACCAGCGAGTACTCCAGGATCAGGCTCCAGCCCACCACCCAGGCGAACACCTCGCCCAGCGCGCTGTAGCTGTAGGTGTAGGCACTGCCGGCGGCCGGCATCATCGTCGACAGCTCGGCATAGGACAGCGCCGCGCAGGCGCAGACCGCTCCGGCGATGGCGAAGGAGATCAGCACCGCCGGTCCGGCCAGGTTGGCTCCGACGCCGATCAGCGTGTAGATGCCGGTGCCGACAATGGCACCGATGCCCAGCGCGATCAGGTGCGGCCAGCTGAGCGTCGGGATCAGACGCCTGCCGGCTTCGTGGACGGTGACGGAATCTAGGGACTTGCGCCGGAACAGGGACATGCAGGCCTCGGAAGGGGTGACTGAGAACGACAAGTTCCCGAGTGTGACCGAACGCAGCGCAGCATTACCACTGACGGGGGTCATGCGCGGGTCAAATGCGTCACCAATGCGCTTGCACGCCGAGCGCGCTGCCGGAATCGGCACAAATGCCAGCACGATTCGAAATTACTCGAGGTACCCCCAGGCGTCTGGAGCTCCATCCTGTAGTTCACGCCGCTTCCTTGCCGGGCCAGCGGCAGCCATCTTCCTGCCGGGCCTCCGGGCTGGCGGCCGGTCAGGATGTCACCCGTTCAGCCCCAAGCGGATGCCGAACCCCACCAGGAACAGCCCAGCCACGCGGCGCAGCGCGTCACTGATCCGCGGGTGCTGGATCAGCCGGCGGCGGGCCAGGTTGCCTACGCCGATCAGCATCGAGCAGTAGGCGATGCTGACCATCAGGATGATGCTGGCCAGCGCGGCGAAGGTGGCGATGCCCTGGTGTGCCTTGGGATCGATGAACAATGGCAGGAAGGCCATGTAGAACAAAATCGCCTTCGGGTTGAGCAGGCTGACCAGGATCGCCTGCTGGAAGTAGCGGCCCGGCTGCATGCGGATCGGGCCGGCGTCGCTACCCTCGTGCTTGGGCGTGCGCAGCAGGCTGATGCCCACCCACACCAGGTAGGCCGCGCCGAGGTACTGCACCGCGTGGAATACCAGTGGGTTGGCCGTGAGCAGCGCAGCCACGCCGGCCAAGGCGAGCCACATCAGGATCTGGTCGCCGACCAGCAGGCCGGCCAGCGCGGTGTAGCCGCCACGCACGCCGCCGCGGCCGGTGGCGGTCAGCAGGGTGAAGGTGCCGGGGCCCGGCAGGGCGAGGAACACCAGCACGGCGACCAGAAACGTCCACAGGTCCTGGATGCCCATCCACGGCATGGCGGTGTTCTCTTGTCACGGGGGGCCGCCATTGTCGGCCAGCGCCGCAGTTGGCGACAGGGGGCGGGCAACGCCATCAGGCATGCCAGACAGCAGCGGTTGCAGGTGCTGGCGCAGCTGCGCGTGCAGTTGCCGCACGGCCGGCGAGAACTGCTTGCGGTGCGGGCACACCAGCTGCAACGGAATGCTGCTGCCAACACCGTCGAGCAGCAGCTGCAGGCGCCCGGCCTGCACGTCCTCGCGCAGGTCCAGCCAGGACTTGTAGGTGATGCCTTCGCCGGCCGCCGCCCAGCGCCGCACCACGTCGGCATCGTCGCAGACCAGCGGGCCGCGCACCGGAATCACGCTGCGGCGCCCGTCGACCTCGAACGACCAGCGATCGTAGGCGCGGCCATTGAGTTGATAGACCAGGCAGTCGTGCTCGCGCAGATCCTCCAGGCGCGTGGGAGTGCCACGCCGGCGCAGATAGCCGGGCGAGGCGGCCAGCACGCGCCGGTTGCCTTCCAGCAGCGGCAGGGCGACGTAGTTGGCGTCGTCGAAGTGGCCGATGCGGATGGCCACGTCGACCGGGTCGCGGAACACGTCGGCGACCTCGTCGGACAGGCGCAGGTGCACGCGCAGCCGTGGATGCGCCGCGCGGAACGCGCTCAGCCACGGCAGCAGCAGGTTGCGGCCGAAGTCCGACGGCGCCGACAGCTGCAGGGTGCCGTGCAGTTCGGCGTCATCGCCCTGCACGCGGGCCTGGCCCTCGCGCAGGGTCGCCAGTACCTCCTGTGCATACGGCAGGTACAGCGCACCCTCACCGGTCAGGCGCAGGCTGCGGGTGGTGCGCACGAACAGGCGCAGGTCCAGCTCGCGTTCCAGCCGCGCCACCGCTGCGGCAACCTGGCCGGGCAGCAGATCGGCCTCGCGGGCCGCCTGCGAGAAGCTGCCCAGCGCGGCAGTGCGGACGAACAGCTGCAGGTCGTCGAAGCGGATCATTTTCATTACTGGAGTGAAAGTGCTGACCGATTCTGCGCCTTTTTGCCGGATCGTGCTCGGCGCAACCTGTCGTCTCCTTCCCCCTGGACCGCTGCCATGCGCGCCATTGCCTACACCCAAGCCGGCCTGCCGATCGATGATCCCCAGGCCTTGATCGATATCGACCTGGATCTGCCACAACCCGGCCCGCGCGACCTGCGGGTGGCGGTACGCGCGGTGGCGGTGAACCCGGTCGACACCAAGGTCCGCCGTGGCGTGGCCACCGACGGCCCGCGCGTGCTGGGCTGGGATGCGGTCGGCATCGTCGATGCGGTGGGCAGCGAGGTGACCTTGTTCCAGCCTGGCGACGCGGTCTACTACGCCGGCGTCATCGATCGCCCGGGCAGCAATGCCGAGTACCAGCTGGTGGATGAGCGCAGCGTGGGCCGCAAGCCGGCCCGCCTGGACGATGCGGCCGCCGCCGCGCTGCCGCTGACCGCGATCACCGCCTGGGAGCTGCTGTTCGACCGCCTGCGCATTGCCGAGGGCGGTGGTGAAGGCCAGACCCTGCTGGTGATCGGTGCTGCCGGCGGCGTTGGTTCGATCCTGGTACAGCTGGCGCGGAAGCTGACCAAGCTGACCGTGATCGGCACCGCCTCGCGTCCGGATACCCAGGACTGGGTGCATGCGATGGGCGCGCACCATGTGATCGACCACAGCCTGCCGTTGGCCGAGGGCCTGGCGCGGCTCGGCATCAGCGAGGTGCAGCACGTGGCCAGCCTGACCCATTCCGACCAGCACTACGCGCAGATCGTGGAACTGCTGGCGCCGCAGGGCCAGCTGGGGCTGATCGACGATCCTGGCCAGGTGGACGTGATGGCGCTCAAGCGCAAGGCGTTGTCCCTGCACTGGGAGTCGATGTTCACCCGGCCGCTTTACCGCACCGCCGACATGCAGCGCCAGCACGACCTGCTGAACCGCGTGGCCGAGCTGATCGACACGGGCGTGCTGCAGACCACGCTGGGCGAGCACTTCGGCCGCATCGACGCCGCCAACCTGCGGCGTGCCCACGCGCTGCTGGAAAGCCACCGCGCCAAGGGCAAGATCGTGCTGGAAGGCTGGTAACACCGGCTGTTCCTGCGCCCTTGGGGTCAGATCCCTTTTTTCCCCCGGGAAAGGGATCTGACCCCTGCCTCAGGCCACGCCGTTGTCGACGTGCTCGGCGAAACCCGGCTGCTGCCGCAGGCCTTCGAACCACGCCGCGAGGTGTGGCAGCACGGGCTTGTTGCCGGGCGTGCTGCGCCAGCGTTGGGTCGACAGCCCGAGCACGATATCGGCCAGGGTGAAGGCGTTGCCCGCCACGTAGCCGTCGGTAGTGGCCAGCTGCGCATCAAGGACAGCCATCAGCCGATTCCACTGCGCCAGGCTGGCTTCGGCGCGGGCATCGTCGGGGTAGTCCGGGTGCTGGCGCACGCGCGCCATGAACACGTGGCGCCACGCGCTGTTGAGGTCGCTTGCCTGCCAGTCCATCCACTGCTCCACCCGGGCCCGGTCCTGGGCTTGACCGGGCAACAGGTCGTCGCGGCCGGCGCGCGCTGCCAGGTAGCGACAGATGCTGTTGGACTCCCACAGCACGAAGTCCCCATCACGCAGCACCGGCACCTGACGGTTCGGGTTCAGTGTGGCCAGCAGGCCCGCCGGCGGTTCTGGCTCGTGGTGAAGTGACAGGTCGAGCCCGGCGCACAGCCACAGCACCTTGCGTACGTTGATGGAGGTGGGCTTTCCGTACAGAGCGAGCATGTTCCTGACGCAGCAGCTGAGACTCGGCCAGCCTACACTTCCCCCATGCAAACCGAATATCTGCTCATTGGCGGCCTTCTATTGGCCGTGCTCATCCTGCAGCTGGTCGCCCTGCTGCGCCGCCCGCCGCATGACCGCCTGGAACAGGCGGTGCGCGAGGAGGCGCGGGCCGGGCGCAGCGAGCTGCGCGAACAGCTCGATGGCTTCGCCCGCGCGCTGACCGATCTGTCCACCCGCACCGACCAGCGCCTGGACCTGCTGCGCGAAGCGCTGGGCGAAGATGCCCGAAAGGCGCGCGCCGAAGCGGCCGAGAGCCAGCAGCGGGGCGCGGCGTTGATGGGACAGCGGCTGCAGGAACTGCGCGGCCAGCTGGAGACCTTCGGCCAGCAGCAGGAAGCCCGCATCCATGCCTTTGGCCAGCAGCTGCAGGAGCTCACCGGGCGTACCGATACCCAGCTCGGCGCGCTGCGGCAGACCCTGGTGGACGATGCACGCAAGGGCCGCGAGGAGGGCGCGCAGTCGCAGCAGCGCCTGACCGAAAGCCTGGGCCTGCGCCTGCAGGAACTGACCCAACGCAACGAGCAGCGCATCGCCGAGATGCGCACGACGCTGGAAGAACAGCTGCGCGCGCTGCAGAGCGACAATGCGCAGAAGCTGGAACAGATGCGCGTGACGGTGGATGAGAAGTTGCAGTCGACGCTGGAAACACGCCTGGGCCAGTCCTTCAAACTGGTCTCGGAGCGCCTGGAACAGGTGCAGCGCGGCCTTGGCGAGATGCAGCAGCTGGCCACCGGCGTGGGCGACCTCAAGCGCGTGCTGACCAACGTCAAGACGCGCGGCAGCTGGGGTGAAGTACAGCTGGAGAACATCCTCGAGCAGACCCTGATCCAGGAGCAGTATGCGCGCGGGGTGAAGGTACGCCCGGATAGTGGCGAGATGGTCGATATCGCCGTGCGCCTGCCGGGCCGCAGCAGCGATGACACGCCGGTGTGGCTGCCGATCGACTCCAAGTTCCCTCGCGAAGACTACGAGCGCCTGCTGGACGCACAGGAGCAGGGCGACGCCGAACTGGTACGCGTGCAGGGTGCGCAGCTGGAGCGTGCGGTGAAGGTGCAGGCCAAGTCGATCTGCGAGAAGTACATCGTGCCGCCGCACACCACCGACTTCGCAGTGATGTTCCTGCCCACCGAAGGCCTGTATGCCGAGGTGATCCGGCGCCCCGGCCTGGTCGATCTGCTGCAGCGTGACCACCGCGTGGTGGTCGCCGGGCCGACCACGATCACCGCGCTACTCAACAGCCTGCAGATGGGTTTCCGCACACTGGCCATCGAGAAGCGCTCCAGCGAGGTATGGAGCCTGCTGGGTGCGGTGAAGACCGAATTCGGCAAGTTCGGCGATGTGCTGGACAACGTGAAGGCCAAGCTGGACCAGGCCAGCAAGCAGATCGACCAGACCGGGGTGCGCACCCGCGCGATCGCCCGCAAGCTGAGGGATGTCGAGTCGCTGCCGGTTGAGCAGAGCCGCCAGTTGCTGCCGGACGCGCTGCCAGCAGAGGAAGGCAGTGACGGCGACGAGGCCTGAGCCACGCTGACACGCCGCCTGCATCGCCGATGCGTATGCTGGCGGCCTGTCCGCTTCGATCAGGTATCGTCATGCGCCTGCGCCGCTTCACCAGCCTTGTCCTGACCGCGCTGCTTGCCGCCTGCAGCAGCGCACCACCGGCCGCCGATACGGCGGCGGCACCTGCCGCAGCCACCAGCCCCGAAGCGGCCGAAGCGTACCGCGAAGCGCGCGACGTCGACTGCCAGGCAGCCGGCGGCACCCTGCAGCGGCTTGGCCGGCTGCAGCGCGAGCAGTGCGTGATTCCCTATGCCGACGCCGGCAAGGCCTGCAGCCGCAGGAGTGACTGCACCGGCCAGTGCCTGGCCACGGGCGAAGTGGCCGTCGGCAGTGCCGCCACCGGTACCTGCCAGCGCGACGTGCGCCAGAATTTCGGCTGCCGCCAGCGCATTGATGACGGCAAGGCGCAGGGCACGATCTGCGTGGACTGATCGTAGTGCCGGCCGCTGGCCGGCATCCTCATGAACCCTTGCGAACGATCGCACCTTTGCCGGCCAGCGGCCGGCACTACCGGCATCGCGCGGCGCTATGCTGGTGGGCCATTCCCCGCTGTTGCCGGAGCCCCCGCGTGAGCACCCCGATCCAGGACATTTCCCTCACCACCATCGACGGCCAGCCGTCCTCGCTTGCCGACTACCAGGGCAAGGTGCTGCTGCTGGTCAACGTCGCTTCCAAGTGCGGCCTGACCCCGCAGTACGAAGGCCTGCAGGCGCTGTATGCGGAAAAGCACGCGCAGGGCCTGGAAGTACTGGGCTTCCCCGCCAACAACTTCCTCGGCCAGGAGCCGGGCAGCGAGGCCGAGATCCAGCAGTTCTGCCAGCTTACCTACGACGTCAGCTTCCCGATGTTCTCCAAGATCAGCGTGGCCGGTGACGACACCCATCCGCTGTACCAGCAGCTGACCGCCGCCCAGCCGCAGTCGATCGGCGAAGGCCCGCTGCGTGAGCGCCTGGCCAGCAAGGAGATCCCGATCCACGCTGCGCCGGCGGTGCTGTGGAACTTCGAGAAGTTCCTGGTCGGCCGCGACGGCCAGGTCATCGCGCGCTTTGCCCCGGACGTGGCTGCCGATGACGCGCGCCTGCGCGAGGCCATCGAGGCCGCGCTGGCTGCCTGAGGAGCGCGTGCCCACCAAGGTGGCACCTACCGGAAAAGCACCTTGCTGGAAAAGAAAAACCCCGCCGAGGCGGGGTTTTTCATGCATCGATGCGCGGCTTCAGTGGGTCCACTGCGGCATCGGCATCGCATCGACCGGGATCGGCGAATTGGCATCATCGTGGCCGCGGTCGCGCTTGCTGCGCAGATCGTTCTCGATCTGGTAGTTGCGCCGCTGCATCCAGGCATCGCGTACCAGCGAGTATTCGTCCACGGCGGTGTCACGCAGATCGTCGATCGCCAGCAGCTGCGCACGGGTGTCGACCAGCTGCAGGCCCTGCAGGCCGATGCGGATCTTGTCCTCTTCGATGCGGCGAATCGGCGACAACGGGATGTCACCGGCCAGGCCGAACACATCGCGCACGGTACGCGGACCGAAGAACGGCAGTTCCACGTAGCGCGAACGCCGCCAGCCCCAGGCGCCGAGGGTCTGGCCGAAGTCTTCATTGCGACGCGGCACCATCGCCTTGCTGGCCGGATCGAACAGGCCACCGATGCCCAGCGTGCTGTTCATCAGGAAGCGGCCGAGGGTGTCCCACGCGTCGGCTCCGCGGCCCTGCAGCAGCTGGTTGGTGATGGTCACCGGCGCGCGCAGGTTGCTGAAGAAGTTGCTGACGCCGGTACGCGCGAAGCGCGGCACCACATGGGTATAGGCGGTGGCCAGCGGGCGGGCCACCCCGCGGTCGACCGCATTGTTGAACGCGTGGACCTTGCGGTTGAACGGTTCCCACGGATCGTAGGCGGCAGCACTGCCGGTGTTGCCGGTGCCACCATACAGGGCGTCGAAATCATCGTCGCCATCGGCGGCGGTGGACGCTGCGGTCTTCGGTGTGCCGTCCTCTGCACCCTGTGCCGCAGCCGTCGGCGACGACGCGGCGGGTGCCGGAGGGGGGGCCACGGGAGCGACCGGAGCAGCGTCGACCACGCCGGTATCGGCCGTTGCGGCGGGTGCTTCGGCAGCCGGGCTGGGCGCGACCATGGTGCTGGCGACCGGAGCGTCGTTGCGCGCGGGCTTGCCGGCACAGGCGGTCAGGGCGGTGGCCAGGACGATCAGGGGGAAAGTGCGTACGACGTTCATGTCAGCTCGCAGCAGAAGTAGCGTTGAAATCCAGGTCGGGCGACAGCCGGTAGGCTGCGCTCAGCTCGTTGTAACCGGCTGGCGCGCCGGAAATGGCCAGCGTATGGCCGGCCTTGCGTGCACGGGCCGCCAGTTCGGCCAGCAGGGCCAGGCCGGCGCTGTCCACGCGCTCGACCTCGCCCAGCTCCAGCCGCGCCAGCTTGGCCGGCAGGGCCTGCAGTTGCGGCCACAGCGCGATCACCGCGGCACGGTCGAGCACCCCGCGCAGGCGCAGGGCGTCGCCTTCCAGCAGCGCCAGGGCGTTACTTGCCATTGCCCGCGGGCCCGGCCTGCATGCTGCCGCTGTGCAGTTCACTGGCCACCTGCTTGATGCCCTTCTGGCGCAGCGGGGTATCGAACTGGTTGCGGAAGGTCTGCACGTAGGAGATGCCTTCGATGTTGACGTCGAAGATCTTCCACTGGCCGTTCACGTTGCGCATCCAGTACTCGACCGGGGTCGGTTCGCTGCCGGCCCGCACCAGTTCGGTGCTCACGCGCACGCCGCGGTTGCCTGGCAGCGGGCTCTCACCCTTCAGGCGGAAGCTCGGCTTGCCCTGGATGTTGAGCAGGGTCGAACCGTAGCGCTGCATCAGGCTGTCGGCCATGGCATCGGCGAACAGCTTGATGTCGGCATCCGAGGCGCCGCGGGCGTGCGTGCCCAGTACCAGGCGCGCGGCGTAGTCGCGATCGAAGGTGCGGTTCAGTTCGCTGTCGATGTAGCTGCGCAGGCTGGCCGGGTTGCTGCTGAACTCGCTGCGGCGCTGCTGCAGGGTGGTGAGGATGCGCGTACTCGCATCGATCACCACCTTGCCGGCCTGGCCCTGCGTCGCGGCTGCGGCGGGGGCGGCGGCCTGGGCCTGGGCGAGGAACGGCGTGGCCAGCAGCAGCGTCGAGGCAAGCAGGGCCGGGATCAGTTTCATCTTCATGGTTGCGGTTCCGTTGCAGGCGCCTGTGCGCCATCGTTGGGCTTCTGGCCTGCGCCACCACCGGCGCCGCCACTGAACATGTACTTGCCGACCAGCTGGATCAGGTCGACTGCTGGCTGGGTGAAGACGATCTCGTCACCGGCCTTGAGCACGTCCGGGTCACCGCCCGGCTGCAGACCGATATAGCTCTCGCCCAGCAAACCACTGGTGAAGATACCGGCCGAGGTGTCCGCCGGCAGGTCCTTGACCTTGCTGTCCATGCGCAGGGTCACGATGGATTCGAACTTCACCGGATCCAGGTCGATCGAGGCGACCTGGCCGACAGTGACGCCACCGATCTTCACCGGCGCCTGCTTGCGCAGCTGGCCGACCTGGGAGAAGCGCGCCTTCAGCTCGTAGCCCTGGCTGCCCCAGCTCCAGCGCTGGTTGGTCGAGGCCACGGCCAGCACCATCAGCGAGGCCAGGGCCAGCAGCAGGAAGGCGCCGACGGAGAATTCGAGTCTGGGACCGCGGATGGCCATGTGGATTACCTGATCGAGTCGTGGTGGCCGCGCGCGCCTGCGCACCGCCGTGGAGGGGGTTAGGTGAACAACATTGCCGACAGCACGAAGTTGAACATCAGCACCAGCAGCGAGGCATTGACCACCGCACGGGTGGTCGCCACCGAGGTGCCCTCGATGGTCGGCTCAGCATGGAAACCAACGTAGGCGGCGACCAGCGCGGCGGTGCCGCCGAAGATCGCCGACTTCAGCATCGCCACGCCGAAGTCATCCCAGAAATCGACACTGTTGCGCAGTGCCGACCAGAACACGCCATTGTCCAGGCCCAGCACGTGCACCGCTTCGAAGTAGCTGGCGCTGATCGCCAGCGAGCAGAAGATGCCGGTCAGCAGCGGCACGGTCAGCACCGCCGCCCAGAAGCGTGGCGCGACAGCCTTGGCCACCGGGTCGATCGCCATCAGTTCCAACGCCTTGATCTGGTCGGTGGCACGCATCAGGCCCAGTTCGGCGGCAATCGAACTGCCGGCGCGGCCGATGAACAGCAGCGCGGTCAGCACCGGCGCCAGCTCGCGGTACAGCGACAGGCCGAGCAGGGTCGACAGCGCGTCGGCCGCACCGAAGGTGGTCAGCGTGCGATAGCCCTGCAGGGTCAGCACCAGGCCGACGAAGGCACCACCGACGGCGATGATCGGCAGCGAGCGCGCGCCGATCTTGTAGATCTCGCGGGTCAGCTCGGCCAGGAAGTCACCGGTCGGCAGCGAACCACGCAGCACGGTCAGCGAGAACAGGCCGGCGCGGCCCAGCGAGCGGGTGGCTTGGACGAACGGCATCAGGCGACCCTCGCGCGCGGCGCGGCATCGAACGGAATGGGGCCATCGGGCTGGCCGTGCAGGAACTGCCGCAGCAGCGGATCCTGGCTGGACTGCAGCGCCTCGGGCGTGCCCTGGAACACGATGCCGCCATTGGCAATGGCGATCACCTGGTCGCAGATCGGCAGGGTCTCGTGCACGTGGTGGCTGACGATGATGCTGGTCAGGCCCAGGCTGTGGTTGAGGCGCTGGATCAGGCTCATGATCACCCCCGAGGCGATCGGGTCCAGACCGGTCAGCGGCTCGTCGTAGATCATCAGCGGCGGGTCCAGCGCCAGCGCGCGGGCCAGCGCCACGCGGCGCGCCATGCCACCGGACAGCTCGCGCGGCCAGGCATCGGCCGCGGCCAGCAGGCCCACCGCATGCAGCTTCATTTCCACCAGCCGGCGCAGCACGGCGGTCGGCAGGCGGGTATGCGTACGCAGCGGCAGCGCGACGTTTTCGGCCACAGTGAGGTCGGTCAGCAGGCCATTGCCCTGCAGCAGCACACCCACGCTCTTGCGCATCTCCAGCAGTGCGCCGCTGTCATGCGGAATCGGCTTGCCGAACAGGGTGACTTCGCCGGCGACCGGGCGCAGTTCGCCGGTCAGTGCCGCCAGCAGGGTCGACTTGCCGCTGCCGGATGGACCCAGCACCGCGGTGATGCTGCCCTTCGGCACCTGCAGCGACACGTCGCGCAGGATCGTGCGCCCGCTCCGGTCGATGCGGACGTTGGATAACTGCACCAGACTGGAGGTGGAAGCCGACATGGGCACCATTAACGTTTTTTAGACATCGAAGGATCGGGTCCGTCGGCTGAACATAAGCAGACTGGACGGTCCAGTATTGTGGCACGGCAAGACCCTTGCCAGGCCGGGACAATCGGCTGGCTGCCCGGAACAATCCGTACTGGCGATGGGCCGGCCATTGAATACTGCCTGCCGTGCTGCACACTGTGCATGATGAGTGACCCGGGCAGCGATTTCCGCCTCTACCATTCCAACTCCCTGGACGTGCTGGCCGCGCTGCTGGCGCGCAACATGCGTGCGCCGGTTCCGGGCCAGCCATTGCTGGCGCCGGAGGTTGTGCTGATCCCGCAGGTGGCGATGCGGCGTTGGCTGCAAGCGACACTCGCTGCCGAGTATGGCGTGGCCGCCAATCTTGAGTTCCTGACCCCGGGTGAGTTTGTCGCCCGTGCCCTCAACGCCAATGTTCCGGGGGAACGCGATGACCTGGACGCTGCGGGCCTGCACTGGAAGCTGTACCGGGCACTGCGCGACCCGGCGCTGCTGGCGCAGCCTCCGATGCGCGCGCTGCAGTCCTATCTTGCCGGCAGCGACGCGCTGAAGCCGTGGGCGCTGGCCGGTGAACTGGCCTCGGTGTTCGAGAAGTACCAGGCCTGGCGCCGTGACTGGCTGCTGCGATGGGCCGCCGGCGCCGATCCGGCCGACCCGCAGGCGATCCTGTGGCGCACGATCACCCATGGCTGCGACTACCGTGCGCGCCGTATCCAGGAATATCTGGACCGCTTCGAAGGTGCCGGCCAGCCGTTGCCACAGGGCCTGCCGCCGCGCATGTCCGCGTTCGCGACGCTCAACATCTCGCCCGACGTGCTGCGGGTGATGGCCACCCAGGCACGGGTGGGCGAGCTGCACTTCTATATGCCCACGCCGGTGCAGTCGTACTGGGGCGACCTGCAGACCCTGGCCGAGCGCCTGCGCAGCGGCGCGCCCGATCCCTTCGGTGAAGCGGCCGGTGAGAACCGCCTGCTCGAAGCCTGGGGTGCGGCCGGGCGCGACTTCATGGCGGTGCTGGGTAGTTACGAGGTGGTGCACCCGGCAGGCGAAATTGCAGCGTATTCGGATCCGGAAGACGACACCCGGCCGACCCTGGACGAAGGCGGCCTGTCCGACAGCCTGCTGCATCGCCTGCAGCGCGATCTGTTCCACCGCCGCGCGCTGCCTTCGGGGCAGCTGCGAGACGGCCTGCGCCGCGACGACCCGAGCCTGCAGGTGCATGCCTGCCATACCCGCCTGCGCGAGCTGCAGGTCCTGCACGACCAGCTGCGCAGCCTGCTGCAGGACCCACGCTTCGATCCGCCGTTGCAGGCGCGCGAGATCGCGGTGCTGGCGCCGGACATCGACCCCTACGTGCCGTACCTGGAAGCGGTGTTCGGCGGTCGCGGCGGCGAGGAGGAGCACATTCCCTATGCGCTGGCCGACAGCAGTCCGCTGGCGGGCGAGCCGCTGGCCGATGTGTTCGTGCACCTGCTGGGCCTGCCCGTTTCGCGCTTTGGCCTGAATGAAGTGCTGGACCTGCTGGCCAGCGCGCCGCTGGCCGAAGCGGCCGGGTTGGAGGCGGTGGACTTCGACCGCCTGCATGGCTGGCTGCAGCAGGCGGGTGCACGTTGGGGCCTGGATGCGAAGCACCGCAACCAGCACCAGGCACCGGCCGACGACGCCTACACCTGGCAGTTCGCGCTGGACCGCCTGGTGCTCGGTCACGCGACCGGCAGCGAGGCCGACCTGGCCGGTGTCGCACCGTGGATCGAGCTGGAGGGTGGCGCATTGGAGGCGCTGGACCGGCTGCTGCGCCTGTTGCGCGTGCTGGCGGTCTACCAGCGCCGCCTCGGCGAACTGCTGACGCCGGCGCAGTGGCGGCAACGCCTGCTGTCGCTGCTGGACGCGCTGCTGCCGACCGCGCCCAGTTCGCCCAACAGCCAGCGTGCGCTGGAGCGCCTGCGCAAGCTGCTCAACCAGTTCGCCGACGATGCCGCCAAGGCCGGTTTCGAAGACGGCGTGCCGCCGGAGGTCGTGCGCGCGCACTTCGCCAGCGCACTGGGCGAGGCCGATACGCGCGCGCCGCTGCTGACCGGTGGCATCAGCTTCGGCCGCATGGTGCCGATGCGCCTGCTGCCGTTCCGGGTGATCTGCGTGCTCGGTCTCAATGATGGCGATTTCCCGCGCCGTGACCCGGCTGCCGGTCTCAACCAGCTCACTGCCGAGCTGGACACGCCGCGCCGCCGACCGGGCGACCGCTCCACCCGCGAAGACGACCGCTTCCTGTTCCTGCAGCTGTTCGCCGCCGCGCAGGAGGTGTTCTACCTGAGCTATCTCGGTGCCGATCCGCGCGATGGCAGCGTGCGTGAGCCGTCGGTGCTGGTCAGTGAGCTGATCGATGCCGCCGCTGCGTATCACCTTGATCCGACTGCGGCGGTCCGTGACTTCACCGTGCGCCACGCACTGCAGCCGTTCTCGCCGGCGGCGTTCGGTGATGGCGATCCACGCCGCTTCAGCTATCGCCGCCAGTGGCATCCGGCCGCCGGTCGCCTTACCGGCGAGCGTGGCGGCCTGCAGCCCTGGTTCGACGCACCGTTGCCGCCGCCGCTCGACGATGCGGTGGAAGACGAGGTCGCACTCGATACCCTGCGCCGCTTCCTGTGCGACCCGGCCGGGCAGTTCCTGGCGCAGTCGCTGGGCCTGCGCCTGGCCGACGATGTCGAGGAGGTCGATGACCTGGAGCCGCTGGTGCTCTCTTCGCGCGGCCCGGAAAAGCGCAGCGTGCAGGCGGCGGTGGTGCGCGCCACGCTCAGTGGCGATACCGAGTCGTTGTATCCGCGGCTGCGCGCGCGCGGGCTGCTGCCGTCGGGCCCTCTGGGCGAACGCCAGTTCGAGGTGGAGCAAGTGAAGACCCGCCCGTATGCCAGCGCATTGCTGGGCTGGATGCAGGGCGAACCGCTGGAAAGCCGCCGCTATGAAGTGGAGATCGATGGCGTGCGCCTGCACGGCCGCGTGGCTGATCGTCATCCCGAAGGCCTCGTGCGCCTGCGCGCTGGCACCCTCAATGGCAATGCGGTGATCCGCCAGGGCCTGGACTGGCTGCTGGCCAACGCTGCCGGCGATGCGTTGCCGCTGGTGCAGTTCCACGATGGCGGCGATGCCGGTCCCGGCCCGCATGTGCTGCCGGCACTGAGCGTTCCCGCTGCACGCGCCGCGCTGCGCGCACTGCTGCAGCTGCGCCAACGTGGCCTGCGTGAGCCGCTGCGCTTTGCCCCGTATACCGGCTGGGTGCTGTACAACGCGCCGGCGGAAAAACAGCGCAGCGAAGGCTGGAAGCAGTGGCACGGCAGCGACCGCAGCTGGGGGGAATCCAGCAGCGACGCCTGGCAGCTGGTGCTGCGCGGTGCCGACCCGTTCGCCACCGACGCCGGCTATGCCGACCTGCTGCGCAACAGCCAGGTGGTCTTCAGCGCGGTGCGCGAAGGCCGCACGCTGGGTGCCGACGCCGGCCTGGAGGGCAGCGCATGAGCACCGCCTTCGCGGATGAGGAAACCCAGCGCATGGCGGGCGATCCCTACCTGGCCCTGGCGCTGGATGGCATCCGGCTGATCGAGGCCAGCGCCGGTACCGGCAAGACCTTCACCCTGGCCACGCTGTTCACCCGCCTGGTGGTGGAGCAGGGCCTGCGCATAGGCCAGATCCTGGCGGTGACCTTCACCGATGCCGCCACCCAGGAACTGCGCAAGCGCATCCGCGAGCGCCTGGCGCTGGCCGCACGCCTGGTCGATCTGGAACCGGCCGAGGGTGAAGCACCGGACGTGCAATTGACCCGCGACGTGCTGCAGCGCCATCTGCACGGCGGCATCGAGAGCGCCGACGCCTTGAAACGCCGCCTGCAGGTGGCGGCCGACGAGATCGACCTGGCTTCGATCTTCACCATCCACGGTTTCTGTACCCGCGTGCTGCGCGAGCATGCGCTGGAGAGCGGCCATACCTTCGACCCGCCGGAGCTGCTGGCCAGCGACCGTGAGCTGCTGGAGGAGCTGGCAGCCGATCTCTGGCGGGTGAACGCCAACGACGCGGCCACGCTGGAACCGCTGACCTGGCTGTGGCCCAACCCGGATGCGCTGGCCGCCGATCTGCGTGCGCTGCTGGCTGCGCCACCACTGCACCCGTTGCCACAGCCAGTGACGCTGGCCGATCCACACCCGGCATTGCAGGCCACCGCCGCCGAACTGCAGGAGGCGCTGCGCGAGCACGGCGAGCAGTTCTTCATCGACCTCTGCGATGCCGTCGACAACAAGTGGATCAACGGGGTGTCCTACAAGCTGGGCTGGCTGCACCCGCTGGGCCGGCAGCTGCTGGGCTGGGCCGAGCGCGCCGATCCGCGCGAGTTGCTGGCCAGCGAGCGCCTGCCGGCACTGCTGCCGGAGGTGCTGGCCGACAAGACCAACAAGAAATTTGCCGATCGCACGCCGTCGTCGCCGTTGCAGGCGCCGCTGGCGCGCTATGTAGCGTTGCTCGCCGAACGTGATGCCTGGTTGCGCGGCACCGCACTGAACTTCCTGCACCGCCTGCGCGACGAAGCCACGCAGCGCCTGCAGGCACTGAAGCGCACGCGCCGGGTGCAGACCTACGACGACCTGATCGATGGCGTGGCACTGGCCCTGGAAGGCCCGCAGCGGCTGGCACTGGTGAAGCAGCTGCGCGCGCAGTACCGCATCGCGCTGGTCGACGAGTTCCAGGATACCGACGACCGCCAGTGGGGCATCTTCCACAGCGTGTTCGGCGATTCGCCGGAGGTACGCGAACTCGGCCTGGTACCGGCGCTGTTCCTGATCGGCGATCCCAAGCAGGCGATCTATGGGTTCCGTGGCGGCGACATCCACACCTACCTGAAGGCCAAGCAGCTGGCGCAGCAGGCGCCGGTGCTGGACCAGAACTTCCGCTCGCGACCGGCTGTGCTGCGTGCATTGCAGGCGCTGTACGACAACGGTGGCGAAGACGCCTTCCTCGAGCGTGACATCCAGTTCGAGCCGGTGCGTCCCGGTGGCGTGCGCACCGATGAGGACTACCAGCGCGATGGCCATGCCGCCGCGGCACTCACCCTGCGCGTGCTGCGTAGCGGGGGTGACAAGGCGATGAGCGCCGACGCCTCGCGCGAAGCCGCTACCCAGGCCAGCGTGGCCGCGATCCACCAGACCCTGGTCGATGCGAGGACCGGCAAGGCCGTGCTGCGTGGGCGCCCCGTGCAGCCGGGTGATATCGCGGTACTGGTGCGCTCGCATCGCGAGGCCACCCTGATACAGCGCGCGCTGGCCGCGGTCGGCATTCCCGCGGTGGCAGCCGGCAGGCAGAGCCTGTTCGCGACCAGCGAGGCGCGTGATCTGCGCGCGCTGCTGCTGGCACTGCTGCAGCCGGCTGACGAAGGCCGCCTGCGTGCAGCGCTGGCCACGGTACTGCTCGGTCAACGTGCCAGTGCGATCGCCGCGATGGAACGTGAGGGCGACCTGCAACGCGGGTTCCAGGCACAGCTGCTGCATTGGCGCGAGCGCTGGCAGCGCGGCGGGCCGTTCGCGGTGATCGCCGATGTCTGCGCCGCACAGGGCGAGCGCCTGCTGGCGCTGATCGACGGCGAGCGCCGCCTGACCAACTACCTGCAGCTGGGCGAACTGCTGCAGGAAGCCTCGGCGCAGGCGCTGGGCATGCACGGCCTGCTGGACTGGCTGCAGGGGCAGATGGCCAACGCCGACCAGGATGATGAGCAGCAGCTGCTGCGCCTGGAATCGGATGCACGCCGCGTGCAGATCATCACGCTGCACAAGAGCAAGGGCCTGGAGTACCCGCTGGTGTTCCTGCCGTTCGTCGGCATCGACGGCGGCGCACCGAACACGGCCTCGCACTGCACCGTGCACGTCGGTGGCCAGCGCCAGCTGCACTGGAAGCTGGACAAGGACGATGCGTGGGCTGCGGCAAGTACCCAGCGCGAGCGCGAGCAGCGCGCCGAGGATGCGCGCCTGCTGTATGTCGGCCTGACCCGCGCCGAGCATGCGCTGTGGATCGCCGTGGGTGACCTGGCCGGGCTCGGCAAGACCCGCCTGGCGCCGCTGCTGGGTGACCTGCAGGCGCTGCGCGCGCACGCCGATGTGCACATCGATGACAGCGAGGCTCCGGTCGCGCTGCCGCAGCTGGCGGCCGAAGTGGAAGGGGATCTTCCGGCAGTGCGTGCCCTGACCCGGCGCGTACCGCACGATTGGTGGGTGTACAGCTTCACCCAGCTGGCGCATGCCGATGCGGGCGCCGGCAGTGATATCGAGGCCGCCGCCACCGAGCTGCCGGCGCCCGCCGCCGACGAACCCGCGGGCCCGGAACTGCCGCTGGAGCCGGCGCTGCCGGAACCCGCTGCGGCGGCCGAGGAGAGCACACCGGTCGACCCGCGCTTCATGGGTAGTCGCTTCGGCAACGTGCTGCACGAAGCGATGGAGAACGTCGATTTCGCTGCCTGGAGTGACTGGAAGCCGGGTCTGGAAGCCCCTGAGGGCCAGGCCGAGGTGCTGCGCAAGGCGCTGCACGACGAAGGCTATGCCGATGCCGATCTGGACGATGGCGTGGCGGTGCTGGTGCCGCTGGTCGGCCACACGCTGACCGTGCCGCTGCCCGAAGGCGGCGCGCTGCACAGCCTGGGTGAAGGCGAGCGTCGCGCGGAAATCGACTTCCACTTCGCCATCGAACCGACCACGGTACCGGCGCTGCTGCAGGTGCTGCATGCACATGGGGTTTCCAGCACGCGCCGCGGCTTCGGCCAGCGCCGCCGCCTGGAAGGGCTGATGACCGGCATGATCGACCTGACCTACGTGCGCGACGGGCGCTGGTACGTGCTCGACTACAAATCCAACCGCCTGCCCGGCTACAGCCCGGACCTGCTGGCCATTGCCATGCGCCACAGCGAGTACGACCTGCAGGCGCTGATCTATACCGTGGCCCTGCATCGCTGGCTGCGTTTCCGCCTGGGCGCGGCCTACGACTACGAACGCGACATGGGCGGCATCCGCTACCTGTTCTGCCGCGGCCTGGACGCTGCCGGCAACGGCGTGCATGTGGACCGTTTCCCGCTGGCGCTGGTTGATGCACTCGACGCATTGTTCGCCGGTGGAGAGCAGGCCCAGGCCGAACTGGCCGCACGTGCCCGCGGAGCCAGCGCATGAGCCTGCTGCAGGAGCTGTATCGCAACGGCCAGCTGCGCACTCTCGATCACGCACTGGCGACCAGCCTGCAACGCTTGCGGCAGGACACCCCTGACAGCGTGGCACTGGCGGCTGCGCTCGCTTCGCTGGCGGTGTCGCAGGGCCACGCCGGGTTTGATCCGGCACAACCGCAGCGGTTGCTGGAAGGCGTGTCTGAGTGGCCTGCCGCGCAGGACTGGCTGGCACAGCTGCGCGCATCGCCGTGGGTGGCGACGCCGGAGCAGGCCGATGCCATCGCCGACGATGCGCCGCTGGTGCTGGAGAACGGCCTGCTCTACCTGCGCCGCTATCGCGAGTACGAGCGCCAGCTGGCGGCTGGGCTGCAGCGCATCGGCCGGCATCCGCTGCCGGCGCCGGACATGGCAGCGTTGGCGCCGTTGTTCGCGCAGCTGTTCCCGCAGGCACTGGGCGGCGAAGATCACCAGGCACGCGCCGCCGGCGTGACCCTGCGCCATCCGCTGGCACTGGTCACCGGCGGCCCCGGCACCGGCAAGACCACCACCATCGCGCGCCTGTTGCTGCTGCTGGCCGCGCAGGCCCGGCACGCCGGCCAGCCGCTGCCCGAAGTGGCGCTGGCCGCGCCTACCGGTCGCGCCGCCGAACGCATGGCCGAGAGCCTGCGCGTGGCCGTGCAGCGCCTGCAGGAACAAGGACTGGACCCGGCGCTGTGCACGGCGCTGCCCAGTACCGGCACCACCCTGCATCGCCTGCTCGGCGTTATTCCCGATTCACCGCGCTTCCGCCACCACGCCGACAATCCGCTGCCGGTGGACGTGGTGGTGGTCGACGAAGCCTCGATGATCGATCTGCCGATGATGGCCAAGCTGGTCGATGCGATCGCCAGCGGCACCCGGCTGATCCTGCTCGGCGACCCCGATCAGCTGCCGTCGGTCGAGGCCGGCGACGTGCTCAGCGCGATCCTGCGTGCCAGTGGCGATGGCATCGGCACCCGCGCCGACGATGCGCAGGCGCTGCACGGCCTGCTGGCGCCGTGCACCTTGCTGCCGCAGGCCGCGCCACGCGCCTTCGCCGGGCGCCGCGTGCAGCTGCAGCGCGGCTACCGGCAGAGCGATGCGCTGGACCTGGCCCCCTTGGCGCATGCCGTGCGCGAGGGCGACAGCAGCACCGTGCTGCAGCTGCTGCGCAGTGGTGACCTGGCCGGCGTGCATTTCCACGAAGGCGAAGCCGATCCGCTGCGCGGCCAGCGCGAGCACCTGCTGGGCCACTGGCGCGCACTGGCCGACGCCGCCGATCCGGTACGGGCCCTGCAGCAGGCCGGACGCCTGCGCGTGCTGACCGCCCTGCGCGAAGGCCCGCAGGGCGCGCGCGGGCTCAACAGCCGCATCGAACAGCTGCTGGCCGGCAACACCCCCGGCTACTTCCAGGGCCGCCTGCTGCTGGTCACCGAGAACAGCTACCGGCACCGCCTGTTCAATGGCGATATCGGCATCTGCCTGCGTGATGGCAGCGGCGCGATGGTGGCCTGGTTCCCAGGCGACAACGTCGACCAGCCGCGCGCGTTCCATCCGGCCGCACTGCCTGCGCACGAAAGTGCCTTCGCGATGACCGTGCACAAGGCACAGGGATCGGAATTCGACGAGGTGTGGTTGCAGTTGCCACGCCAGGACAGCCGCGTGCTGTCGCGCGAACTGGTCTACACCGGCATGACCCGCGCTCGCCAGGTCCTGCACGTGGCGGGCGGCGCTGACGTGCTGCAGGCCGCCCTGAAGCGCCACGCCAGCCGCCTCGGTGGCCTGGCCTGGCGGTTGGGCGCGGAAGCGGCGGCCGAAGCACCGACGCGCATCGAACAGCCTACGGTGCAGGGCTCGCTGTTCTGACACGGGGTCGGATCCCGTTCCCAACGGGAACGGGCTCTGACCCCCGTCGCCGAGGCACGCATGCTCCGGGTCAGAGCCATCCCTTCCGGAAGGGTCCGACCCTGCGTCATTCAGCGATCAACACCAGCCCATCGGGGAATACGATCGCGGCTTCATCGGCGCTCACGTCGAAGAAGCCCACGCCGTGCTTTTCGGCCAGGTCCTGCACGCGGCCGTGCGCACGCTCGGCCACCGAGTACGCGAACGCACCGTAGATCACCTGACTACCGATGCTGTATTCGGTCACCTCGGCACGTTCGTCGTCGTCGTTGCTCAATGGGCCGTTCAACGGCGGGAATTCCTGCGCCATCTCCGCGAACCACGCCTGCAGTGCCGGACTGCTGACTGCCGGGTCGTCGTACTCGTGGCGCTCGTTCCACTGCGTCTGCTTCTCGAACCAGGCGATGAAGGCCGCCGCCTCGCGCGGGGCCACACCGGCCTCGAACACCATCATGTCGTAACTCATTGAACCGTCCTGTTGCAGCGCCAGGGTCGGATCCCTCTCCGCAGGAGAGGGCTCTGACCCCTGCGCGGAGTCTGTGGACGCACAGGGTATCGCGCTACGGCTGTGCGGCCGCACTCATCGCCCACCCTGGCGCCAATGCCTTTGCTTCGGGGAACAGCGCGAAGCGCAGGCCGATCAGGCCCATCAGTGCTTCATCGCGGGCCTTGCAGGCGGCCACGCTGCCGACCCGGCCCAGCGAGGTATCCAGGCGCTCGCGCAGCGCCTCGGCCGCCACGATCGGCTTGCGCGCGGCGATCTGCCGGCGGTAATGCCCGGCGATCTCCTCAAGAATGTGCTCGACCGCTTCGCGGCTGCGCTCGGGCAGTTCCAGCCGGGCGCGGCGCAGCTGCAGGATGTTCAGTCCAATGCGCGCCTCGTTGAGCATGTCCACCGACGCGATGTCGCTGCCCTCCGGCGTCGCTGCCAGGCGCGGTGCGAGCAGGCCCAGCAGGTCGAGCATGCGCGCGGCGAAGCGCTGGCGGTCCTGTTGGCCACGTCCTTCGGCGGCCTCGGCCAGCGTGGTCCAGCCCTGCCGCACCAGGCGGCGTGCGGTCCACTCGGCACCGACCGAACGGAACAGGCGGGTCATCACCACCGCAAAGCCAATGCCGATGAACATTGCGATCGACGAATTGAGGAAGGTCTGGATGTTGGCGCTGTAGGTGTTCTGCAGGCTCAGCAGCGCCGCCAGATTCACCGTCAGCGGCAGTGCGAACAGCGCGCTCTTCGGATGGTGCAGCATCAGCCCCAGCGGCAGGAACGCCACCGCCAGCACCAGTGCCAGCAGGCCGAAATCGTGCACGGCCGGGAACACACCGAACAGGTACACGCCGGCCACCACCGAGGCGACCATCGCCCACACCAGGAACGACACCATGCTCGGTGCCGGGTCATCCTGTGCGGCGAAGAATGCGGCAGTCACCGCAGCCATCATCGCGCCGTTGCCACCACCTTCCCAGCCCAGCGCGATCCACAGCACGCAGTAGCTCATCAGCGCCACGCCGGCACTGAGCGAGGAGAACAGCGCCATGCCGTAGTCGACGTGCTTGTCGGCGGCCGCGCGTTCGGTGCGGATGCGGTAGTGCGCGCGGTCCAGCGGCGCGGTGCCGTGGTCGATTGCGTGCTGCAGGGTGCGGCAGTCCTGCCACAGGTCCACCAGTTCCTCCAGGCGCAGCAGCAGGCTGGCCAGCTGCAGGTGCTGCAGGTCGCGGTCCACCTGCGGCTTCAGTGCGCTGATGCGCGCGCGCAGGCGGGCGTACTCGCTGGCGTTGGTCGGCCCGTCCAGCCAGTCATGGATATCGTCGACCAGTGCCGGCAGTCCTTCCGGCAGAGCCTGGCCATCGCCGCGCAGCGCACTCAGGCGGTCGGCAATCGACGACAGCACCGGCAACAGCAGCAGCATGCGCTCGCGCAGGCGCTCCATCGACACCGCCGAACCGGCGTGGCGTGGATCATCGCGGCGCAGGAACTCGATCAGCGCCTCGAACTGCACCAGATCGGCGGCCAGCCGGTTGCGTGGCGCATGCGCGCGGCCACGTTCAAGGATCTGCCGGCACCACTGTGCGGCGTCCTCCATCCAGTTGCCGATGCGCGCGCGCAGCATCGGGCGTACCGAGGCCGGGAACAGCAGCGAGGCGAACAGCACCGCCACCACCGTGCCGAGGATGATCTCCTCGCTGCGCGCCACCACCGTGTCGAAGATGGTTTCCGGCGAGGTCACCGCCGGGAAGCCGATGAAGGCGGTGGTATAGCCGGCCAGCAGGAACGCGTAGCCACGCGGTCCGCGGTTGAGCAGGGCCATGAACAGGCAGCCGGCCAGCCAGATCGACATGGCCGCGCTCAGTACCAGCGGCGTCTCCACCAGCGCCGGCAGCACCAGCAGGGTGGCCAGGCCGGCCACCAGGGTGCCGACGATGCGGTACACACCCTTGGCGCGGGTCGGGCCCAGCAGCGGCTGGCTGACGATGTACACCGTGCCCATCGCCCAGTACGGGCGCGACAGGTTGCCGGCCATGGCGATGTACAGCGCGGCCACCGCGGCCAGGTAGGTCTTGATCGAGAACAGCCAGGCCTGGCGGTCGCTGAGCGCGTTCATGGCTTACTTCGCTGCGGTCGAGGCGTTGGGCGCGGCGGCGCTGGCCTGCCAGCCACCACCCAGCACCAGGAACAGGTGGATCTGGTCGCGCGAGACCTGCGCTTCGGCGGCGGCCAGGGTGGCATCGCTGCTGGCCAGGCTGCGGTCGGCATCCAGGCTGGACAGGTACGGCGTGCGGCCGCCCTGGTACAGCCGGCGGTTCTGCCCGGCGGCCAGCGCGGCCTGTTCCTGCGCAGTGCGCAGCGACTGCAGCCGGCGCAGGTCCTGCGCGTAGCGGTCCAGCGCGGTCTGGGTCTCACGCAGCGCCTGCAGCACGGTGTGGTCGAACTCGGCCAGGGCCGCATCGGCACCGGCTTCGGCGGCGTGTATGCGCGCATGCGTGCCCGACGACGGCAGCGTCCACGAGATCAGCGGGCCGATCGACCACTGTTGGGTCATCGGCGTGCCGAAGTCTTCGAGCAGGCCGGCGGCACCGAGCGAGGCACCCAGCCGGATGTCCGGGTACAGCTCGGCGGTGGCGACACCAATCCGCGCCGTGGCCGAGGCCAGCTTGCGCTCGGCCTGGCGCACGTCCGGGCGGCGCTGCAGCAGTGCGCGGCCATCACCGACCGGCAGCGGCTGCGCCAGGCTGGGCGCAGCCGCACAGTCGATCACCCCGGCCGGCAGCTGGCCCGGGGTTTGCCCGAGCAGGGCGGCCAGCGAATAGGCGGCCGCCGAACGCTGCGCGCGCAGCGGCGGCAGTGCGGCTTCCAGCAGCGCCACCTGGGCATTGGCGCGGGCCAGCTCCGGCGGGGTGCCACGGCCAGCCGCGATCAGGCGCTGGGTGACCGTGCGGCTGCGCTGCTGCAACTGCAGGGAATGCTCGGCCACGTGCAGCTCGTGGTTGGCGTGGCAGATTTCCAGGTAGCTGTCGGCCACCTGCGCGACCACGCTGACCTGGGCCAGGTCACGTGCAGCGGCAACCGACTGCTCGTCGGCACGCGCCGCTTCGGCGCCGCGCTTGAGCTTGCCGAACAGGTCGAACTGGTAGCTGACCGCGAACTTGCCATCGGCCAGGTTGATCACCGGCAGCTCGTGCTCCTGCAGGAACGATTCGGCCGACAGCTGCGCGCGGCTGACGCCGGCCTCGGCCTCGTACTCGAAGCCACCGGCGTCCAGCGCCTGCTCGTACACCGCCGCCGCACGACGCAGGTGTGCATCGGCGGCCTTCAGTTCCACGTTGTCACGCAACGCCTGGGTGATCAGGCCGTCCAGCACCGGGTCGTTGTACAGCGACCACCAGCGGTCGGGCAGCGCCTGGTTGGCGGCCACCTGCGGGTTCTGCGTATCGATGAAGGCCGCATTGGCCTGCGGGCGCTTGAACGCCGAGCCTTCCGGCAAGGCGTAGTCCGGGCCGACGGTCCTGCACGCGGCCAGGCTGGCCAGCGCGACGATCAGGCCGAGACGGGGCAGGGCGGCGTTCACAGGCCCGCCTGTGTCGGCGCGGTGCCGGCCTTGTCGTTGTGCGGGTGCTGGGCGGTGTCCACGGTCACCGTGGCGGTGCGCCCGGCGATCAGCTCGACGCCCTTGGGCACCTCGTCGATGGCGATGCGCACCGGGATGCGCTGCGCCAGCCGCACCCAGTCGAAGGCCGGGGTCACGTTCGGCAGCAGGGTGCTGCCATTGCTGCGGTAGCGGTCCTCGATACCGGCGGCGATGCTCTCCACATGGCCGCGCAGCGGGGTCGATTCGCCCATCAGGCGGATGTCCACGCGCTGCCCCGGCGCCACGCCGCGCAGGCGGGTTTCCTCGAAGTAGCCATCAATGCGGAACGAGCCGGTATCCAGCAGCGCCAGCACCGGCTTGCCGGCCACCACGTAGTCGCCCACCCGCATGGTGCGGTCATTGACCCGGCCATCGGCCGGTGCGCGCACCTCGGTGCGGCCCAGGTTGAGCTCGGCCAGGTCGACCGCGGCCTGTGCGGTGGCCAGCGCAGCCTGTGCGGCCTGCAGCTTGGCGCGGCGCACTTCGGCGTCCTCGGCGGCAACCAGGTCCTGCAGGCTGCGGTCACGGCCGATCTCGCGGCGCAGCTGCGCCACCGAGGCCTGGCGCTCGCCCAGGCTGGCGCGGGCCTGCTCCAGCGCAATGCGGTAGCGGGCGCGGTCGACCACGAACAGCAGGTCGCCCTTCTTCACCGCCTGGTTGTCGGCCACGCTCACCGTTTCCACCAGCCCGGACACGTCCGGCGCCACCTGCACCACGTCGGCGCCGACATGAGCATCGCGGGTCCACGGCTCATCCATGTAATAGACCCATAGCTGGCGCAGTACCAGCAGGGCGACGATCACGGCTGCGCTGGTGAGCAGCACCGGCAGGGTCTTCTTCACGATCTTGTTCACGATTGCATCCAACGCAGGAGGTGGAACAGCAGGCCCAGCACGATTCCGTACAGCGCCAGGTTGAACAGCGCCGGGTGCCATACATGGCGATAGGCGCCGGCACGCTGCAGCAGCGCGTGCAGGCCGCTGTTGACCAGGTAGGCCAGCAGCATCAACCCGAGCAGGGTCGGGACGAACACTCCGTGGAGACTGAATTCACCGGGCATCGGTAGGGGCGGGGGCGATGTGGGGGGAGGGGAGGAACAACAAAACAACAGCAACGGGCAAAAGCCGCTGGCGTGTGCACGGCAGCGGCGGTATTCGGGGGCAGCGGTCTTACGTGATGCGGTCGGCAGCCTCGGCCAGCAGGCGCCATGCCTTCAGCACGGCGTGCAGTTCATCCATGGAAAGCTCGCCGAACACATCCTGGCGCAGGCCGATCAACTGGTCTTCCAGCTCGCTGACCAGCGCGTGTCCCGCGTCGGTCAGCCACAGCAGGTTGGCGCGGCGGTCGCTGGCGTCGCTCTCGCGGCGGACCAGGCCGCTGGCGCACAGCTTGTCCAGCAGGCGCACCAGCGAAGGCCCCTCCATGCCCAGTTGCTGGGCCAGCGCGACCTGGCGGATGCCACCACCGGAGCGGCCGATCATCAGCAGCGGCATGGTGCAGGCGGTGGAGATGCCGTAGCTGCCGAGCCGGCTGTCGGCCAGGCGCTGCCACTGCCGCCCTGCGTACAGCAGGCCGGAGCTGAGCTGCATCTGCAGCACGGTGCGCTCGTCGAGGGGTCGGTCCATAAGAGATAGATAGGATACTACTAATTTCATTCCTATCAATGGTTTTTTCTGAATGGGTAGGGTGTAGTGAGGAAAGCGTTGCGCCTGCCTGGTGTCGGGTGGGGCGGCGGGGGCCGGACGTGCAGGACACGCCGTGAACCCATCCTTGGGGGCTCGGCCGCGGCTTGCTCGTGTGCGCGTCCTGCGCACACGGCAAGACCGGCGTTGGGCGTCCTGCCCATCCCGCCCGAGGCATGCCTCGGGCCCATGCCGCGGACGGTCCTGCCGCCCGGCCCCCGCTGCCCTCCCATCACCCCGCGAGCGCGGTGGGTTGGCTCTTAGAAGCAAGAGCAGAAGCAGTGCGGACCAACGGTCCGCACCCACCAAAGCAGAAGACAGCACAGCAGCGGCGCGCGGTGCTTCCGAAGCCATGAACCCCCGCTTTTGCCCCCGCTTTCGGGCGGTCCGGCCGCGCCCGCGGGAAACCGTCAGGGAGGGGGAGAGGGGGCTGCGCAGGACCGTTGGCGCCATGGATGGCGCCATCGAGCCCCCAGGGATGGGTTCACGGCGTGTCCTGCGCAGCCCCCTCTCCCCCTCCAAACCGATAGCAACGAGGCGCCGCAAGAACCCCCCGATGAACCGTCCCAACAGGACGACCCACCCCCCGGTCGGGTACGATGCTCGCCCCCCGTTCGGGACGCTGTACGCAATGAGCAAGAACAACGAAAAGGCCGCCCCGCAGGGCGACGTGACCCAGGACCAGGCCGAGGATGCCGTGCGCATCCTGCTGCGCTGGGCCGGTGAGGACCCGTCCCGCGAAGGCCTGCTGGATACCCCCCGCCGTGTCGCCGAAGCCTATGGCGACTGGTTCAGCGGTTACCGCGACGACCCGCGCGCCTACATGGAGCGGACCTTCGAGGAAGTGGCCGGCTACGACGAACTGATCGTCCTGCGCGACATCGAGTACGAAAGCCACTGCGAACACCACATGGCGCCGATCATCGGCCGCGTGCACGTCGGCTACCTGCCGGCCGGCAAGGTGGTGGGCATCAGCAAGCTGGCCCGCGTCGTCGAAGCCTACGCCCGCCGTTTCCAGGTGCAGGAGAAGATGACCGCGCAGATCGCCCAGTGCATCCAGGATGTGCTGCAGCCGATCGGTGTCGGCGTGGTCGTCGAAGGCGCCCACGAATGCATGACCACCCGCGGCATCCACAAGCGCGGCGTCAGCATGGTCACCTCGAAGATGCTGGGCAGCTTCCGCGACGACGCGCGTACCCGCGCCGAGTTCCTGCGCTTCATCGAAGTGGGCGGCAAGCGCTGAGCCGCCTGCCCGCACCCCGCCGGCCGCTGCGGGCCGGCATGCCCACGGCTGCCCACGCGGCAGCCGTGCGTAGCGGCTCGTCCCTGTCAGCCCAACAGACCTCTTTCGCTGCATGAAGCATCGCGAACGCATCTCCCGTTACCGCCATCTGCGCGAACAGCCCCAGTGGAAGCTGCTTGCCGCCGACCACGCTCCGGAAATCATCGGCCTGCTGCAGGGGCTGCTGATGGATGGCGAGCGCACGCTGCCCTCGTCGGTGCTCAACGAGCGTCTGCAACGCGCGCTGGACCAGCTCAACGGCGACGAACTGTCGCGCGACCTGCCGCGTACCGCGCAGGCCTACATCGCGCACTGGCTGGCCCAGGGTTGGCTGGAACGCCGCCTGCCCGAGGGCGCCGACCAGGAGCAGTACGAACTGTCGACCGCGGCACTGCAGGCGATCCGCTTCGCCGACGGCCTCGAGCAGGCCCGCGTGGCGGCCACCGAAAGCCGGCTGGCGCTGGTCATCGAACAACTCTCGCAGCTGGCCGCGCAGACCGAGTCCGATCCGGACGCGCGCCTGTCGGCGCTGCGCGACGAGCGGGACCGCATCGACGCCGAAATCGCCCGCGTCGGTGCCGGCCGCGTGGTCGCGCTGGACGGCAAGCGCGCGCTGGAACGTGCGCGCCAGATCATCGGCCTGGCCGACGAGCTGACCGAGGACTTCCGCCGCGTGCGCGACGACTTCGAGCAGCTCAACCGCGATTTCCGCGAACGCATCATCGACGACGAGGGCGAGCGCGGCGACGTGCTGTCGCAGCTGTTCGAAGGCGTGGACGTGATCGGCGAGAGCGATGCCGGGCGCAGCTTCCAGGCGTTCTGGCGCCTGCTCAACGACGCCGAACAGAGCGCGCAGCTTGATGCCGCGCTGGAAGCGGTGCTGGCGCGCGGGTTTGCGCGCCGCCTGGACCGCAACGAACGCAACTTCCTGCGTGGCTTCACCAGCACCATGCTCGAGCGCGGTGGCCAGGTGCACGACGTGCTGCAGAACTTCGCGCGCAGCCTGCGCGGCTTCGTGCAGAGCCGTGGCTATCTGGAACAGCGCCGCCTCAACCAGCTGCTGAAGCAGGCGCAGTCTGAAGCGCTGGCGCTGCGCGACGAGTTCCCCGCGCAGCGCGGCATCGGCCGCGACCTGCAGTTGACCACCAGCCGCCTGCGTTCGTGGTCGCAGTGGAAGCTGCACGATCCACGCAGTGCCCAGGTCGACGGCAACGTCGAGTACAACGACGCAGCCGCGATCAGCCTGGAGAGTGTCGGCGATCTGGTCGCTTCGTCCGAGATCGACTTCCGCACCCTGCGCCGCGACCTGCACGACCTGCTCAATGCGCAGCCGCGGCTGAGCATCGCCCAGGCCCTGTCGCAGCGCGAAGCGCCGCAGGGTCTTGGCAGCGTCATCGGCTACCTGTCGCTGGGCACGCGCTTCGGCAATGTGGTCG
The DNA here is from genome assembly GCF_002799155.1 of Stenotrophomonas maltophilia. GTDB lineage: Bacteria > Pseudomonadota > Gammaproteobacteria > Xanthomonadales > Xanthomonadaceae > Stenotrophomonas > Stenotrophomonas maltophilia_R. Next base: position 4,298,728 of record NZ_NERD01000002.1, read on the forward strand.
CCGGCGAGCAGGAGCTTGCGCAATGGCGTGGTGGCGACGGCCAGGTCCGTCGCGCCCGCATCCCGCTGGTTTGGTTCACCCAGGAGAGACGCCATGAGCTGGCATGAAGATCCCATCGACGCATCGCAGGCCGACGTGGCGGAAGACGCCTACGAGGCCGAGCCGGTGGCGGCCGTGGCGCAGCCCCGCCGTGGCAACGACGTGTATTACCTGGGCGATACCGGACGCCTGCCGCTGGATGCGCGCCGCGCGCTGTGCCAGCTGCTGATCGGCCCCAGCATCGACCAGCTGCGCCACGCCAAGCTGTGGCCGGCGCTGATCCGCAGCGAAGCCGCCATCCGTTCAGCGTTGGCCGACCTGTTCCTGGAACTGGTGCTGGACCGCGACAGCGGCGTGGCCTTCACCCGCCAGGCCGACACCGAAGACGTCGACGCGCCGGTGCTGCTGCGCACCTCGCCGCTGACCTTCATCGACTCGGTGCTGCTGCTGTACCTGCGCCAGCAGCTGGCCGAGGCCGATGCGCGCGGCAACCGCGCGGTGGTCGCCGACGCCGAGATGGCCGAAGCGCTGGCCATCTACGAGAAGAACCTGTCCACCGACCGCGCCGGCTTCAACCGCCGCGTTGCTTCGGCGGTGCAGAAGATGAAGGACAACCACATCCTGACCCGCCTCAGCGGCCAGGAAGACCGCCACGAAGTCTCGCCGGCACTGAAGCTGCTGTTCTCCGCCGAAGACGTGTCCCAGCTTTCGGCGGTGTACCGCCAGCTGCGTGAAACCCCGGCCGCCGAGGCCTGAGAGACCCGAACATCGCATGGCTATCTCCAAGCACACTCCCGCCCTGTTCAACGAAGGCCTGCCGGACCCGCGCCTGCAGCAGTTCCGCATGCGCCGCCTGCAGGTGCACAACTGGGGCACCTTCAACGGCCTGACCGAAGTACCGATCGCCGAGCGCGGCTTCCTGTTCGTCGGCCGTTCCGGCTCGGGCAAGTCGACCCTGCTCGATGCCATGTCCGCGCTGCTGACGCCGCCGGCCATCGTCGACTTCAACGCCGCCGCGCGTGAAGCCGAGCGCAGTGGCCGCGACCGCAACCTGGTGTCCTACGTGCGTGGCGCATGGGCCGACCAGCAGGACAGCGGCACCGGCGAAATCGCCACACAGTACCTGCGCAAGGGCGCCACCTGGACCGCACTGGTGCTGGAATACCGCGCCGGCGATGGCCGCGTGGTCAGCCTGGTGCGCCTGCTGTGGATCTCCGGCAACGGCACCTCGGCCGGTGACGTGCGCAAGCACTACATGATCGCCGAGCGTCCGTTCGACATCGCCAAGGATCTTGGCGGCTTCGACCTGGACCTGCGCAAGCTCAAGCAGAAGCTGTCCGACCTGCACCACTTCGACACCTTCTCCGGCTACGCCGAGCGCTTCCGCGACCTGCTCGGCATCGACAACGAAATGGCGCTGCGCCTGCTGCACAAGACGCAGTCGGCGAAGAACCTGGGCGACCTCAACGTCTTCCTGCGCGACTTCATGCTCGACACGCCGAAGACCTTCGACGCCGCCGAGCGCCTGGTCAGCGACTTCGCCGAGCTCGATGGTGCGCACCAGGCCGTGGTCACCGCTCGCCGCCAGGTGGAAACCCTGCTGCCGGCACGCGCCTATTACAACGACCTGAAGGAAATGCACCGCCAGCGTGGCGACGACGAAGCCCTGAAGCTCGGCGTCGACAGCTTCCGCGAAAGCCGCCGCCAGGCGCTGATCGAAGCACGCCTGCGCGAAATGGATGTGCGCGACCGTGGCCTGCTCGGCGAAGAAGCCCAGCGCCGCGCCGCACTCGACAACCACACCGAGCGCCTGGCCGAACTGGAACTGCAGCGCCGCCAGCAGGGCGGCGAGCGCATCGAGGAACTGGAACGCGAGCAGGGCCGTGCCGAAGCCGAGCGCGACCGCCGCCAGGCCAAGCGCGAGCAGGCAATCCAGGCGGCAAAGCAGCTGCAGGCTGAGCTGCCGGACGACGCTCACGGTTTCGCCGAGCTGGTCGAACGCGCGCAGAACGAGTTGCAGGATCGCCAGCGTGCCTCTTCGGCGCTGGACGACGCGATCAGTGATCGCCTCGGTGGCAAGCGCGATGACGAGCGCCGCTTCGGCGAAGTGCGCCTCGAACTCGAAGCGATGCAGCGCACGCCGTCCAACATTCCGGCGCCGATGCAGAAGCTGCGCGCGCGTCTGGCCGAGGAAACCGGCATCGCCGAAGCGGCACTGCCGTTCGTCGGCGAGTTGATCCAGGTCCGCTCGGAAGAGCAGGGCTGGCAGGGCGCCATCGAGCGTGTGCTGGGCGGCTTCGCGTTGTCGCTGCTGGTCGATGACAAGCACTACAACGACGTCGCCGAGTGGGTGAACCGCACCCACCTGGGCATGCGCTTCACCTATTATCGGGTGCGCCGCAACGATGATGCGTTCGCGCGTGAGCCGTCGGCCAGATCGTTGCTGCACAAGCTGGAACTGCGCGAGCACGTGTTCGAAAGCTGGCTGCGGCGCGAGCTTGGCAAGCGTTTCGACTACGAGTGCGTGGATGCCAAGCAGCTGCGCAACGTCGACCGCGGCATCACCCGCGAGGGCCAGGTCAAGCATCCCGGCGACCGTTTCGAGAAGGATGACCGGAGTGCGGTGGGCGACCGCCGTCGCTGGATCCTCGGCTTCAACAACCACGACAAGGTGGGCGCCTTCGAGCGCGAAGCGCAGGAACTGGCCAAGCGCATCGCCAGCTGCGAGACCGACATCGCGCGCCTGCGCGGCCAGCGTGACCGCGACAACGAGCGCCGCCTGGCCTGCCACGAGCTGGTCAGCATCAGCTGGAACGAGATCGACATCGCTGCCCCGCAGCAGCGCCTGAGTGATATCGAGGCGACCCTGCGCGACCTGCGCGAAGGCAATGCCGACCTCGCCAAGCTGGCCAGGCAGATCGATGCCGTGCGCGCCGACATCGAGCAGTCGCGCCGCACCTATGAAGACGTCCGCGTCGAGCGCGGCCAGCTGGTCAAGGAACGTGATCGCCTCGACCGCGCCCGCCAGCAGAGCCGTGCACTGGTGCTGCCGAGCCTGGCCCAGGAGCAGGAAGCCGGGCTGGCCGAGCGCCTGCAGGAGCAGGGCCCGCTCAGCCTGGAAACGCTCGAAGCGCACATGCGCCAGGTCAGCAACGCGCTGAACGAGCAGCTGTCGTCCTCGCAGCAGGACCTCAACCGCATCGAGAACCAGCTGATCGGCTGCTTCCGCCGCTTCGTCCAGCAGTGGCCGGAGGAATCGGGCGACTTCACCGTCTCGGTGGCCTCGGCCGAGGACTTCCTGGCCCGCCTCGAACGGCTGGAGCGTGATGGCCTGCCGCAGCACGAAGAGCGCTTCTTCGATCTGCTGCAGAACCAGAGCAAGAACAACCTGCTGGCACTGCAGCGCCACAGCGCCGAGGCCCGCAAGTCGATCGGCCAGCGCTTGGACGAAGTGAACGCCAGCCTGGAACAGGTGCCGTTCAACCGTGGCACGCTGCTGACCATTGAACTGAGCGACCGCCGCCTGCCGGAAGTCGGCGAGTTCCACCTGCAGCTGCGCGAGGTGCTGTCGCAGCAGCAGACCGAGCAGCGCGAGCTGGCCGAATCGCAGTTCACCGTGCTGCGCCAGCTGGTCAACCGCCTGGGTTCGCAGGAAGGTGAGGACAAGCGCTGGCGCGAGCTGGTGCTGGACGTGCGCATGCACGTGGAGTTCATCGGCGTCGAGCTGGATGCGGAAACGCGCCAGCAGGTCGAGATCTACCGCAGCGGTGCCGGCAAGTCCGGTGGCCAGCGCCAGAAGCTGGCTACTACCTGCCTGGCCGCGGCACTGCGCTACCAGCTCGGCGGTGCCGACAGCCAGTTGCCCAGCTATGCCGCGGTCGTGCTCGACGAAGCCTTCGACAAGGCCGACAACGAGTTCACCGCACTGGCAATGAACATCTTCGACAACTTCGGCTTCCAGATGGTGGTGGCCACGCCGCTGAAGTCGGTGATGACGCTGGAACCCTTCATTGGTGGTGCCTGCTTCGTCGAGATCAGCGGCCGCCACGACTCCGGCGTGCTGTTGATCGAGTACGACGAAGAAGGCAAACGCCTGAAGCTGCCCGAGCGCAGCCGCCAGCAGGCCAACGAACCGGAAGAAGCGGAGGCCTGATCCGGCCGGTTGAATGGGAATGCCGGCCAGCGGCCGGCACTACCCATCGGCAGGGTTCATGACCCGGTAGTGCCGGCCGCTGGCCGGCAACCGCATTCACGCTCCGCGGAACGTATCCCACGCCATCCGCGCGATCAGCACCACCACCAGCCCCACGAACAGCTTGCGGATGAACGGCGTACCGCCCTTCAGTGCCAACCGCGTGCCCACCACCGATCCGATGATGTTGGCCGCCGCCATCGGCAGCGCGAACAACCACAGGATGTTGCCGGTCGGCACGAAGAACGAGATCGCCGCAACATTCGTCGCCAGGTTCACCACCTTCGATGCCGCCGATGCGCGCAGGAAATCCAGGCCGAAGAAGCGCACGAACAGGAAGATCAGGAAGCTGCCGGTGCCCGGCCCGAAAAAGCCGTCGTAGAAGCCGATTGCCGCACCGATCGCCAGCGCGATCGCCAGTTCGCGGCGGCCGATCTCCTGCGGCCGGTGCAGCGCGCCGAAGTCCTTCTTCCACAGGGTGTAGGCCAGCATGGCGATCAGCAGCACCAGCACCAGGGGGCGCACCGCGTCCTTGGGCAGCAGGCTCACCGCGGTGGCCCCGGCGAAGGAGAAGATGAAGGCGGTACCGGCCGCGAACAGTACCGGCTTCCACGGGAAGCGCACGTTGCGCGCATAGCGCCAGGCGGCCGCGCCGGTACCGAACATCGAACTGAACTTGTTGGTACCGAACAGCATCGCCGGCGTCTGCTGCGGCAGCACCGTGAACAGGCCGGGCAGCTGCACCAGGCCGCCGCCACCCACGGCAGCATCCACAAGGCCGGCGATGAAGGCGATCACCACCAGCCACCACAACTCAGGGGGAACCAGTTCCAGCACGGCGATCAATCAAGGTGGGGGCGCGACAGCATACGCCTGTCCTGCTTCAGCTGGCCCGTGCCGCGCGTGGATCAATCCGCGCAACCCGGCGACAATGCCGGCATGAGCCGAAAACCCGCCGATCCCTGCCCCTGTGGCCTGCCTGCCGACTATGCCGCCTGCTGCGGCCGTTTCCACGCAGGCGAAGCCGCACCCGATGCCGAGCATCTGATGCGTTCGCGCTACAGCGCCTATGTGCGGGGCCTGGCCGACTACCTGCGGCAGACCTGGCACCCGGACACGCGTCCGGCCGAGCTGTCATTGGACGAAGCACCCGGCCAGCGCACCCATTGGCTGGGCCTGACCGTGCACGAGCACACCGTCACCGGTACCGACAGCGCCGAAGTCCGCTTCACCGCGCGCTATCGCATCGGCGGCGGCAGCGCGGTGAGGATGACCGAACACAGCCGCTTCCAACGCATCGACGGCCGCTGGTACTACCTCGACGCAGTCTGAGCCCTACGCGCTGCGCGCAGCTAGCAGGTGCTGGCCGCCGTGCGCCCGCACCTGGTTGCGGCCCTCGTCCTTGGCCACATACAGGGCCTGGTCGGCGGCCTTGACCACGGCCATCGGCTGCGGATCCACGCGGCTGTCGGCCAGCCCGATGCTCACCGTCACCTGCACCACCTGGCCGTTGCCGCCGCGTCCGCGCTGCTGGCGGCCGGCTTCATCGTCGCGGCTGCGGGTGCTGCGGTCGCGCAGCTGCATGCGCGTATCCTCGATGCTCTGCCGCAATGCTTCCACGGCATCGACACACGCCGCCGCCGGGCGGTCCAGGAACACCACCGCGAACTCCTCGCCGCCATAGCGGAACGCGCGGCCACCGTCGCCCACCCGCGCCAGCCGCGACGCCACCAGGCGCAGTACATCGTCGCCAGTATCGTGGCCATGGGTGTCGTTGAACGATTTGAAGTGGTCCACGTCCACCATTGCGATGCTGTAGGTGCCGCGTGCCCGCTGCAGGGTCTCGTTGAACGCCCGTCGCCCCGGCAGGCCAGTCAACTCATCGCGGAAGGCCATGTGGAAGGATTCCTGCAGCATCGCGCCCAGCATCAGCAGCAGGGCGGCACCGCTCAGCGCGGGCAGCAGCACCGGCTGCAGGAAGATCCGCGGCAGCATCCACCACAGGCACAGCAGGGCCAGCAGCATCGCCGTGTGCAGTGGCCGCGGATGTCGCCACGCCTGCCAGCCCAATGCCGCTGTCGCCAGCAGGAACAGCAGCGCGGGCAGCTGCGCCAACGCGTTCCAGTCGGCGGGAATCCAGGCCCAATGACGGTTCGACAGCAGATCGTGCATGCCCTGCGGCTGCTGTGCCGCCAGCAGCAGGAAGATCACCAGTGCCGCGCCGCAGACCACGCTGCGCAGCAGCAGGTCCTGGCGCCGGCGTCCGCGCTCCGGCCACAGCGCCAGTCCCGCGAACAGCGCCGGCACCCAGGCCGAGATCGCGTGGAAGCGCAGCGGGGTCAGCGTGGTGACATGGCCATTGCGCAGGTAGCCAGCGACGTCCTGGTGCAGCAGCGCGAACACCACCGCCATCACCAGCAGCAGGCACAACGTGCGCACCTGGTGGTAGAGCAGGGCCAGGCCGGCACCGAGGCAGGCCAGCAGCCAGGGCAGGATGCGCTGGGCCGGGCTGGCCACATCCTCGGTGCCCAGCGCCATCCACAGCACCCCGACGACCAGCACGGCGGGCAGCACGAACAGGTAATGCGCAGGCTGGCGGAGCGGATGCAGGGGCACGCAGTAAGTCCAGTGCGGTGACGATGCGACCGCAGCATTGCCGTTAGCGGCGTCCCCACGCACTTCTTGAACGCGTGCGGCCGCTGCCATGTGAACGAAGTGACGCCGAACCATGACATCGCACTCACCGTCCAGCGCCGATGCTGCCCACATGGACAGCGCACCCGCCGCCGTCGCTGCTCCGCAGCGCGATCTCGCCCGCCGCTTTGCGCAGGTACGGGCCCGCAGCCTGCAGCTGGCTGCCCCGCTCAGTGCCGAGGACGCCATGCTGCAGAGCATGGCCGACGCCAGTCCCAGCAAATGGCACCTGGCCCATACCACCTGGTTCTTCGAACGCTTCGTGCTGGCCGGTTTTGCCACCACGCCGGCGCATGATCCGGCCTGGGACTACCTGTTCAACAGTTACTACAAGAGCGTCGGTCCGGCGCATGCGCGGCCGCAGCGCGGGCTGCTGTCACGGCCCTCGTTGCAGCAGGTACGCGACTATCGGCAACAGGTCGACATGCAGGTGCAGTCCCGGCTGGCGGCGGGTGACCTCGACGAGCAGGCGCTGCACCACCTGCAGTTGGGACTGCAGCACGAGCAACAGCACCAGGAACTGTTGCTGACCGACATCAAGCATGCGTTCTGGTGCAATCCACTGCAGCCACCGTATCGCGAGGATCTGCGGCCCGTCACAAGCACCGCTACGGCGCAGGGCTGGATCGAATCGCCCGAACGGATCGTCACCGTCGGTGCCGCAGCATGGCCACGGCACGCTGCCTTCGCCTACGACAATGAATCGCCGCCACACCGCGTGCTGCTGCCCGCGCATGCATTGGCCGAGCGCCCCGTCAGCAATGCCGAGTACCGCACCTTCATCGAGGCGGGTGGTTACCGCGAACCGCGCTGGTGGCTCAGCGAAGGCTGGGCATTGCGCGAAGCCGAGGACTGGCAGCACCCGCTGTACTGGGATGATGCCCTGCAGCGCGAGTACACCCTGGGCGGTTGGCGCGAACTGGATCCGCACGCGCCGGTCTGCCACCTCAGCTACTACGAGGCCGATGCCTGCGCCCGCTGGTCCGGCGCGCGCCTGCCCAGCGAGTTCGAGTGGGAAGCGGCCGCCGCCTCGCAGCCCCTGCGCGGCCACTTCGCCGACGACGATCACCTGCACCCGCAGGCGGAGCAGGGCAGTGGGCTGCGGCAGCTGTTCGGTGATGTCTGGGAGTGGACCGCCAGCGCCTATGGCGCCTACCCGGGCTTCCGTCCTTTTGACGGCAACCTCGGCGAATACAACGGCAAGTTCATGTGCGGCCAGTGGGTACTGCGCGGCGGCAGCTGTGCCACACCCCGCGGCCACGTGCGCGCCAGCTACCGCAACTTCTTCATGCCACCGGCACGGTGGCAGTTCTCCGGGCTGCGCCTGGCCAGGGACCTTGCATGAGCACCGTGCATGACGCGCTGCAGGCATTGACCGATCTCACCCCCGGGCGGCAGCAGATCCTCTCCGACGTGGTGGCCGGGTTGTCGCGCACGCCCCGGCAGCTGCCGTCCAAGTACTTCTACGATGCACGCGGCTCGCGCCTGTTCGAGCAGATCACCCAGACCCCCGAGTACTACCCCACGCGCACCGAGCTGGCGCTGCTGAAGCGCGTGCTGCCGGACATCGCCTGCACCGTTGGCCCGCGCCTGCACGTGGTCGAGCTGGGCAGCGGCAGCGGACGCAAGACCGCGCTGCTGCTGGCCGCACTGCACGACCCTGTTGCCTACACGCCGATCGAGATCTCACGGGCCGCGCTGCTGTCCAGCATCGATCACCTGGCACCGGCGCTGCCCGAGGTGGAGATGCTGCCGGTCTGTGCCGACTTCACCCGCCCTGTCGCCGTTCCCGCACCGGAACGTACACCGGCCCGCCGCCTGCTGTTCTTCCCCGGTTCCACATTGGGCAATTTCGCCGAAGTCGATGCCGTCGCCCTGCTGCGGGCGATGCGCCAGACCATGGGCCGCGACGGCCTGGCCCTGGTCGGCATCGATCTGCACAAGGACCCGGCACTGATCGAAGCGGCCTACAACGATGCGCAGGGCGTCACCGCCGCGTTCACCCTCAACCTGCTGGCGCGTCTCAATCGCGAGATCGGCAGCGACTTCGACCTCGACGGCTTCCGCCACCGTGCCTGCTACAGCACCGCGCGGCTGCGCATCGAAACCGACCTGGTCAGCCAGTGGGCGCAGGACGTCCACCTGGATGGCCGCACGTTTCACTTTGCTGCCGGTGAACCCATCCGCGTCGAGTACAGCCACAAGTACACCGATGACAGCTTCGACGCGCTGGTGCAGCAGGCCGGCCTGCAGGTCGCGCAGCGCTGGGATGCCGCAAGCCCCGCCTATGGCCTGCGCCTGCTGCGCATCGCCTAGGGCGGCCAATCAGCCGGCGCCCCTTCAGGTTCGGTCGCACCGCTGCCCCTAAGATGGCCGTGCAACGGCAACACGGAGGACGCCATGCCCATTCTGACCACGCTCGGCCTGGCGGCCGCCCTCGCGTCGACCCCGCCGCTGCCTGCGGCCCCCGCCGCCACTATCGATCCGGCGTTCAGCCGCTGCCTGGCGGCACTGCAGGCCACCGCCGCGACCCAGGGCATCAGCGCCGATCGATTCAACGGAATCACCGCCGGGCTCACGCCGGACCCGAGCGTGCTCGGGCTGCTGGACGCACAACCGGAATTCACCACGCCGATCTGGGATTACCTGGCCGCGCTGGTCGACCGCCAGCGCGTCGATAATGGCCGCACTCTGCTGCAGCAACATCGCGATCTGCTCGATCGTGTCTCCGCGCAGTACGGCGTCGATCCGGCCACCATCGTCGCGGTCTGGGGCGTGGAGAGCGACTATGGCCGCGTCTTCGGCAAGCGCCCGCTGCTGCAGTCGCTGGCCACGCTGTCCTGTGCCGGCCGCCGCCAAGCGTTCTTCCGTGGCGAACTGCTGGCGCTGCTCAAGCTGATCGATCGCGGTGACCTGCAGGGCCAGGGGCTCACCGGTTCCTGGGCCGGCGCCTTCGGGCACACGCAGTTCATGCCCAGTACCTACGCACGTATCGCGGTCGATGGTGATGGCGATGGCCGCCGCGATCTGGTCGGCAGCATTCCCGACGCGCTGGCGTCGACCGCCAACTACCTCAAGCGTGCCGGTTGGCGCAGTGGCGAACCGTGGGGCATGGAGGTCCGTGTTCCCGCCGGCTTCAACGCCAGTCTGGCGGGCCGCACCCAGCGCCGGGCCCTTGCCGACTGGCGCGCGCAGGGCGTGACCGCGCTCGATGGCAGCGTGCTGGCCCCAGCCAACCTGCCGGTCGACGCGCGCGCCGCCCTGCTGCTGCCGGCTGGCATCAAGGGCCCGGCATTGCTGGTGTTCCGCAACTACGATGCGATCTACAGCTACAACGCCGCCGAAAGCTATGCGCTGGCGATCGCCACGCTGGCCGACCAGCTGCGTGGCGGCACCGGCCTGGCCACCGCCTGGCCGACCGATGATCCCGGCATCGGCCGCGACGAACGCCGCCAGCTGCAGACCCTGCTGCTGGCCCGTGGCCACGACATCGGCAGCGCCGACGGCATGATCGGCACCGCCACCCGCCGCGCGATCCAGGCCGAGCAGCAGCGCCTGGGCTGGGCCAATGCGGATGGGCGCGCCGGCCAGCGCATCCTGCGCGCGTTGCAGCAGGAGGCAGCAGCAGGGGCGCCTGCCAGCCGCTAGACCTTGCCGATCGCACGGCGGCCGCGACATCATCGCCGCGGTCATCAAGGAGTGTCAGCGCATGCAGTCGAACCCGGACATCAGCACCGGCCTGTACCACGGGCTCGAGGCCTGGCAGATACGCACCCCCAGCGCCACCGCGGTCATCAGCGTGTTCGGTGGACAGCTGCTGTCGTTCATTCCAGAGGGGCAGCCGGACCTGCTGTGGCTGTCGCCGAAACGGGCCGGGTTGCCCACGCCGATCCGGGGCGGGGTTCCGGTGTGCTGGCCGTGGTTCGGTCGCCAGGGCCAGAGCGACGATGCGCTGGCACATGGCCTGGTGCGCACCGCGCGCTGGGAGCTGCTGCAGGCCCGCCAGGACGATGACGGTGAGCTGGAGCTGCAGCTGGCACCCGCATTGACTGCCGAACGTGGCCTGCGCCTGCAGATGCAGCTGCGCATCGGTCGCCAGCTGCGGCAGCAACTGGCCACCGAGAACACCGGCACGTCCCCGGTGACCTTCACCCAGGCCCTGCACAGCTACTTCCGGGTCGGCGATGCCCGTCGTGTCGAAGTCGATGGCCTCGATGGCCTGCTCTATCTGGACAAGTACGAGGACTACGCGCAGCTGCGCCAGCAGCAGGGGCCCTGGTCGTTGCGCGACCCGCGCGATCCGGGGCGCAGCGACCGCATCTATACCGGTGCCGGTGGCTACTACGTGCTGCGCGATCCCGTCCTGCAGCGGCGGATCGAGATCCGCAGCGAAGGCAGCCAGACCGTGGTGGCGTGGAATCCGGGCGCGGAGGCGGCGGCGAAGATGGCCGATGTCGGCGACGGTTGGCACGACTACGTGTGCCTGGAAGTGGCCAATGCAGGGCCAGAGCAGATTACGCTTGCACCCGGCGCGCGCCACCTTCTGGTACAGGTGCTGGCCAGTGAACCGCTGGAGGCCGTGGCCGGACGTTCAGAGTAGCGATGGGATCGACAGGAATGGATGGCATGCAGGAAGCACAATGGTGGTACGCCAACAGCAAGCAGAGCGAAGGACCGGTGGACCTGGCCGGGTTGCGCCGCCTGCGGCAGGACGGCACGGTAACCGCCCACACGCTGATGTGGCGCGAAGGAATGGCATCGTGGCGGCCGCTGGCCGAGCTGGACCCCTCGGTGACGCCGCTGGGTCCGACTCCGCTGCCGGTTGAACCGGTGCAGGCCGTCACCGCCAGCGAAGCCCCGAGCGCTGATCCGTCCGACCCCTATCGTGCACCCGCCGCTTCGCCCGTAGCAGCGACCGCGTCGCAGCTGGAAGGCGACATTGCCTTGTACGCCGCCGTGGTCGGCGGCAACTTCCCCATCTATCGCCAGCGCTGGCGGCTGGACCAGGGCGTTGCCGAGGGCAGCGGCACCTGGCACTGGCCGGCGTTCCTGATCGGCGTGATCTGGATGGTGTACCGCAGGATGTACCGGCTGGCGGCGATCTGGGCCGGCCTGCTGGTGTTCTTCAGCATCGCCGAGGCGTTGCTGGGCGTGCCGGAAGGCGTGTCGACGGTCATTACCCTTGCCATCAACGTCACTGCTGCGATGTATGCCAATCGCTGGTACCTGGCGCACTGCCAGCGCGAGATCGCCCGCGCGCGCGCATTGGCGGGTGACGATGAGGCGCGCCTGCGCAGCGAGCTGGCCAGACGGGGTGACACCAATGCCCTGGCAGCGGCAGTGGTGGCCATCGCCGTCGTTGCGGTGATGCTGGTGGGGCAGGCGATGGCAGGCTGAGGCCGGGCGGCTTCAGATTCGCGCGCACCTGCCGCTACCGCAGGTTCATCACGGGCAAGGAACCGCCGATATGAATCATCTGGATACCCCGCCGGCTTCCCCGGCGGATGACAATCCCTATCTCGCGCCCGCCGCAGAGGTGGACGGCACGGCCGCTCCGGCGGACGCGGACTACCTGAACCTCCTTGTGGGACCCAACGCGGCGCTCTACCGCCAGCGCTGGCATCTGGACAGCCCGGTGCCGAAGCCGCCGCGGCCGTGGCACTGGCCCGCGTTCCTGGTGCCGACGTACTGGCTGCTGCACCGGAAGATGTACCTGGCGGCCATTCTCTTCGAACTGGTCCTGTTCGGCATCGCGCTGCTGTCGGCCCACGCCAACCCGCTGCTCACCGTGGCGTTGCTGGCGGTGCCACGGTTCGCCATCGCCGTGACAGCCAACAGCCTGTACCTGCGCTATTGCACGCGGCTGCTGGCCAAGGTGAAGACTGCCCACGCCGGGCAGCACAACCGCATCCGCACAGAACTGCAGCGTCGTGGCGGCACCAGCGTGTGGGCGGTGGTGACCGGCATGGCAGCCGTCGCGGTGATCAACACCGTCGCTCGCCTGGCAGCCTGATCCGTTTGCTCAGGCCGGTGCCCGTGCCCGCAGCACCAGCAGGCACAACGCACCGGCCACCAGGCCCCAGAACGCCGAGCCGATCCCGGCCAGGGAAACTCCCGAGGCGGTAACCAGGAAGGTGACCAGCGCCGCCTCGCGGTCGCGCTCCACCGCCAACGCACTGGCCAGGCTGTTGCCGATGGTGCCAAACAGCGCGATACCGGCCACGCAGGCCACCAGTTCCCTGGGGAAGGCCGCGAACAGCGCCGCCACCGTGGCGCCAAACAGGCCGACGACAATATAGAAAGCGCCCGCGGCCATGGCGGCGGTGTAACGTCGCGCCGGATCCTCATGCGCATCGCGGCCCATGCAGATGGCAGCGGTGATCGCCGCCAGGTTCAGCGCGTATGCACCGAACGGCGCCAGCAGCGTGTTGACTACGCCGATCCAGCCGATCAGCGGCGACACCGGCGCGTCGTAGCCTGAGGCGCGCATCACCGCCACACCGGGAATGTTCTGCGAGGCCATGGTGACCACGAACAGGGGCAGGGCAATGCCGGCCACGGCCGTCCACGACAGTGAAGGTGCCACCCACTGTGGCATTGCCAGTTGCAGCTGTACCTGCTGGGCATGCAGCAGGCCGCGGCTGGCGGCGACGGCGATGCCGACCAGCAGCGTGGCGATCACCGCATAGCGCGGGAACAGCCGCCGTCCGGCCAGCCAGGTGGCGAACATTGCCAGCGCGAGCACCAGCTGGGTGTTCATGGCCACGAACACATCCAGCCCGAAGCGCAGCAGTACACCGGCCAGCATGCCGGCGGCCAGCGCCATCGGCACCCGTTGCATCAGTTGGGCGAAGATGCCCGAAAAGCCCGCCAGCATGCCCAGCAATGCGGCCAGCAGGAATGCACCCGTGGCCTCAGAGAGCGAGGCGCCGCCGGCACCCACCACCAGCATGGCCGCACCCGGGGTCGACCACGCCGTCACCACCGGCACGCGATAACGCAGCGACAGGCCAATGCAGGTCACGCCCATGCCCAGCCCCAGCGCCCACATCCAGGAGGCGATCTGCACCTGATCGGCACCGACGGCCTGTGCAGCCTGGAACACGATCACGGCTGAGCTGGCGAAGCCCACCAGCACCGTAATGAAGCCAGCGACGATTGCCGGCATCGAAAGATCGCGCCACCACGCGCGCCGCACCTGCATGCTCATTGCTCTGTCTCCACTGTGCATCCCTGCATTGTGCATCCCTGCATTGATAGGGGGTGCGGCGTTGACCGCGCAACGCGCGGGCAACGCCGCAGTGATCTTCGAGCGCACGTCATGCGTGATGTCGTGGTGCTTCTGTCATCACCCTGCAAGAAAAGCCTTGACGAAATCTGCAGGATCTCTAGAATTCGCTCCCTTGCTGCAGCGCATCGCTTCTCCGGAAACGACAGGCGAACAGCAACGCCACCACCGACGAACGAGTTGATCGAACGAAGGTGTTGACGGACTCGAAAAGTCCGGCATAATAGGCGGCTCGCAACGACGAAAGGCCTTCGGGTCCAACGACGAAGCAGCATCGGCAACAACGTCCACTCCGGTGAGACGGCCTTGAAAAAAGGTGTTGACGAAGCGGAAAAGCCGGCTATAATGGGCGGCTCGCTACGAAGGAAACTTCGCAGCATACGGGAACGGCGCTGAGGCCACTTCCCTGGATCTTTGAAAGTATGCGCAGGTATCTTGTGAAGGCGCCTGCAGGAAGGATGATTGTCCATCTTGCAGACGTTTGATCAAGCAACTATTAATTGTTTT
>NZ_NERD01000001.1 GCF_002799155.1 Stenotrophomonas maltophilia
AAAGCCTCCCTGGTGAAATTAGCGCTGTGGAACCACCCGATCCCATCCCGAACTCGGAAGTGAAACGCAGCTGCGCCGATGGTAGTGTGGCTCAAGCCATGCGAGAGTAGGTCATCGCCAGGGTTTATACCCAAAACCCCGCTGCTTGCGCAGCGGGGTTTTTCTTATTAAGTGAAGGCACTGCATTCTCCGGGTTCCTTCCGCCCCAAGGGCAAGATCGCGAAGCTGGCGCTGCAAGCGCTGCTGCAACCGTCTCCCTGGTGAAATTAGCGCTGTGGAACCACCCGATCCCATCCCGAACTCGGAAGTGAAACGCAGCTGCGCCGATGGTAGTGTGGCTCAAGCCATGCGAGAGTAGGTCATCGCCAGGGTTTACACCCAAAACCCCGCTGCTCACGCAGCGGGGTTTTTCTTTATGCGCAGCAAATGCGGGTAGTGCCGGCCGCTGGCCGGCAGACGCGTTGATGGAACCGCCGCGAGCGGCGGCGCCAACCAAGGTTGGCGACTACCGATGGCAGAGAGTGCCAACCAAGGTTGGCACCCACCAATGGCGGAGCGCACAAAAAAAGCGGCGCCGCGTGGGGCGCCGCTCTGCTCTCAACGATGTTCAGTCGAACATGGCCTGATTTACTTGGCCGGGGCCTTGTCCTTCATCATCGCGTCGCGGGCAGCCTTGAACGGGTTGCCTTCGTACCAGTTCGGCCAACGATCACCACCGGCCAGTTCCTTGCCGACGCCGTACATCAGCTGCAGGTCTTCGACGGTGCCGTCCAGCTTCCAGCTGGCCGCGTCGAACTCGTCCTTCGGGCCGTGATAACGGTTGGCGCCGTAATCCGCCGCGGCTTTGCGGCCTGCTTCCACGCCACCCTCGCGCAGGTCTTCGCCGCCATCGGCGTACAGGGCGGGCACACCGGCCTTGGCGAAGTTGAAGTGATCGGAGCGGAAGTAGAAGCCGCTCTGCACCGAAGTCTCACCGTGCAGGGTACGGTCCTGGGCGGCAGCCAGCGGCTTGAGGATGTCCTCCAGCTCCGAGCTGCCGAAGCCGGTGACGGTCACGTCCTTGGCACGGCCGGCCACCGACATCGCATCGATGTTGATCACACCGGCGATCTTGTCCAGCGGGAAAGTCGGATGGGCAACGTAGTACTTCGAGCCCAGCAGGCCGGATTCTTCCAGGGTCACGGCCAGGAACACCACCGAACGCTCCGGCTTCGGCTCCTGGTGGGCCATGGCTTCGGCCACTTCGAGGATGCCGGCTACGCCGGTCGCGTTGTCGACCGCACCGTTGTAGATGTTGTCGCCGGTCTCACCCTCATGCTTGCCCAGGTGGTCCCAGTGCGCCATGTACAGCACGGCCTCGTCAGCGCGCTTGCTGCCCGGCAGTACGCCGACCACGTTGCGCGACTGCTTCTGCGCGATCTGGCTCTTCAGGTCGACCGCAGCGGTGGCCTTCAGCGGCACCGGTTTGAAACCGCGCTTGCTGGCGTCCTTGTAGGCCTGGGCGAGGTCCAGGCCGGCACCGGCGAACAGCGCCTTGGCCGCGTCGGCGCTCAACCAGCCCTGCACCGGGATTCGCGCCTCTGGGTCATCCTTGGCGGGCAGGTCGTACTGCGGGCCGGCCCAGGAATTCTTCACTACGTCCCAACCGTAGGACGCGCCGGCGGTATCGTGCACGATCAGCGCGGCGGCAGCGCCCTTGCGGGCAGCTTCTTCGAACTTGTAGGTCCAGCGGCCGTAATAGGTCATGCGCTTGCCGTCGAATAGTTTCCCGTCGTCGACATGGAAGCCCGGGTCGTTGACGAACATCACGACCGTCTTGCCCTTCCAGTCCTGGCCGGCGTAGTCGTTCCACTTCTGCTCCGGCGCATCGACGCCGTAGCCGACGAATACCAGGTCGCTGGCATCGACCTTGACCTCGGCCTGGCCGGTACGGGTGCCGACCACCATGTCGGTGCCGAACTTCAGTTCGGTGGTCTTGCCGCCCTGGGTGATCTTCAGCACGGTCGATTCGTCGGCCGTGGTCTCGGTCATCGGCACATCCTGGAACCAGCTGTCGCCGTTGCCGGGCTGCAGGCCGATACGCTGCATCTGGTCGCGGATGTAGTTGACCGTCAGTTCCTCGCCCTTGCTGCCCGGGGCGCGGCCTTCGAACTCATCCGAAGCCAGGGTCTTGACCATCTCCGCGAAGTCGCCGGCGTTGATCTCCGGCGAGAACTGATGGGTGGCCGGCTTCGCGGCAGCGGTATCGGTGGCCGGCGTAGCTGCCGGAGTATCTTCGCCTTTGCAGGCACTGAGCGCGGCCGCAGCGGCCAGGCACAGGAGGAGTTTGCGGGGCATCGTCGATTCCTGGAGAACAAAGGGCGGTCGCACATCATGCGCGACCGGTAAAAGCGAGTATCACCCAACCGCTGGGTCCGGCGGGTTCAGTCGGCCGGTGCCGTTTCGCTATCGAACGGGATTGGCTCGGCACCGGTGACCGGACCGATGCGGGCCGTGCGATGCACGTACAGCACCACCTCGCGCTCGAACTGCAGCGGGCCGTCGACCACGGCATTCGGACCGATGATCACGCGTGGCTTGCGGCTGGCGGTCAGCGAGACGCTGAAGTTCGGCTTGCGCACATGCACGCCGCCCTTGACCTGCGAACCGATACCGACGGTGATGTCACCGTTGACGGTCTCCACATCCTTGCCGACGCGGCTTTCCACCAGACCGATGCCGCCGTTCACGGTTTCGACGCCGCCTTCGATCTGGCTGCCGCGATCGGTGAAGATGCTGCCATTGACGGTGCTGACGCCACCGCTGGCGATCACTTCGCGGCCCAGGCGCACACCGCCGTTGACTGTTTCGATTTTGCCGGTGCGCGCGCGGTCGGCGACCTTGACCCCGCCGTTGACGGTGTCGATGCTGCCGGTCTCGACGCCTTCGCCGACGCGGATGCCGCCGTTGACGGTGTCGAGCTTGCCGTAGCGCTGGCCCGGTTCGGCGCTGATGCTGCCGTTGACCTTGCTGATGTTCTCCTGTGCACAGACCGGCCCGGTGGCCAGCAATACGCCCAACAGCAGCGGAATGGAAAGAGCTTTCATGGGGACCTCGATGGATGTGCGGCTGGCAGGCCGCGTGCGGAGATGTCACCATTCCCCGGTATCCCCCGCAACTGCCTGAAGTCACTGGAAAGCCCTTGCGCGACAACGCCTTCCCATCACGCCGACATCACATCGCCGCTGCGCGCGGCGGGCGCTGCCTGCTGCTGGGGCTGGTCGTGGCGCTGGCCCTGCCGCTGCCGGGTGCCGCGCAGACGACCCGCGAGACCGAGCGCAAGCTGCAGAAGCTGCGTACCGAGCTGAAGGGCGTGGCGCAGGAGCGACGGCAGATCGAGGGGCAGCGTGGCCAGGCCTCGCTGCAGCTGCGCGAGGCCGACGAGAAGGTGGCCCGCACCGGTCGGGCGCTCGCGCAGACCGAAGCCGCGCTGCGCGAGCAGGCCCGGGCCCTGGCCGAAGCCGAGCAGCGCCGCAGCAGCCTTCAGGGCAACCTCGCCCAACAGCACCGAGAACTGGCCGGGCTGCTGCGCGCGGCCTACCAGCTGGGCACCCATGCACCGTTGAAGCTGCTGCTGTCGCAGGACACGGTGGCCGACGCCAACCGCGCCCTGGCCTACCATCGCTACCTGCAGCGCGAACGTGCGCGGCGCATCACGACGCTGACGGCCGACCTGAAGGAACTGGAAGGGCTGCAGGCGCAGATCGCCGAGCGCAAGCAGAAGCTGCAGGGTACACAGCAGGACCAAAAGCAGCAGGCTGCGGCGCTGGAAGCCGACCGTCGCGATCGCGCGAAGACCGTGGCCTCGCTGGACGAGCGCTTCAAGGACCAGCGCGAGAAGGAACAGGCACTGGGCCAGGACGCCAAGGCGCTGGAAACGCTGCTGGCCAACCTGCGTGCTGCTGCCGCCCGCGCCGAAGCCGAGCGTCGCGCGGCTGCACGTCGAGCCGCCGCCGAAAAGGCCGCTGCCGAGCGGGCTGCACGCCAGGCCGCGGCGCAGGGACGGCCACCGCCGCCAACCAAGGTCCCGCCTGCGGTGGCATCGGCACCGGCGCCGAAGGTCGGCGGCCTGGGCTGGCCGTTGTCCGGCAACCTGCTGGCCCGCTATGGCGGCAAGCTGCCCGATGGCCGTACCAGCAGCGGCGTGCTGATCGGTGCGCCGGCCGGCAGCACCGTCACCGCGGTGGCCGACGGTACCGTGGTGTTCTCCGATTGGATGACCGGCTACGGCATGATCCTGATCGTCGACCACGGCAACGGCTACATGAGCCTGTACGCCCACAACGACACCCTGCTGAAGGATGCCGGCGCGCGGGTCAGCCGTGGCGATGCGGTGGCCAAGGTCGGCAATTCCGGCGGCCAGGGCGTTACCGCGCTGTACTTCGAGCTGCGCCGTGGCGGGCAGCCGGTGAATCCGGACAGCTGGCTGCAGCGGCGCTGAATCCGGTTCGCCGCGTGCGGGCCGGATTCAACGGGAATTTAGCTGTGCTTCGCGCATAATCGGTGCATGTGCCTTGGGCACCATGCCACCGTCGACAGGAGTGATCCATGCGCGCAGCCCGTACCGCCACCCTCTTGCTGGCCCTGTTGCCAGCGCTGTCCTGGGCGCAGCAGACCGCGCCCGCCCCGAGCCAGGAAACCAGCGGGCAGGCAGCGAACAGCGAGGAGGCGGTGACCTCGAAGGTGCCGCTGGAGGACATCCGCCGTTTCGTGGCCGTGTACAACGCGGTGCGTGCCGCCTATGTCGATCCGGTCGATGACAAGAAGTTGATGCAGTCGGCCGTGCGTGGCCTGCTGCTCGACCTCGATCCGCACAGCACCTACTTCAACAAGGAAGACGCGCAGGCCTTCGACGAGCAGGCCAATGGCGCCTACGAGGGCATCGGCGTGGAGCTGCAGCAGCAGCCGGACAATGCCAGCATGAAGGTGATCTCGCCGATCGACGACACGCCGGCGGCCAAGGCCGGTATCCTCGCCGGTGACCTGATCATCGCCATCGACGGCAAGCCGATCAGCGCCATCGATGCCAGTGAACCGCTGCGCGGCCCCGCAGGCAGCAAGGTGGTGCTGACCATCGTGCGCGAAGGCAAGCCGAAGCCGTTCGACGTGAGCCTGACCCGCCAGACCATCCGTGTGACCAGCGTGCGCAGCCGCCTGCTGGAACCGGGCTATGGCTACATCCGCCTGAGTACCTTCCAGGCCGATACCGGTTCGGATTTCCAGAAGCACGTGCAGCAGCTGCAGAAGCAGTCCGGTGGTCAGCTCAAGGGCCTGGTGCTGGACCTGCGCAGCAACCCGGGTGGCCTGCTGACCGCTGCGGTGCAGGTGGCCGATGATCTGCTCGACAAGGGCAACATCGTCAGTACCCGTGGCCGCATCAGCATCAGTGATGCACGCTTCGACGCGACCCCGGGCGACCTGCTGAAGGGCGCACCGGTGGTCGTGCTGGCCGACGCCGGCTCGGCCAGCGCATCGGAAGTGCTGGCCGGCGCGCTGCGCGACAACAAGCGTGCCCGCGTGGTCGGCAGCCGCACCTTCGGCAAGGGCTCGGTACAGACGGTGCTGCCGCTGGACAACGGGGATTCGGTGAAGCTGACCACGGCGCGTTATTACACGCCCAGTGGCAAGTCGATCCAGGCCACCGGCATCGTGCCGGACGTTGAACTGAAGCCCGCCGCCACGCCGGCGGAGGATGCGCTGCCGGCCAGCCTGAGCGATTACAGCGAAGCGACCCTGCCGGGACATCTGCGCGGCGACGACGAA
The DNA here is from genome assembly GCF_002799155.1 of Stenotrophomonas maltophilia. Classification (GTDB taxonomy): domain Bacteria; phylum Pseudomonadota; class Gammaproteobacteria; order Xanthomonadales; family Xanthomonadaceae; genus Stenotrophomonas; species Stenotrophomonas maltophilia_R. The sequence goes on from NZ_NERD01000001.1 coordinate 5,803, forward strand.
GGCACCGAGGGCTACCATGCCGGTGCGGTGCTGCCGGGTGATGGCCCGATCAACGACGCATTGGCCGAGCTGAAGAATCCGGGTTCGGTGGCTGCACGGTTGAAGGCCGAAGCGGCGAAGGCAGATGCGGCCAAGGCCACGAAGGCTGCAGCGAAGCCGGAAGCAAAGCCGGAAGCAAGACCGGAAGCAAAGCCTGCAGAGATCCCGGCCAAGCCTTGATGGCGTAGCGTCGCGCCATGCCCGACTGATTTCCGAACGCTGCCCGAGCATGGCTCGGGCATTCCGCAGAACCCGGCAAGCGGACGCTAGAACCCGTGCCGCTTGCGCAGCCGGCGCGCGATCGCCGCGCGCACGTACACGCCATACAGCAGGCCGAACAGGAAGCCGCCGATGTGGGCCCACCAGGCCACCATGCCGAAGCTGGGGCCGATATGGGCGAATACCACCTGCAGCGCGGCCCAGACGCCGATGAGCAGATAGGCCGGGGCGCGTACGAACTCCAGGAACAGGCCAAGCGGGATCACCACGCCCAGCCGGGCACCCGGGAACAGGGCCAGATAGGCGCCGATCAGCGCCGACACCGCGCCACTGGCACCGATGATGATCTGATCCGGGCTGCCCATGGTGTAGATCGCCACCAGGTTGGACACCGCGCCGCCCACCAGGAACAGCAGCAGCAACCGCCATGGCCCCAGCACCCGCTCTGCGGGCAGGCCGAAGATCAGCAGGAACACCAGGTTGCCCAGCAGATGCGACCAGTCGGCATGCAGGAACAGGGCGGTGAACAGCCGCAGCACGCTGCCGTCCTGCAGGGTCGCCCACCAGTCCAGCGGGTGGGTCAGGCCGGTGGACAGGGCGCCCCAGTCCAGCCAGAGGCTGCCGCGGGCATCGTCCGGGCGCGAGATCGACCACAGGAACGCCAGCCACAATGACGCGAACAGCACGGGCGTGGCCCAGCGCAGGGCCGCCTTCTTGCGCGACGGGAGGGAGACGAACATGGGTATAAGCCTAGCGTGGCGACGCCTGCGGCGGGGATTGTCCTGTTCAGCTTTTGAGACGAAAAAAGCGCAGCTGCTGTTATTGTTTCATTAACAGCTCTGGGTAATACTCGCATACGGCGTCGTATGTCGGGAGGGGAATCCGGCGCGCTCCGAAGGGCCCCAGGGCCGGCCGGGCGCAGGCGCACTCAGAGCAACATCACCGCTTACCGGAGAGAGAACTACGATGCAAACCGCTTCCACCATTGCCCGTCTGACCCTGCTGGCCGTCGGCGTTGCCGGTGCGCTGGCTGCCGCCGATGCCAACGCCGCCGCCTTCCAGCTGAAGGAAAACAGCGCCAAGGGCCTCGGCCGCGCGTTCGCCGGCTCCACTTCGGCCGAAGGCGACGCCTCGGTCATCGCCACCAACCCGGCCTCCATGCGCCTGCTCGACGGCACCATGCTGCAGGGCGACGTCAGCGCCATCAGCTTCGGCGCCAAGTTCCGTGGCCAGGGCAAGTACGCCAATGGCGCTCCGATTTCCGGCGGCAATGGCGGCGACGCCGGCATGATCGCCCCGGTCCCGGCGGCCTATTTCCACGTGCCGTTCGGCGAGAACGACAACATGCACTTCGGTGTGTCGCTGTCGGTGCCGTTCGGCTTCAAGACCGAATACGACCGTGACTGGGTCGGCCGCTACAACGGCGTAAAGACCGAACTGCAGGCCGTCGACCTGGGCGCCGCGTTCTCCTACGACGTGAACCCGTACCTGTCCTTCGGTGCGTCGGTGTTCGTCGAGCGCCTGGACGTTGACCTGACCAGCGCCGTCGATGCCGGCACCGCCATCAACGCCAGCGCCCAGCAGCGTGCTGCTGCCACCGTGCTGGCCCGTGGCGGCACCCAGGCCCAGGCCGCTGCCGCTGCCCGCCAGGCCGGTATCCAGGCTGCCCAGCTGGGCTTCTCGCCGGGTACCGCCGATGGCTACCTGCGCATCAAGGGCGACGAAATGTCCGTGGGTTACACCCTGGGCATGACCGTCAGCCCGGTGGAAGGCACCAACATCGCCTTCAGCTACCGCTCGGAAGTGGAACACAAGATCACCGACGGCAAGGCCGACTTCACCATGACCCCGGCTGCGGCCGCGTTCCTGGCCAGTGCTGCCCCGGGTACCTTCGTTGACAGCAACGGCCGTGCCACCATCACCCTGCCGGCCAGCGCCACCGTCAGCGTCACCCACCGCGTGAACGATCAGTGGAAGATCATGGCCGACGTCTCGCGCACCGCGTGGAGCAAGTTCGACCAGGTCACTGTCGACTATGACTCCAACCAGCCGGACAGCGTGCTGCCGTTCCACTACCGCGACACCACCTTCGCGTCGATCGGTACCGAGTACCGCATGAACGAGAAGCTGACCCTGCGTGGCGGTCTCGCTTACGACCAGACCCCGACCACCGACGTCCACCGCGACGTGCGCGTGCCGGACACCACCCGCAAGTGGCTGTCTCTGGGCCTGACCTACGCGGCTTCGGACAAGATGGAATACAGCGTGGGCTACACCCACCTGTTCACCAAGGATCCGAACATCACCTCGACCTCGGCCACCGGCAACACCGTGACCGGCAAGTACAAGGTGACCGGCGACGTGCTGGCGGCTTCGATGCAGTACAAGTTCTGATTCAGGCGATTGCCTGAAACAGTACGCAGGAGGCCCCGCGCGAGCGGGGCCTTCTTTTTGTGGGGACGGTCTGGGGCATCCACCCACGGCGTGGATCTGCCGGGTTGTCCACGCAGCGCACGGATCCACGACAATAGCGTCATGAACCTGTCCGACTCGAACTTCCAGCTGGAGCTGGCTGCCAACATCGCCGTCGCCGGCTCGATCCTGCTGGCCGGCCGCAACAACGTGCACACCTGGTGGCTGGGCATCGTCGGCTGCGCCTTGTTTGCTGCCGTGTTCGAACGATCGCACCTGTACGCGGACATGGTGCTGCAGTTCTTTTTCATCGCCATCAGTGTGCTGGGCTGGTGGCAGTGGCTGCGCGGCGACCATGGCGCGCCGCTGCCGATCACTTCGCTGCGCCCGCGGGCATGGGCCTGGCTGGCGCCACTGGCGGTGGTGGCCACGTTCGGCTACGGCTGGATGCTGACCCGCCTGACCAATGCCTATGCGCCGTATATCGATTCGGCGGTGCTGGTGCTGAGCGTGATCGCGCAGATCCTGATGATGCGGCGCAAGCTGGAATCGTGGTGGGTTTGGCTGCTGGTGAACACCGTTGCAGTGCCGCTGTACTACAGCCGTGGCCTGCATCTGACCTCGATCCTGTATGTGGGCTTCTGGATCAACGCGCTGGTGGCACTGCGCCATTGGCGGCATCTGATGCGCGACGAGGCAAGGGCGGCCGATGCCGCTGCCTGAGCGCGCTGCGCGGGGGCTGGTGGTGGGCAAGTTCTGCCCGCTGCACCTCGGCCATGAACGACTGATCGACTTCGCTGCCGCGCGCTGCGTGCATCTGCTGGTGATCGGCTGGTCGCAGCCGGGCTTTGCCGGCTACAGCGCCGAGCGCCGTGAGCGCTGGCTGCGTGCGCGTTTCCCGCAGGCGACGGTGGCGGTGCTTGACGACGCGCGACTGGCGGCATTGTGCATGCAGCATGGCTTGCCAGTGCGAGCCCTGCCGCAGGACAGTGATGACGAACAGGTGCAGCGGGACTTCACCGCGTGGCTGTGCCTGAACCTGTTCGGAGGGCCAGTGCAGACGGTGTACACCGGCGAGGACTACGGCGATGGTTTTGCCGCAGCGATGGCCGCGCACTTCCATGCACCGGTGCAGCACCAGCGGCTGGAGCGCAGCCGCGATGTCGGCCAGCCCAGCGGCACCCGGCTTCGCGCCGATCCGCATGCGCTTCGCCACGGCCTGTCGCCGCAGGTGTACGCGGACTACGTGCAGCGCGTGGCCTTCATCGGTGGCGAATCCACCGGCAAGACCACGCTGGCGCGGGTGCTGGCCGAGCGGATGGGCACGACGTGGGTCGCGGAATTCGGGCGCACGCTGTGGGAAATGCAGGGCGGTGACCTGCGCGAACCGGACCTGCTGCGTATCGCCGAAGAGCAGCCCCGGCGTGAGGATGCGGCGGCGCTGACGGCGCATCGCTGGTTGTTCTGCGATACCACGCCGCTGGTGACGCTGGGCTACAGCGGCTGGATGTTTGGTACGGCACCGGAGGCACTGCGGCAGGCTGCACTGCGGCCGTACGACTTGTTGTTCCTGTGTGCGCCGGATATCCCGTTCGACCAGGACGGCACGCGGCTGGGGGAGGCATTCCGGGCGCAGCAGCATGCGTGGTACGTGCACGAGTTGCAGGCGCGGGGAGTCGAGTACGTGCTGCTGGAGGGCGACCTGGAAGCGCGCATCGCGAGGGTGCGGCACGAGCTGGCCAAGCTTACGGACAGCCGGTTCAGTGTGGCGGCATGATCGTCGCCGGGTATGGCCCAGCGCTACCGGCAAAGCACAAAAAACCCCGCTTTCGCGGGGTTTTTCGTTCACTGCCTGACGCGGGTGATCAGTCGCCCAGGGTCAGCAGCGAGGCGTTGCCGCCAGCGGCGGTGGTGTTCACCGTCACCGTCTTCTCGGTGGCAAAGCGCAGCAGGTAGTGCGGGCCGCCGGCCTTCGGGCCGGTGCCGGACAGGCCCTGGCCGCCGAACGGCTGCACGCCGACCACCGCACCGATCTGGTTGCGGTTGACGTAGACGTTGCCGACATGGACGCCGTTGCTGATGCGGTCGACGGTCTCGTCGATGCGCGAATGCACGCCCAGGGTCAGGCCGTAGCCGGTGGCGTTGATCTGGTCGATCACCGCGTCGAGCTGGTCGCCCTTCCAGCGGATCACGTGCAGGATCGGCCCGAAGATTTCCTTGTGCAGCTGGCCCAGATCCTTCAATTCGTACGCGCGCGGGGCGAAGAAGGTGCCGTTGGCCGCTTCGGCCGACAGCTCGGCGGCGGCGATCAGGCGCGCTTCGCGGTCCATGCGCTCGGCGTGGTCCTGCAGGATCTTCAGCGCGTCGGCATCAATCACCGGGCCGACGTCGGTGGACAGCAGGCCCGGGTTGCCGACCTTCAGTTCCTTCATCGCGCCGGCCAGCATGGTCATCACCTTGTCGGCGATGTCGTCCTGCACGAACAGCACGCGCGCGGCCGAGCAACGCTGGCCGGCGGAGGTGAAGGCCGAACCGATCGCGTCCTTGACCAGTTGTTCCGGCAGCGCCGAGGAGTCGGCGATGAAGGCGTTCTGGCCACCCGTCTCGGCAATCAGCACGCCGATGGCGGCATCTCGCGCAGCCATCGCGCGGTTGATCGCACGGGCGGTGTCGGTGGAGCCGGTGAAGGCCACGCCGGCCACGCGTGGGTCGGCGGTCAGCGCGGCACCGACGGTGGCGCCATCACCCGGCAGGAACTGCACCACCTCGGCCGGCATGCCGGCGTCGTGCAGCAGCTTGACCGCGTAGTAGCCGATCAGGTTGGTCTGCTCGGCCGGCTTGGCGATGACGCTGTTGCCGGCGGCCAGGGCGGCAGCGACCTGGCCCAAGAAGATCGCCAGCGGGAAATTCCACGGGCTGATGCAGACGAACACGCCGCGGCCATGCAGCTGCAGTTCGTTGGACTCACCGGTCGGGCTGGGCAGCTTCTCGGCGTGACTGAACTGCTCGCGTGCCTGCTTGGCGTAGTAGCGCAGGAAGTCCACGGCTTCGCGCACTTCGGCGATGCTGTCGGGCAGGCTCTTGCCCGCTTCCTTCACGCACAGTGCCATGAACTCGGGCATGCGCGCTTCCAGCTGGTCGGCGGCGTGTTCGAGGATGGCGGCGCGGCTGGCGGCCGGGGTGCGGTTCCAGGCCGGCTGCGCGGCCACGGCATTGGCCAGGGCCTTCTGCACGGTGGCGGCATCGGCGGCCAGCCACTGGCCGACCACTTCGCGGGTGTCGGCCGGGTTGGTCACCGGCAGCGCGGCGCCGGCCGGGTTGGCGCCCGGCACCAGCGGGGCGGCCTGCCAGGGCTTTACGGCGGCGTTGATCTGCTCGGCCAGGGCGCGCAGTTCGTTGTCGTTGGCGAGGTTGGCGCCCATGGAGTTCTTCCTGTCGTGGTTCTGGCTGCGCAGCAGGTCAACCGGCAGCGGGATCTTGGGATGCGGGATCGAAGCGAACGAGGCGACCATCTCGACCGGATCGCGGATCAGGTCGGCGATCGGCACGCGCTCGTCGGTGATGCGGTTGACGAAGCTGGAGTTGGCGCCGTTTTCCAGCAGGCGGCGCACCAGGTAGGGCAGCAGGTCTTCATGCGAACCGACCGGGGCGTACACGCGGCAGGGCAGGCCCAGGCGATCGGCCGGCACCACTTCGGCGTACAGGTCATCGCCCATGCCGTGCAGCTTCTGGTGCTCGTACACGCCACCGTTGGCAATGCTGCGCACAGCCGCGATGGTGTGCGCATTGTGCGTGGCGAACATCGGGTAGATCGCGTCGGCATGGGTGAACAGGCGCTTCGCGCATGCCAAATACGACACGTCGGTGTTCTGCTTGCGGGTGAACACCGGGTAGCCCGGATAGCCTTCGATCTGTGCGCGCTTGATCTCGGCATCCCAGTAGGCGCCCTTGACCAGGCGAACCTGCAGGCGGCGACCGGCGCGGCGCGCCATGTCGGCCAGGTGGTCGATCGTGTACGGCGTGCGCTTCTGGTAGGCCTGCACGACCACACCAAAGCCATCCCAGCCAGCCAGCGAGGCGTCGGAGAACACCTGCTCGATGATGTCCAGCGACAGTTCCAGGCGGTCGGACTCTTCGGCGTCGACGGTGCAGCCGATGCCGTAGCTCTTGGCCAGCTGTGCCAGTTCCAGCACGCCCGGCACCAGGTCCTTCAGCACGCGCTCGCGCTTGGCGTGCTCGTAGCGCGGGTACAGCGCCGACAGCTTGATCGAGATGCCCGGTGCGTTGTTGACGTCGCCGTCCGGACGGCCGCCGCGTGCCTTGTGATCGCCGCCGATGGCGTGGATCGCACGACGGTAGTCTTCCAGGTAGCGCAGCGCGTCCTTCATGGTCAGCGCGCCTTCGCCCAGCATGTCGAAGGAGTAGCGGTAGCTGGCGTTGTCGCCCTTGTGCGAGCGCGACAGCGCCTCGCTGATGGTGCGGCCCATCACGAACTGGTGGCCCATGATCTTCATCGCCTGGCGCACGGCCAGGCGCACCACCGGCTCACCGACGCGACCGACCAGGCGCTTGAACGCGCTGGGCGCATCGGCGCGGGTGGCGTCGTTCATCTGCACCAGCTTGCCGGTCAGCATCAGGCCCCAGGTGGAGGCGTTGACCAGCACCGAGTCGCTGCCGCCCAGGTGCTTTTCCCAGTCGGCGTCGGCCAGTTTGTCGCGGATCAGCTTGTCGGCAGTGTCCTGGTCCGGAATGCGCAGCAGCGCTTCGGCCACGCACATCAGCAGCACGCCTTCCTCGCTGCCCAGGTCGTACTGGCGCATGAAGGCTTCAATCACGCCCTGGTCCTTGGCGCGCACGCGCACGCGGCCCACGAGGTCGGCGGCCAGCGCCTGCACCTTGGCCTGTTCCTCGGCGGGCAGGCGGGCCTGCGCCAGCAGCTCGCGGACGTGGCTGGCCTCGTCCTTCAACCACGCATCGGTGATGGCCTGGCGGAACGGGTTGGGGGGCGCCGGCAGTTCCGGCGACAGCAGCGCGCCGGGACGCGGGGCGTCATGGGCGGCAGGGGAGGAAGAAGGTGCGTTCATGCCGGTCCGGCCAGTGGAAAACTTGGCGATTTTAATCATTTTTGCGGGTTACGGAAGTGCCCCGCAGCCACCTTCGTGAAGTGCTGATAGCCCCTAGCGGCGGTGGATTCAGCGTGTTCAGGCAGGCTGCCATTAATTGTGCTGAATTCGTCATTCGTGCCGCCGACCTCATGCTGTGTTGCAGCATCGGAAAATGTGTGAATGCACCCTTGCTACCGGCGAGAGGGCGGGGCTACCATCGAGACGTTTCCCGCGGCAGGAACGCGGTTGCGACATGATCGAGGTGCTTCCAGCTCCGGATGGGTCAGGTACGCAGCTGCGGCTGCGTCCCCCACGGGCGCTCGATGCCCGGCAGTTCGTCCTGTTGTTCACCGTGTTGTCGGGTGCGATGTGGCTGGTGTCCGCCCTCGGGTGGTTGGCCGGCAATGCATTCGCCCCCCTGTTCGCGCTGCTGTACAGCCTGGTGCTGGCGGCGGCGCTGCGTGCCTTGTGGCGCAGTGGTGAACGGCAGGAGGAGATCCGGGTAGTGCCGGCGTACGTGGAGGTCATTCCCGTACCCGGTGGATCGCCGGTGTTCCGGGCCCACCCTCACTGGGTGCGCCTGCTCACCGACGATGAGAGGGTCCGGCTGGCATCCAGCGGCCGGCAGGTGGAGGTGGGGAGTTTCCTCGCGCCGGCCGAACGCCAGACGCTTGCAGAGACACTTGAAAGCTTGCTCGCCGCCAGCGATGGCGGCAACCGACGACGCTAAGGGTCTAGGCAATGAAGCAAAGCAGCAGGTGGGGCACGAAGTGCGTTGCAGCGGTCGCCGCCATGGTGGCCGGGGGACTGGTTCCGGCGCTGGCCTGGGCCCAGGCGGCCGATCCAAAGCCGTGGCAGCTGAACATGGGCAAGGGGGTGACCCAGACCTCGCGCCTGGCCTGGGAATCGAACAATCTCTCGTTGATCATCTGCACGGTGATCGGCGTCATCGTGTTCGGCGCGATGGCCTACGCCATCTTCAAGTTCCGCAAATCCAAGGGTGCGGTTGCCGCCACCTTCAGCCACAACACCAAGGCCGAGGTGATCTGGACGGTGATCCCGGTGATCATCCTGATCGTGATGGCGTGGCCGGCCACGGCCAACCTGATCAAGATGTACGACACCCGCGATGCCGAGATGACGGTGAAGGTCACCGGCTACCAGTGGATGTGGAAGTACGAATACCTCGGCGAAAACGTCACCTTCACCAGCCGCCTGGACCGCGAGTCCGACCGGGTGCGCCAGAGTGGCATCGTGCCGACCCGCGAAAGCCACCCACACTACCTGCTGGACGTCGACAACCGCCTGGTGCTGCCGGTCGATACCAAGGTGCGTTTCGTCATCACTTCCGACGACGTGATCCACGCCTGGTGGGTACCGGCGCTGGGCTGGAAGCAGGACGCCATCCCCGGCTTCATCAACGAGGCCTGGACCAGCATCGAGCAGCCCGGCGTGTACCGCGGGCAGTGCGCCGAGCTGTGCGGCAAGGACCACGGCTTCATGCCGATCGTGGTCGAGGCGGTGTCCAAGGAGGAATTCAAGCAGTGGCTGGCGCAGCGCAAGCCCGCGCCGCCAGCTGAGCCGACGCCGCCTGCGGCACCTGCCGAACCGGCTGCCCCAACGGGTGAGGCACCGGCTGCGCCTGCTGCTGCAGAAGCGGGCAGCGCGCCTGCCACCGCAGCGAGCGGAGTGTGATGTAAAGCCCGCGGCCGCCTGCGGCCGTGGTGACAACCGATTCTGAGAGGTGTTTTGCAATGGCGCACTCGGCAGTTGGGCACGACGATCACCATCACCAGCAGAGTTTCTTCGAGCGTTGGTTCTTCTCGACCAACCACAAGGACATCGGCACGCTGTACCTGGGTTTCAGCTTCATCATGTTCATCATCGGTGCGGCGATGAGCGTGGTGATCCGCGCCGAGCTGGCGCAGCCCGGCCTGCAGTTCGTCAAGCCCGAGTTCTTCAACCAGATGACCACCGTGCATGCGCTGGTGATGATCTTCGGCGGCGTGATGCCGGCCTTCGTGGGCCTCGCCAACTGGATGATCCCACTGCAGATCGGCGCGCCGGACATGGCGCTGCCGCGCATGAACAACTGGTCGTTCTGGCTGCTGCCGGTGGCCTTCAGCCTGCTGCTGCTGACCCTGTTCCTGCCCGGGGGGGCGCCGGCCGGTGGCTGGACGTTGTATCCGCCGCTGTCGCTGCAGGGTGGCTACAACGTGGCCTTCAGCGTGTTCGCCATCCACGTGGCCGGCATCAGTTCGATCATGGGCGCGATCAACATCATCGCCACCGTGCTCAACATGCGTGCGCCCGGCATTGATCTGCTGAAGATGCCGATCTTCTGCTGGGCCTGGCTGATCACCGCCTTCCTGCTGATTGCGGTGATGCCGGTGCTGGCCGGTGCGGTGACCATGCTGCTGACCGACAAGTTCTTCGGTACAAGCTTCTTCAACGCCGCCGGTGGCGGTGACCCGGTGATGTACCAGCACATCTTCTGGTTCTTCGGTCACCCCGAGGTCTACATCATGATCCTGCCGGCCTTCGGCGTGGTCAGCGAAATCATCCCGACCTTCAGCCGCAAGCCGCTGTTTGGTTACCAGGCGATGGTGTACGCCACCGCCGCCATCGCGTTCCTGTCGTTCATTGTCTGGGCCCACCACATGTTTACCGTGGGCATGCCGCTGGGCGGCGAGATCTACTTCATGTTCGCCACCATGCTGATCTCGATCCCGACCGGCGTGAAGGTGTTCAACTGGGTCAGCACGATGTGGCGTGGCTCGCTGACGTTCGAGGCGCCGATGCTGTGGTCGGTGGCCTTCGTCATCCTGTTCACCATCGGTGGTTTCTCCGGACTGATGCTGGCCATCGTGGCCGCCGACTTCCAGTACCACGACACCTACTTCGTGGTCGCGCACTTCCACTACGTGCTGGTGACCGGCGCGGTGTTCGCGCTGATCGCCGCGGTGTACTACTGGTGGCCGAAGTGGACCGGGCGCATGTACAGCGAGAAGTGGGCCAAGGTGCACTTCTGGTGGTCGATCGTGTTCGTCAACCTGCTGTTCTTCCCGCAGCACTTCCTCGGCCTGGCCGGCATGCCGCGTCGCATCCCCGATTACAGCGTGGCCTTCGCCGACTGGAACCTGATCAGCTCGATCGGCGCGTTTGGCATGTTCGTCACCCCGTTCATGATGGCCGCGATCCTGCTGTCCTCGCTGCGCAGCGGCGAGAAGGCCGAAGCGCGCAGCTGGGAAGGTGCGCGCGGCCTGGAGTGGACGCTGCCGTCGCCGGCACCGGCGCATACCTTCACCACGCCGCCGACCATCCGCCCGGGGGACCTGGCGCATGACGACATCACGCACTGAGGTGGGGCATGCATAACGAGAGCCCGCTCCCGATCAGTAGCGTCGAGCCAGGCTCGACTGACGAAAAGCAGCCGACCAGCGGTCGGCTCTACCCAGGCGGAAGCATCGAGCAGCAGCGCCAGCGTGCGAAGCGCACGGCGATGTGGGTCGGCGCCATCGCCGTGCTGGTCTACGTCGGCTTCATCCTCAGCGGGGTGATCGGCCGATGAGCGAGGCACCGGCCCGCACACCGTCCCGCAGCGCCGGGCTGCCGCGCCTGATCGGCGTGGCGGTGGCGGTGTTCCTGCTGACATTCTCGCTGGTGCCGCTGTACCGCATCGCCTGCGAGAAGGTGTTTGGCGTGCGCCTGGAGCGCGGCCCCGGCGGAGAAGCCAGCGCGGGAGCGGCGTCCGGCAAGCGCACTGTGCGCGTGGAGTTCGATGGCGGGGTCAATTCGCGCCTGCCGTGGTCGTTCCATCCCGAACAGCTGACCATGGACGTGGTGCCCGGCGAGCTCAACGAGGCGCTGTACTTTGCCCGCAACGACAGCCAGCAGGCGGTGGTCGGCAGCGCGGTGCCTTCGGTGGCGCCGGCGCGCGCGTCGGGCTTCTTCAGCAAGACCGAATGTTTCTGTTTCACCGCGCAGACGCTGCAGGCCGGCGAGAAGCGCGACATGCCGGTGCGCTTCATCGTCGATCCGGACCTGCCGCCGGAAATCAAGACGATCACCCTGTCCTACACCTTCTACCGCAACGACGCGCTGTCCGATCGGCTGGCCCCGGCCGCCACCTCGGAAGGCGCGCACGCCGCACCCTGACCCGGATACCGACATGGCCCAGACACCGACCGACGCCAACGTGTACTTCGTCCCGGCCCAGAGCAAATGGCCGTTCGTGGGTTCCATCGCGATGATGGTGACCATGGTGGGCGTGGCCAGCTGGCTCAACGATGCCAGCTGGGGGCGCTGGACCTTCTACATCGGCATCGCGATGCTGGTGCTGACCCTGTTCTGGTGGTTCAGCGACGTGGTGCGCGAATCGCAGGCCGGCAACTACAACCACCAGGTCGATGGTTCGTTCCGGATGGGGATGATCTGGTTCATCTTCTCCGAGGTGATGTTCTTCGGCGCCTTCTTCGGGGCGCTGTTCTACACCCGCAACCTGGGCCTGTCCTGGCTCAGTGGCGAAGGCCGCGGCGTGATGACCAACGAGCTGCTCTGGCAGGGCTATTCCGCCGGATGGCCGACCAACGGCCCGGCCGCGATCGGTGGCGCGTTCCAGACCATCCCGGCCTGGGGCCTGCCGCTGATCAATACGCTGATCCTGCTGACCTCCGGCGTGACCCTGACCATCGCCCACCACGCGCTGAAGGCGGGCAACCGTCGCCAGCTGCTGATCTGGCTGGGCCTGACCGTCGTGCTCGGCCTCGGCTTTTTGATCCTGCAGGCGGAGGAGTACATCCATGCCTACAAGGAACTGAACCTGACGCTTGGCTCGGGGATCTACGGTTCGACGTTCTTCATGCTGACCGGCTTCCACGGCGCGCACGTGCTGCTGGGCACGATCATGCTGATCGTGATGTGGCTGCGTTCGGCCAAGGGACACTTCACCCGCGACAACCATTTCGGTTTCGAAGCCGCCGCGTGGTACTGGCACTTCGTCGACGTGGTGTGGCTGATGCTGTTCCTGTTCGTCTACGTGCTTTGACCGCGCACGCATCGGTGGCCTCAGCCGCCGATGCCGTGCGGTTTGATCCAGCCCATGTAGATGCTCACGATCACCAGCAGGATCAATGCCACCGATACCGCGATGCGGCGGGTCAGTGCGTTGACCGTGCGCTTGGTCTGGCCGCGGTCGACCAGCAGGTAATACAGGCCGGCGCCCAGATTCCAGACGATGACGATCAGAAACGCGATTACCAGCAGGGTCTTCAGCGAATCACTCATGCGCGGCTCGAGGGCAGGGTGGATGCGCCTATCTGACCGCGTTTGCGCGGACTTGTCATGATGCGCCAGCACACGCGCGTGATCGGATGGCTGCTGGCGGTGCTGGCGATGGCCGGTTTCAGCGCGTTGGGGCTGTGGCAGCTGCAGCGCATGCATGCCAAACAGGCAATGTTGGATGCACAAGGTCCAGCGGTGGCACAGGCGCTGCCGCTGTCGCAGGCACTGGCGGCGCCCGGCGCGTTGCACGGCGTGGCCGACCACGGCCGCTTCCTGCCCGGCGTGGTGCTGCTGGACAATCAGACCCGGCATGGCCGCGCCGGGGTGAAGATCTATCGCCCCTTCCGCAGTGACGATGGCAGCGTGCTGCTGGCCGACCTCGGCTGGCGCGCACTGCCGCCGGATCGCACGCTGCCGGATGTGCAGGCGCCGCCTTCGCCGGTGGCGGTGCGTGGGTTGTTGGCGCCGCCGCCGTCGGCGGGACTGGCATTGGGCCCGGCGTTCTCCGCTACCGATGAGGCCGGGCGTTGGCTGGCCAGCCGGTTGCCCGCCGACGGGCTGGCGGCGGCGCTTGGCCTACCGGCATTGCCCGACCGCGTGCTGCGGCTGGACCCCGCGCTGCCGTTCGGCGACGAACGCGATCTGGACCTGCTGCCGAACACGCTGCCGCCGCAGCGTCACCTGGGCTACGCCGTGCAGTGGTTCGGCCTGGCCCTGACCGTGCTGGTGGTCGCGCTGGTGCTGGAGTGGCGCAGCAGGCGCCCCGTCGTCCGGCAGTAACGGCTGCTGGCCGGCATCCCTTACCCAACCATGAGAAAATGTCCCGCATGAACACTGCTACGTCCCCGCAGGCGCGCGGCTCCGGCCGCCGGACCCTGGTGCTGCTGTTTGCCGTGTTCTTCGGGGCGATGGCGCTGGCCGCTGTACTGCGTTTCTCCGGTTGGCAGCCGACCGGGCACCGCAATGCCGGCCAGCTGCTGAAGCCGCCGGTGGACCTGCGCCAGCAGGCGCCGACCCTGGCCAGCGGCCAGCCCTATGCCTGGAACCCCGAGGCTCGCACTTGGCGCCTGCTGGTGGCCCCGGCCGGCGCCTGCGACGTGCAGTGCGTCACTTTGTCGCAGGGGCTGGGCAAGGTGTGGCAGCTGTTCGGCCATAACGCCGATAATGTCGAGATCCTGTGGCTGGGTACGCCACCGGCGTCGATCGCCTCGCTGCCCGCGCTGCGGCCGCTGGCTCCGTCGCCAGCCCTGCGCGCGGCGTTGCCGGGCGTCGATGATCCGGCGGGACTGCCGGTCTACGTGATCGATCCGAACGGCTTCGTGATCATGCGCCACGCCCCGGGCTCCGACCTCGGTGGCCTGCGCAAGGACATGGCCACGTTGCTGAAACTGAAGTGAGTCCCGTTTGATGAGCCTTTCCGCGCGTCCGGCGCTGCACCGCAATTTCCACCGCCTGGCGTGGTTCGCCATGATCATGACCGCGAGCACGATCATGTTCGGCGCCTTCGTGCGCCTGTCCGATGCCGGCCTGAGCTGCCCGGACTGGCCGACCTGCTATGGCCAGGCCACCTGGCCACAGCACGTGGAAGAGACCATTGGCCACCCGGCGGCGGAGATCCGCCCGCTGGAGACCCACAAGGCCTGGCGCGAACAGGTGCACCGCTTCCTGGCTGGCGCGCTGGGCATCGAGATCCTGACCCTGGCGCTGCTGGCCACGCGCAAGCGGCGATTCGGAAGCACGGCGGTGGTGACCGCCTGCGTACTGGTGGCCGCCGGCATACCGCTGTACATGATGGGCTGGCACGGCACCGCCAGTGCCCTGGCATTGATCGGCGAGGCGATCCTGCTGATCGCCGCGCTGCGCTGGAGCAACATCGATCTGGCGCGTGCGGCCCTGCTGACGCTGGCCGTGGTGATCTTCCAGGCCCTGCTGGGCATGTGGACGGTGACCCTGCTGCTCAAACCCATCGTGGTGATGGGCCATCTGCTGGGCGGCATGCTGATGTTCGGCCTGCTGGTGTGGATGGCCTGGCGTGCGACGCACATGCCGATCACCCTGGCCGAAGCGCCGAAGCTGAAGTGGCTGCTGCGCATCGGCGTGGCGGTGCTGGTCACCCAGATCGCATTGGGTGGATGGGTCAGCGCCAACTACGCGGCACTCGCCTGCGGCGGTGGCAGCGCCTCGCTGGACAACTTCCCGCGCTGTGCCAACCAGTGGTGGCCACAGCACAACTTCGTCGAAGGCTTCACCCTGTGGCGCGGCATCGGCGTGGACTACGAAGGCGGCGTGCTGGATGGCGCCTCGCGCATTGCCATCCAGATGGCGCACCGCCTGTTCGCGGTGGTGGTGGCCGCCTACCTGCTGTGGCTGGGCGTGCGCCTGTTCCGGTTGCCGAGCATGCGTGGCTGGGCCAGCGCGCTGATCGCGCTGCTGGTGCTGCAGGTCACCCTCGGCATCCTCAATGTGAAGCTGGCGCTGCCGCTGGAAGTGGCGGTGGCCCACAACGGCGTGGCCGTTGCCTTGTTGTTCGTGCTGGTCAGCCTGCTGGCCCGCCTGCGTGCCCCGGACTGATTCCATGTTTTCCAATTACCGCCAGTACTGGGACCTGACCAAGCCCAAGGTCGTCGCCCTGATCGTCTTCACTGCCCTGGTCGGCATGGTCCTGGCCATCCCCGGCGTACCCAGCTGGGAGCAGGTGCGCGCCGGCGTTCTCGGCTTCCTCGGCATCTGGCTGGCGGCCTCGGCTGCGGCCGCGATCAACCAGCTGCTGGATGCGCACATCGATGCGCAGATGGCCCGCACCTCGTGGCGCCCGCTGGTGGTGGGCAAGGTCAAGCCCTGGCAGGTGCTGGTATTCGCCGGCGTGCTGATCGTGCTGTCGATGACCATCCTGGTGCTGTGGGTGAACCTGATCACTGCGGTGCTGACCTTTGCCTCGCTGATCGGCTATGCGGTGATCTATACCGTCTACCTGAAGCGCGCGACCTCGCAGAACATCGTCATCGGTGGCCTGGCCGGCGCGATGCCGCCGATGCTGGGCTGGGCCGCGGTGACCGGCATGCAGGGCTCGTCGGACTGGGCCTACTCGTCACTGCTGGTGCTGATCATCTTCATCTGGACCCCGCCGCACTTCTGGGCGCTGGCGATTTTCCGCCGCGAGGACTACGCCAAGGCCGAGATCCCGATGCTGCCGGTGACCCACGGCGTGGTGCACACCCGCAAGCAGATCATGGCGTATTCGGTGGTGCTGGCGCTGGTCTGCCTGCTGCCGTACCTGGTGGGCATGAGTGGTGCGTTCTACCTGGGCGGCGCGATCGTGCTCAACGCCGTGTTCCTCTGGTACGCCTGGCGCATGCTGGACCCGCCGGACGAACTGTTCTCGATGAAGATGTTCTATTACTCCATCGTCTACCTGATGGCGCTGTTCGCCTTCCTGCTGGTGGACCACTGGATCCTGCCCTGGCTGTGAGGCGCCACCTGTAGGGTCGAGCCATGCTCGACTTGGGGTCGGATCCCCGAAGGGATTCTGACCCCGCCTGATCGCGCAGACATCCACGCATGGCGTGGATCACCTTGAACCGTCGTCTCGGCGTCGCCATTGCTGTTCCTGACCCCAGGGAAAGGAAGCAGCAGGGATGCATACGATCTTCCGTTGGACCACCGCGCTGATTCTGGCGCTGGGCATGGCCGTGACCGCGCATGCCGACGACACCGCCGCGCAGATCCGCCACCACGCTGCCGACCACCGCATGCTGGTGCTGGGCGAATTCCATGGAACCCGCGAGACGCCGCTGCTGGTGCGGCAACTGGTGGACGACTACAGCCGCACCGGGCCGGTCCTGCTGGCGCTGGAACTGCCACGCGGGGAAACCCCCACGCTACGCGATTACCTGGGTTCCGATGGCGGGGAGAAGGCACGCCAGCATCTGCGCGGGCGTGCCTTCTGGACCGTGCGCGATGACCAGCACGACGGCCGTCGCAGCCGCGATATGCTGGCGATGATCGAAAGCCTGCGCCTGCTGAAGTCGCAGGGACGTGTGATCGACGTCGTTGGCTATGACGTCAACGCCGGCAAGGGCGGCAACCAGGTACGCGATGACCTCATGGCAGCCGAGTTGCGGCGGCTCTATCGAGGCCTACCGGCCAATGCACGCATGCTGGTGCTGACCGGTAACGTGCACGCCATGCTGCAGAGGCCGCAAGGTATGCCGCCGGAAATGCAGAGGTATCCGATGGCGTCGCAGCTGCGGGACCTGGATATCTATAGCGTACGGTTGGGCGCGCAGCGTGGTCAGACGTGGGGATGCGCGGGCGGTTGCATGGCGCGGCCACTTCGAGAGCAGGTTGCCACGGGGCCGCGGGTCGCTGCCGGTGCGGAACGGCCGTACGACCTGTGGGTATGGATGCCGGAGCTGAGCGTCGGCACGCTGGTGGATCCATAGCGTCAGGCAAACCATCCATGCCATGCGTGGACGGACTCCCCACAACAACCCGTGCGCCCAATCAGGGCGCGCGCTTCGCATAGCGCTGCGCGATCACGCCGCAGACAATCAGCTGGATCTGGTGGTAGATCATCACCGGCAGCACGATCGCGCCCAGGCTGCCACCGGCGAACAGCACCTTGGCGATCGGTACGCCGGTGGCCAGGCTCTTCTTCGAGCCGCAGAACACGATGGCGATCTCGTCCTCGCGGTTGAAGCGCAGGCGGCGGGCGATGAAGGTGATCAGCGGCATGGCGATGCCCAGCAGCACCGCGGCGACCACTGCCACGGCCAGCAGCGAGAGCAGCGGTGTCTTGCTCCACAGGCCCTCGGTGACCGCCTCGCCGAATGCCGAATACACCACCAGCAGGATCGTGCCCTGGTCGGTGTAGCGCAGCAGCGCGCGCTGCTTTTCCACCCAGCCGGCGATCCATGGCCGCAGCAGATGGCCGGCCACGAACGGCACCAGCAGCTGCAGCATGATGCCGCCGATCGCATGCAGCGGATCGTGCACGCCGCCGGAGGTACCGGCCAGCGCGGTCAGCAGCAGCGGGGTCAGGAACACGCCGAGGATGCTCGACAGCGAGGCGCTGCACACCGCAGCGGGTACGTTGCCGCGTGCCATCGAGGTGAACGCGATGGACGACTGCACGGTGGAGGGCAGGGTACACAGGAACAGCACGCCCAGGTACAGCTCCGGCGTCAGCAGCCAGCCCGACAGTGGCTTGAACATCAGCCCCAGCAGCGGGAACAGGATGAAGGTGCAGGCCAGGATGGTCAGGTGCAGCCGCCAGTGCAGCATGCCGCCGATGATCGACTCGCGCGGCAGGCGCGCGCCATGCAGGAAGAACAGCGCAGCGATGGCGACGGTGGTGACATCGTCGAGGACGATGGCGGCCGCGCCCTTCATCGGCAACAGCGAGGCCAGGCCGACGGTGCACAGCAGGGCGAGGGTGAAATTGTCCGGTCGCAGGCGCGACCACCAGCGGGTCATGGTGGGCAGACTCCTTTGCGGGTGATTCAGGGCGAAGTGACCGGCGTTGCAAGACGCTGGCGGGTGGCGGCTTCCAGCGACTTCAGCCCAGCGCGCTGGCCGAGCTGAAGGGCCTGTTCCGGGCTGGCATGTTCGTAGCGTGCGTTGACCAGGCCGAGCACGGCGCCGGCGCGGTTGCCGGAGGCGCAGTGCAGCAGCACCGGCCCCTGGCTCTGCTGCAGGGCCTGGTGCACGGCGCGCACATTGGCCGCATCCAGGCCCTCGGCGCCGGCTACCGGAATACGCACATAACGCAGGCCCAGCGATTCGGCCGCGCGGGTTTCATCGAAACCCCGGTCCTCGCCGGGCTGGCGCAGGTCGATCACCGTGCGTACGCCCTGTGCGGCCAAGGCCTGCAGCTGTGCGGCGCTGGGTTGGCCACCGGCATACAGGCCGGGGCGGACTTCGTTGAGTGGCGCGTCTTCGGCCAGGGCCGTCAGCGGCAGGCAGAGCGACAACAACAGCAGGCAGGTCAGGCGCAGCAGCATGGTCCTCTCCGTGAAAACGTTCTGTCGCTACAGGCGCAGTCCGGCGCGGGCCTTCAGCAGCTCGCGCAGTTCGTATTTGTCAGTATCGTCCAGGCCCTGCTGACGCTGCTTTGCCAGCAACTCATCCAGACGTTGCACCAGCAGCTGTTTCTCCAGCTGGGCCACCGCGTCGTGCAGTTCCTGGGTCCAGCTGGCTTCGGTTCCGGGCAGTGTCTGCGCAGCCAGCGTGTGCAGTGACGCCTGTTCCTCACGCCCATCGAAGTGCTCCAGCAGGGCGCCGGTGCTGATATCCGGGCGTTGCTCGATCAGGTCCAGCAGCTCCAGCAGCAGCTCCACACCGGGCAGGCGCAGGCCCTGGAAGTGGTGCTTGCCGCCCAGCGACAGCGCCAGCGATGGCTGCTGCAGCAGCACGGCGATCGCGCCGCGCACCAGGCTGCGCTTGGCTACGGGCTGGATCGTCCGCTGCGGCTGGCGCTGCGGCATCGGCGCACGCGCAGGCTGGCCGTTGCCGCCGAGCCCGGTCAACTGCGCCAGCTGCTGCTTCATCAGGTCGCCGAAGGCACCGTCGGGAATCTGCGCCAGCATGGGCTTGGCCCGTTCGGCCAGGCGTGCCTTGCCATCGAGCGTGCCCAGGTTGATCTCGCGGGACAGTTCGTCGAAGAAGAACTGCGACAACGGCGTGGCCTGCTTCAGGCGCTCGTTGAACGCCTCGGCACCTTCCTTGCGCACGATGGTGTCCGGGTCTTCGCCATCGGGCAGGAACAGGAAGAAGGCCTGGCGGCCATCCTTCATGCGCGGCAGCACCGACTCCAGCGCCTTCCAGCCAGCACGGCGGCCGGCGGCGTCACCGTCGAAGCAGAAGAACACATCCGGTGCGTTGCGGAACAGCAGCTCGGCATGATCCGGCGTGGTCGCGGTGCCCAGTGTTGCCACCGCCTGGGTGACCCCGAACTGGAACAGCGAGACCACGTCCATGTAGCCCTCGACCACGATCAGCCGCTCGATCTTCTGGTTGGCCTGGCGCACCTGCCAGAGACCGTACAGTTCGCGTCCCTTGTGGAACAGCGCGGTCTCGGGCGAGTTGAGGTACTTGGGGCCGTCGTCCTTCTCGAACACGCGGCCGCCGAAGGCGATCACCCGGCCACGGCGGTCGAAGATCGGGAACATCACCCGGTCGCGGAACTTGTCGTAGACGTGGCCGCGATCGTTCTTGGAGAACAGGCCGGCGCGGTCGAGCAGCTTCATGCGCCGCTCGTCCTTGCCCAGCGCATCGCGCAGGCCGCTGTAACCATCCGGTGCGTAGCCGATCTGGAAGCGCGTGCGGTTCGCTTCATCCACGCCGCGGCTGTCCAGGTAGCTGCGGGCCTTGTCGCTGCCTTCCAGGTTCTTCTGGAAGAACTTCGTGGCAGCATCCAGCGCCGAATACAGCTCGCGGCTGTCGTCCTGCTGCTGGGGGCTGCGCGGGTTCTCGTTGCGAGGCACTTCCATGCCCGCGCGCTTGGCCAGTTCGTCCACCGCGTCGAGGAACTCGAGGCGGTCGTAGTTCATCAGGAAACTGATCGCGGTGCCGTGCGCGCCACAACCAAAGCAGTGATAGAACTGCTTGGTGGGCGAGACCGTGAACGACGCCGATCGCTCGTCATGGAACGGGCAGCGTGCGGCGTATTCCTTGCCTTGGCGCTTCAACGGCACGCGGCTGCCCACCACCTCGACGATGTCGGTGCGGGCCAGCAGGTCGTCGATGAAAGCGTCGGGGATACGGGCCATGGGCAATGAGGCAGGGCGCGGCCAGCAGGCCACGCGAGGCGGAACGATCAGTCCGCCTAGTCTACTCCGCCGGGCCGCGGGCTGGCCTGCGCAGGATCGATGCCGGCGGCCGCCAGGTGGGTGCGTGCGCGCAGGCGCTCGTCGATCACCGCGGTCATCAGCGCGCCGACGAAGAACACCACGGTGGCGTAGTAGATCCAGACCAGCGAAATGACCAGCGCGCCCATCGAACCATAGGCGCTGCCGGGGGCGACGGTGGCGATGTAGACGCCGATGCCGTAGCGGCCCAGTGCGAACAGTGCCGAGGTGATGACACCGCCGATGAACGCCTGGCGCCAGGCCACGCGGCGGTCCGGCAGGTAGTGGTACATGAAAGCGAAGCCGACCGCATACATCAGCAGGCTGGTGAGATAACCGATGGCCGGCAGGACCGAAGGCAACTGGGCGAACGCCACCTGCAGCATGGTGGTGGCGGTCATTGACAGGATCAGCAGGAAGCCCAGCGCCAGCACCACACCGAAGGAAAACACGCGCTTGCGCAGCCACGCCTTGATCCCGTCCAGTCGCTCGCCACTGGTACGGAAGATCAGGTTCAGTGCGTTCTGCAGCTGCGCGAACACGGCGGTGGCACCAATGAACAGCAGCAGGGTGCTCCACAGTCCGGCCAGCGAACCAACGTCGGGCTGGTTGTCGGCGTTCTTCAGCACGGTCTCGGCCACGGTGGCCGCGCTGCTGCCGGCGGCGGCGCTGATCTGTTCGACCAGGGCCTGCTGCGCGGGCGGATACAGGGAAGCGGTCAGCCACAGCAGCAGCACCAGCAAGGGGGCCATCGAGAGCAGGGCGTAGAACGAGACCGAAGCGGCCTGGGTAAGGACGTCGATCTCGACGAAGCGCTTGCCGACGGCCATGGGAAAGCTGTCCTGCAGGCGCTGGACGTATTTGCGCAGATTCACGGGAACAGGGGTCGCGGGTTCAACCATGCTGTCGTTGTAGCAGCCGGGAGTCGAAGGCGCGGTGAAGCAGGTGACGCATCGGTGGCGCCGGGCGATGCGCCCGGCGCCACCGCACCAGCGCCGGCTTACGCCAGCAGCTGCTTGACCAGCTTGGAGACCAGGCCCATGTCGGCCTGACCGGCCAGCTTGGGCTTCAGTGCGCCCATCAGCTTGCCCATGTCCGCCGGGCCGGAAGCACCGGTTTCGGCGATGGCAGCCTGGATGGCGGCCACGATCTCGGCTTCGCCCATCTTGGCCGGCAGGTAGGCTTCGATGACCACGATCTCGGCGCGCTCGATCTCGGCCAGGTCTTCGCGATTGGCCGCTTCGTACTGGCTGACCGAGTCCTTGCGCTGCTTGACCATCTTGTCGAGCACGGCGATCACCGCGGTGTCATCCAGCTCGATGCGCTCGTCCACTTCACGCTGCTTGATGGCGGCGTTGATCAGGCGAATCACGCCCAGCTTGTGCTTCTCGCCCGCCTTCATGGCGGCCTTCATGTCTTCGGTGAGCTGCTGCTTCATGCTCATGAGGAACCTCGTGGTGGTAGGTGGGGCGGGGCGGATGCCCGAACCCGGAAACGCAAAAAGCCGGCGACGCTCGCGCGTGCCGGCTTCGGCTCCATCGCGACGGGCAGGCCCGCCGCAATGAAGATGCGTCCGATCAGTACAGGCGCTGACGCTTGGTGACGTCGCGCGACGAGCGGCGCAGCTGACGCTTCACAGCAGCGGCGGCCTTGCGCTTGCGCTCCTGGGTCGGCTTTTCGTAGAACTCGCGCTTGCGGGTTTCGGCCAGCACACCGGCCTTTTCGCAAGTGCGCTTGAAGCGGCGAAGAGCAAACTCGAAGGGCTCGTTCTCGCGGACTTTGACGCTGGGCATGGAATCTCCGGGACACAGTAGAACCGGGTCACGCCCGGCGAGCCGCACATTATAGCGGCGAAACGACAAACTGCAAGCGGCCAACCCTGAATACGGGCCGGGGGTTCGAAAGCAGTGAGATCTGCACGTCCCCCCGAGGGGGCGGCAGGGGCGTCATAATAGCAGGCATGCGAGTCCTTGGCATCGAATCTTCCTGTGATGAGACCGGCGTGGCGGTGTATGACACCGACCTGGCCGGCAGCGCGGCCCTGCGCGCCCATGCGGTCTACAGCCAGATCGCCCTGCACGCCGAGTACGGTGGTGTGGTGCCCGAGCTGGCCAGCCGCGACCACGTCCGCAAGCTGCTGCCATTGGTACGCCAGACCCTGGCCGACGCCGGCCTCGGCGTGGGCGACATCGACGGCGTGGCCTATACGGCTGGCCCCGGCCTGGTCGGCGCGCTGCTGGTCGGCGCGGGTGTGGCCCGATCACTGGCCTGGGCGCTGGAGGTACCGGCGGTGGGCGTCCACCATATGGAAGGCCATCTGCTGGCGCCGCTGATGGAGGACGACCCGCCGAAGGCCCCGTTCGTGGCGCTGCTGGTATCGGGTGGCCATACCCAGCTGGTGGCGGTGGACGCCATCGGCCAGTACCGCCTGCTGGGCGAGACCCTGGACGACGCGGCCGGCGAGGCCTTCGACAAGACCGCCAAGCTGATGGGCCTGCCGTATCCGGGGGGGCCGCAGCTGGCCAGGCTGGCCGAGCAGGGCACGCCGGGCGCGTATCGCTTCGCGCGGCCGATGACCGATCGCCCGGGGCTGGATTTCAGCTTCTCCGGCCTGAAGACCCAGGTCCTGATGGCCTGGCGCGACAGCGACCAGAGCGAACAGACCCGCGCCGACATCGCCCGGGGTTTTGAGGACGCGGTGGTCGAGACCCTGTCGATCAAGTGCGAGCGTGCACTGGAAGCGGCCGGAACCAACGTGATCGTGGTGGCTGGCGGTGTTGGTGCCAACAAGCGCCTGCGCGCGCGCCTGCAGCAGATGGCCGAGCGCCTCGGCGGCCGTGCCTGCTTCCCGCGGCCGGCACTGTGCACCGACAACGGCGCGATGATTGCCTTCGCCGGCGCGCTGCGCCTGCAGGCCGGCCAGCACAGCCCGCCGAAGGTGGACGTGACCCCGCGCTGGGACATGGCGACCCTGCCGGCGGTGTGAGCCGGTAGCGCCGGGCTACGCTCGGCTACATATTACGGACGCCCTGCCAACGGCGACGCCGCCAACACCGTTGTCGCCCGCTCATGGCGCTGCAGCCAGCCCAGCGTATGCGGGCAGCGGGCGTGGATCAGCCGTCCGATCGCCGCCAGGTCGGCACCGATGTCGCGTTCCAGGATGGGTTCGTGGTGGGCGATGCGGTTGCGCAGGTGGCGAATGCGGTCGAGGTCGGCATGGATGGACCGACGCAGGACGGACAGCGGCAGCGAGGGCGCGTGTGGCAGCGCCAGGCCCATGGCCCCGGCCCAGATCGAATGCTCGAACCGTCGAGCGAACAATTGCTGCCAGAAGCCGAATCGCAGTTTGGCGATGACCACCGGTACATCCCGCGGAGCTCCGGCGCTGCCGCGGACATCGCATAGCGAGGCAAGGGCGCCTTCGGCAGGTAGGCTGCGCAGCAGCGCTGGATGCCAGGGCCAGCATCGACCATAACGATGCATCAGCGCCGTAGCGGCTGCATTGCGGATCACGACTTCACAGATGTGCAACGGTGGCAGGAGAGCAGCACACATCTGCATGTTCCAGGCATAGAGCGTGGCTGGATCGGCTACGCAACGAGAAGCGATGCGCTCGTAGGTCGACCATCTCTGCCGGGACAGCGCTGCCTGCAGGATCCTGCTTTCCTTCATCAACTCACTCCCAGGGAACGTGGTTTCACCTTGACCCTGGGAACGAGGCAGGAACATCAGAAAACGGCATCATGATCGTCAGTGTTTTTTCGTGGATCGGCTCGGTTTTTTACCCGGTCGTCTGCCGTGACGCATTTGCCAATTGACTGGTCTTGGGGGGCACTCCCAACCTTGCGGTGTGTGCTCCGGGACTCGCGGCTGGATTCCAGCTTCCCCTGGGGACGTTGAGAGGTACCAAAGGGCCCCGCTAGCAGGGCCCTTTGTTTTTCCCGCCGCACCCACGCCACCGCCCGTTCCGGGCAGGCTCACCGTCGTGCCGTTACCATGGCCCCCTGTATTCGGGCTGGTAAGCGCAATGGACAAGGTTTTCATCGAGGGGCTGACGATCGACGCCCTGATCGGTATCTACGATTGGGAACGACGGATCCGCCAGGACCTGGTGTTCGACCTGGAGATGGGCTTCGATAACCGTCGCCCGGCCGCCTCCGACGACATCGCCCACACCCTGAACTACAAGGCGGTCAGCAAGCGCCTGGAGCAGTTCGTGCGCGAGTCGGAATTCGGCCTGGTCGAAACCCTGGCCGAACGCTGCGCGCAGATCGTGCTGGACGAGTTCGACGTGAAGTGGCTGCGCCTGAAGCTGAGCAAGCCGGGCGCGGTGCGCGGCGCGCGCGCAGTGGGCGTGATCATCGAACGCACGCGGGACTGACCCGGTAAACCCGGCCGCCGGCCGGCAACCTTGGCAACAACGAAACAGACAGGAGACAACTGATGGTGGACGCGGTGGTGGCGGTACAGTGGCTGGAAAAGCTGCAGAACGCACTGGAACCCTATCCCGGCGCCTACCTGGCGTTGATGATCTCGGCCCTGCTGATCGCAGCGGGCCTGGCCAACTGGGTGACCAAGCGCATCCTGGTGCGTGGCCTGCGGCGCCTGCTGCAGCGCCTGCCGGGTGCCGAATCCGGGCGCGGAAGCCACTTGATGCGGGTCATTTCGCGCCTGTCCAACGTGGTGCCCAGCCAGGTGATCGCCTCGGGCATCACCCTCATCCCCGACCTGCCGCCAAGCCTGGTCAACATCGTCATCAAGCTGTGCATCGTGTGGGCCGTACTGACGGTGTCGATGGCGTTCTCGCATGCGCTGGACGCGGCCAACAGCCTGTACGAACGCAAGCCCGATGCACGCAACAAGCCGATCAAGGGCTACCTGCAGGTGGTCAAGATCGTGGTGTTCGTGGCTGCCGGCCTGTCGATCGTCGCGACTCTGCTGGGAGTGAAGCTGGGCCCGCTGGTCACCGGCCTGGGTGCGGCCACGGCGGTGCTGATGCTGATCTTCCAGGACACCATCCTGTCGCTGGTGGCCAGCGTGCAGATCAGTGGCGATGGCCGCGTGCGCATCGGCGACTGGATCGAGATGCCCAGCCAGAACGCCGATGGTGACGTCATCGATATCGCGCTGCACACCATCACCGTGCAGAACTTCGACAAGACCATCACCACCATCCCGACCAAGAAGCTGGTGACCGAGTCGTTCAAGAACTGGCGCGGCATGCAGGAGGCCGGCGGCCGCCGCATCAAGCGCGCGCTGTACCTGGACCAGCACAGCGTGGGCTTCCTGGATGAGGGGGATCTGGCCTTCCTCGGCGAATTCGCGCTGCTGCGTGACTACCTGCAGGAGAAGGAGCAGGAGCTGGGCCAGTGGAACGGGCGCCTGCGCGAGCAGGGCGTGGCCGAGGTGAACAGCCGCAGGGTGACCAACCTGGGCACCTTCCGTGCGTATGTGGAGCGCTACCTGCGCAGCCACCCGGGCATCCATACCGACATGACCCTGCTGGTACGGCAGCTGCAACCGACCACCGAGGGCCTGCCGCTGGAGCTGTACTGCTTCACCCGCAGCACCGCCTGGGGTGAGTACGAGGCGGTGCAGTCGGACATTTTCGACCACCTGCTGGCAATCCTGCCGGCCTTTGGCCTGCGGGTGTTCCAGGCCTCCAGCGACGCCATGTTGATGGCTGGGCAGCGCCAGTTGGCCGGCTCGGAGTAAGCTGCGGGGCGCCCGGCGGGGCCATACGGACCCCGCTGGTGGCTGAAACTGAATGACGAAACCTCTCGCCAAACGGCTCGGGATCGCTAGAATGCCGGGCTTGTAAACGTTTTCATCAAGGACTGCTGGTGGCCTCCGATCGCATCGAATCCCTCATTGCCCAGATGACCGTCGAGGAAAAGGTCGGCCAGCTGGGAGTCTTCGCGGACATGGTCCGCCCGTTCGCCCCGGACGTGAACCCGGAAGCCAACGTGCGCAACGCCGACCAGGTGCTGCAGCAGGTGCGCGAAGGCAAGGTCGGCTCGCTGTTCAATGGCGTGGGCGCCGAGCTGGGCCGCCGCATCCAGCAGGTCGCCACCGAAGAGAGCCGCTTGGGCATTCCGGTGATCCTGGCCGCCGACGTCATCCACGGCATGCGCACCGTGTTCCCGATCCCGCTGGGCGAGGCCGCCAGCTTC
Source organism: Stenotrophomonas maltophilia (assembly GCF_002799155.1). Taxonomy (GTDB): domain Bacteria; phylum Pseudomonadota; class Gammaproteobacteria; order Xanthomonadales; family Xanthomonadaceae; genus Stenotrophomonas; species Stenotrophomonas maltophilia_R. The sequence goes on from NZ_NERD01000001.1 coordinate 32,881, forward strand.
GAGCCGGACCTGGCCGAGCGCACTGCGCGCGCCACTGCCATCGAAGCCACCGCCGCCGGCCTGCACTGGACCTATGCGCCGGCGGTGGACATCGCCCGCGACCAGCGCTGGGGCCGTGGCGCCGAAGGCGCCGGCGAGGACGTGGTGCTGGGCTGTGCGTTCGCCGCCGCCCGCGTGCGTGGCTTCCAGGGCAGCGACCTGCGCGCCGCCGATTCGCTGCTGGCCACGCCGAAGCACTTCGCCGCCTATGGCGCGGTGATGGCCGGCATGGAATACAACATGGTGGACATCTCGCCGCAGACCCTGCGCGACGTGCACCTGCCGCCGTTCAAGGCGGCCTTCGATGCCGGCGCGATCACCGTGATGTCCTCGTTCAACGACATCAACGGCGTGCCGGCCAGCGCCAATGCCGAGCTGCTGACCGACATCCTGCGCGGTGAATGGAAGTTCCCGGGCGTGGTGATCTCCGACTACACCGCCGACATGGAGCTGGTCGCGCACGGCTATGCCGCCGATGACCGTGATGCCACCGCCAAGGCGTTCACCGCCGGCCTGGACCTGAGCATGCAGAGCGGCTTCTATGCCGAGCACCTGCCGGGCCTGGTGGAGAGTGGTGAAGTGCCGATGGCGGTGCTGGATGAAGGTGTGCGCCGCATCCTGTGGCTGAAGGAAACCATCGGCCTGTTCGACGACCCGTACCGTTCGCTGGACACGGCGCGAGAGGCGGATACCTCGCACATCGGCGCACATGATGAACTGTCGCGCGATGCCGCGCGCCGTTCGATCGTCCTGCTGAACAACCGTGACAACGTGCTGCCGCTGCGGAAGACTGGGCAGAAGATCGCGCTGATCGGCCCGTTCGTGCAGGACCGCGAGAACATCGAGGGCTGCTGGACGCTGTTCGGCGACAAGCAGCGCTACGTGGACCTGGAAACCGGCGTGCGTGCCGCTATTGGCGACGAAGCGCTGCTGGAGATCGTGCCGGGTTGCGAACTGGAGGCCGCGATTCCGGGTGGCACCGAAGCCGCAGTGGCTGCCGCGCTGCGCGCCGACGTGGTGGTGCTGGCGCTGGGCGAACCGCAGCGCTACAGCGGTGAAGCCCAGTCGCGCGTGGAAATCACCCTGCCGCCGGCCCAGCAGGCGCTGGCCGAGGCGGTGGCGATGACCGGCAAGCCGTTGGTGGTGCTGCTGCGCAATGGCCGCGCGCTGGCGCTGCAGGGCGCGGTGCGCAATGCGCACGCCGTGGCGGTCACCTGGTACCTCGGTACGCAGACCGGCCATGCCGTGGCCGATGTGCTGTTCGGCGATTACAGCCCGTCCGGCCGCCTGCCGGTCAGCTTCCCGCAGGTGTCCGGCCAGCAGCCGTACTTCTACAACCACCCGCGCACCGGCCGCCCGGAACTGCCGACGATGTCGGAGTTCAAGGCCCGCTGGCGCGAGATTCCGAACGAACCGCTGTATCCGTTCGGGCATGGCATCGGCTACACCACGTTCGCTTACGGCGTGCCGCAGCTGAGCACGGCCCAGCTCGGCTGGGACGACACCCTGACTGTCACCACCACGCTGACCAACAGCGGTGATGTGGCCGGTGAGGAGGTGGTGCAGCTGTACATCCACGATCGCGTGGCCAGCCGCGTGCGTCCGGTGCGCGAGCTGAAGGACTTCCGCAAAGTGGCGCTGCAGCCGGGCGAGTCGACAGAGGTGGTGTTCACCCTGGGCCGCGAGCAGCTGGCCTTCACCGGCCGCGATGGCGTGCTGCGTGCCGAACCGGGCCAGTTCGACCTGTGGGTCTGCGCGTCCTCGGCTGCGGGTGAGGCCGTCCAGTTTGAGCTGCTGAAGGCCTGATCGAAAAAGGGGACGGAGGGGATTAAGTCGTTTGTGCCAAAACGACTTAATCCCCTCCGTCCCCTTTTTTGTTGTCCTCACTGCGGCGGGGCTACCATCGGTGTTCTTGAACCGATGGATGCCCGCGCATGCGCACGATCGCTGTGTTGATTCCCGCCCTGTTGCTGGCGGCCTGTTCGCAGCCGGTACCGCCGGCCGAGCCTGCGGTGGATGCACCGCCGCCGATGGAGGCCAGTGCTGCGGCGACGCCTGCGGCTGAAACGGCGGCGCCTGCTGCTGAACCCGCTGCAGCGGACGCGTCTGCTGAAGATGCACGTGCGCGCATTGAAACCCTGCTCGGTGATGCCGCGCAGTACGAGAAGGTCTTCAACGCTTTCAAGACCGCCGTGGTCGGCGGTGATCGCGCTGCGGTGGTGGAAGAGGTGCGCTTCCCGCTGAATATCGCCGGCGGAAAGAAGATCACCGGCCCCGGTGAGTTCCAGCGCAACTACGAGAAGATCATCACCCCGGCGGTGGTGAAGGCAGTGTCCGGGCAGGACTTCGGCAAGGTGTTCGTCAACCAGCAGGGCGTGATGATCGGTGACGGGCAGGTGTGGTTGAACGGGCAGTGCCTGGACCAGGCCTGCGCGCAGACCGAAGTGAAGGTCATCACCATCCAGTGAACGCAGACGGCCCCGCGTACGGGGCCGTTGCGGAGAAATGTGCCGGCCAGCGGCCGGCACTACCACCCTGTCAGGTCTTCGGCGTGAGCTTCAGCAGGCGCCCCTTGCTGCCGTCTTCCAGCAGCCACAGCGCGCCGTCCGGGCCCTGTTCCACTTCGCGGATGCGCTCGCCCATGTTGAAGCGCTCGGCTTCGCGCGCGTTGTCGCCGTCGAAGGCCACGCGCACCAGCGAGGTGGACGACAGGCCACCGATGAAGCCGCTGCCCTTCCACTGCGGGAACAGGGTGCCGCTGTAGATGACGAAGCCGGCCGGCGAGATCACCGGCGTCCAGGTCACCTTCGGGGCGGCGAATTCCGGGCGGGTATCGTGGTCGGGAATCGGGCGGCCGTCGTAGTGGTCACCGTTGGAAACGATCGGGTAGCCGTAGTTGGCGCCGCGCACGATCAGGTTCAGTTCGTCGCCACCGGCCGGGCCCATCTCGTGCGCCCACAGCTTGCCGTTGGCATCAAAGGCCATGCCCAGGATGTTGCGGTGGCCCAGCGACCACACCTGCGCGGCGACCCCGCCCTGCGAGGCGAACGGGTTGTCGGCGGGCAGGCTGCCATCCTCGTTGAGGCGGATGATCTTGCCGAGATTGCCGCCCATGTCCTGTGCCGGATCGAACTTCTGCCGTTCACTGGAACTGATCCACAGCTTGCCGTCCGGACCGAAGGCCAGGCGATGGCCGTAGTGGCCCTCGCCGCTGACCTTCGGGCTCTGCCGCCAGATCACCTTCAGGTCCTTCAGCTGGCCGGCGCCATTGGCGTCCAGCGCCAGCGTGGCCCGGGCCACGGCGGCACCGCGGGTATCCAGCGTGCCTTCCTCGGCGTAGCTGAGATAGATCACGTGGTTGCTTGCGAACTGCGGGTGCAGGATCACATCGCCGAAACCACCCTGGCCACCGTAGGCTACCTTCGGGACGCCGGTGATCTCGTGTTTCTGGCCGCTGGCCAGGTCCAGGTGCTGCAGCTTGCCGCGCTTTTCGGTGACCAGCAGGCTGCCATCGGGCAGGAAGGTCATTGCCCAGGGCTGGCTGAAGCGGCTGACTTCGGTGGCGGTGAACGGGCGCTGGTCAGCCGGTGTGGCTGCCGGCGTAGCAGCCTGCGCGCCGCTGGCAGCCGGATCGGCAGCATTGCAGGCGGAGGTGGCGAGGATCGGCACGAGGCCGAGGGCGAGCAGCAGGGGCGTGCGGGTCATGGGTATCTCCAGGGCGGGGATGCGGATGGCCGGGCTGTCCCTTGTATACCACTGCCGCGGTGACGGTCGTGGCCCGAAGGTCCTGCGCCCCCTGTGCGTCGGCAGCGGGATCGTCTAGGGTGGGCACGCCCGGGCAAAGCGTGCCCGTCTGCCTGCCAAGGATCTGCAATGAACACTGCCATGCCCCACAAGCCGTCCACCGCCTTCATTGCCGCCTCCTGGGTGGCCCTGCTGCTGGGTGCGGCGGCCTACCTGATCGGCCTGTTCAACGCCACGATGGCGCTCAACGAGAAGGGCTACTACCTGACGCTGCTGCTGTTCGGCCTGTTCGCGGCGGTCTCGCTGCAGAAGAGCGTGCGCGACCGCGTCGAAGGTATTCCGGTCAGCGGCCTGTACTACGCGCTGTGCTGGTTCGCGCTGCTGTCGGCGCTGATGCTGCTGCTGGTCGGCCTGTGGAATGCCACGCTGGCGCCTAGCGAAAAGGGCTTCTATGGCATGGCGTACGCACTGTCGCTGTTCGGTGCGGTGGCCGTGCAGAAGAACACCCGCGACCTGATCGCCGCCGGTGGCGGCGAGAGCAAGCGTAGTGCGATCGTACCGCCGCTGCCGGAGCAGGATTAATTGTGTAGCGCCGAGCCTACGCTCGGCGCTACAACCGGTCGACGCCAGGTCAGGTGCCGCGCGGCACGCCCTTGTCCAGCCGCTGGTCGAGGTTGACCGCTTCTTCCCAGCCACGGCGCACGGCACTGCGTGCCTGCGCCCATTCGAGTCGGCTGCGGCCGCGTTCGCTGGCCCAACGCGACTCCAGCTCGGCTTCCATGTCCTCGTAGGCGCGGATCATGTCCTGCGCACGCGCGGCGTGGCCGATGCGATAGGCCGGCTCGTAATCCTCGAAGAACAGCTGGTCGTCGTAGTACGGCTCGGCGGTATAGCGCTCGCGCCAGTAGTTGCTGACCGCGTCGCGCGGCGTGCTGTCGTCCGGTACACGGCCGGGGATCTGGTACTCGGGGCTCATGGATCGGGCTCCGTTGTGGAGGAGCTTCGATCCTGCCCAGCGGCCGGTTAACACTCCGGGCCGACGGTGTGATCGCCAGATCAATCCACCGGGCATGCCCGGTGCTACCGGTCAACCGGCCTCGGCATCCTTTCGCGGCAGCTTGTAGATCACCGCACCGATGGCAAACGCGACCAACGCCGCGGCGATGTTCTGCCAGCTGGCACTGGCGAACAGGGCCAGGCACAGCAGCAGCGCCAGCACCGGAATCAGTGGACCACCCGGCAGCTTCAGCGCACCGGGGCGGTCGGCGTAGCGCTTGGCCAGCACCAGAACCGCCGCAGCGGTACCGATATAGGCGAACAGGCGCGTGGTCATCGACAGCAGTGCCAGCTGCACGAACGAGCCGGACAGGGCCAGGCCGAGTGCGATCAGGCCCTGGCACAGGATTGATGCGGCCGGGGTGTGGAAGCGCGGATGCACCTGCGCCAGGATCTTCGGCCCGTAGCCATCGCGCGCCAGTGCGAACAGGAAGCGCGGGCCCATCATCATCGTGTTGCTGTTGGTGCCGAGGATGGAGATGGTGGCGCCGATGGTGAGGATCAGCGCCAGGGCTTCGCCGCCGAAGCCGGCAGCGGCATCGGCCAGCGGCGTCGCCGAGCTGGACAGGCCGGCCAGCGTGCCCTGCGCCACTACCTGTACCGCGCCGTAGATGACGGTGACGGTGATGATCATGGTAATCAGGGCGAACGGAATATCGCGGCGCGGATTGCGGTACTCACCTGCGGCAGCCGGGATGTTCTCGAAGCCGGCGTAGGCGTACAGCAGCAGCAACGCGGCTTCGCCCATGCGCTGCAGGTCGTGCGGGTCCGGGCGCTGGCCGGAGAAGGCCAGCTGCGGATCGATGTAGAACGCACCGATGGCCACGAACAGCAGCAGCGGCAGCATCTTGCCGATCACCAGCACCACACCGGTCCGCGCAGCCGAACGCACGCCGATGATGTTGACGCCGGTAAGGAAGCCGAGCGACACCACGATCACCGCGATGCGGCCCACGCCGGCACCGGCCCATGGCCAGAAACGTGCGACCGCATCGGCCAGCGCGTTGCTCAATGCCGCCGCCGAGCTGATGCGGGTCAACCAGATCATCCAGCCGATCTCGAACCCGGCGAATCGCCCGAACGCCTCGCGGGCATACAGATAGCTGCCACCGGGTTCATCGAAGTAGCTGGCGGCCTGCGCGTAGCAGAGCACCAGCAGCGCGACGACGATGCCGGCGGCGACCACGCCCCACAGGCTGAAGGGGCCGAGCAGGGCGACGGTGGCGGCCGGCAGCAGGTAGATGCCGCTGCCGATCACGTCGTTGATCGACAGGCCGACGATCTGCCAGCGGCTGACCGCGCGCTGCAGCTGCGGTTCGTCCTGCGCGCTCAACGGGCGTCTCCGCCCAGTGCGGGCAGCTGCCACTGGGCCTGCAGGCGCTTGTACTCGGCGCGTGGCAGCAGCACGAAGCGCGGCGTATCCTGCGGCCGCAGCCAGTCCAGCAGCGCCTGCATGCGTGCTTGTGGCATGGCGGTGCAGCCGGCGGTGGCCTCACCGGGCTGGCGCCAGAGATGGGCGAAGATGCAGCTGCCCCTGCCGGGCTGGTTGTCCGGGTTGTGGGCGATCACGAAGCCTTCCCGGTAGCGCACGTCGCCCTTGTTGTGCAGGTCCAGCCGCATCGGCTCGGTGGAGCCCTTGACCGCTGCGCTGCCGACCTTCTTCGCGTCGACGATGCGGTTGTAGAACGGCGAACCGGGTACGTCCATGCAGTAGCTGCTGTCCAGCATCGGCTGGTACGGCATCGCGGTACCGGGGCGGGTGACCGCATAGCCGAACGCGCTGCCGAGCGCGAACACGCCGGCCGGGCTGCGGCCATCCCCCTCCTGCTTCTGCGGGCCGTCGGCCTGCGCTGGATGCAGGCCCAGCCCCCAGGCGCTGCCGGTGCGGCCCAGCGCCACCGGGAACGCCTGCCCATGTGCATGCCAGCCCTTGCCGTCGCGTACATAGGCCTGCAGCTGCCCCTGGGTGCTGTCCCAGCCTTCGCTGGTGACCACGATCAGCTGGCGCGCGCCGTCCAGTGGCGCGGCGTGGACGGACACTGCCGCAGCAAGCAGCAGTGCGGTGGCGGCGAGGCGAACCAGCGATTTCATCAACATGCGCTCCGGTCAGGAATCCAGCAGGTGGTCGATCCGCTCCAGGTTCACCGCAAGCTGTTGCTGGCGGTCCGGATTGGCGTGGCAGAGCAGCACGAACAGGAAATCGAGCAGGGCGTGCATGGCGCTACGGTACAGCAGCTGCGCGACCTGCGGCGTACGGTCGTGCGCACACACCACCAGCGCCGCATCAGCATGCGCGCGCAGCGGGTTGGCGGTGTGGCGGGTGATGGAAATCACCTTGCCACCCATGTCCTGGAACTGCCGTGACAGCTGCGAAAGCTGCGGCAGGTTGCCGAACTCGGAGAACACCAGCAACGCATCGCCGGGACGCGCGGCCGACAGGTTGGCCAGCATCAGGATCGGATCGGTATGCGGCACTACCAGCAGGCCAAGCAGCGACAGCCGCATGGCAAACTCGCGGGCATACAGGCCGTCGTCACCCAGGCCGTAGACGAACAGTTTGGGCGCGCCGTCGAGCAGCTGCACGATGCGCTCGATCTCCTCGCGCGGATTGGCCTGCCGGGTTTCTTCCTCGGCCTGGGCCTTGCTGCGGCGCAGGGCCTCGCCCAGGCGCAGGTAGTCGTCGCCGCTGTCGGGTTCGCTGGGCGCCTGCTGTGGATCGGCACCGGCGCGGGCGACGTCCTGGCCGATCGAGTACTTCAGGTCCGGGTAGCCCTTGAAGCCGAGTTTCTGGCTGAACTTCACCACGCTGGACTGGCTGATGCCCAGCGCGCTGGCCAGCTGCTGGGACGAGTAGTCGCGCAGCAGGTGGGCGTTGTCGAGGATGAAGTCGGCGATGCGACGTTCGATGGCCGACATCTGCCCGCGCTCGGTTCGGATTTTCAGCAGGGGCGGCATGCGGGGTGTCCGGGCATGGGTAGGCGCGTTGCGGTTGGCAGCGTAGAGCGTGTCATGGGATGGGTCGGGCGGGTGCCAGCAGCGAAGAGGATACGGAGTGCAGTTGTCGCCTTTGACGTTGAGTCCGCCTTCAAGCGAGCCGAGCACCGCAGGGCCGGCGAGGGCGAAGAGGCGCGAGTGTCTGAGCGCAGCGAGTTCCGCGCCGTCCCTCGACGGGCCGAGGAGCACAGGGTACCGGCGTGCGCAGCACGTTGGCTCGCGGCCGGCGGAGCGTTTCTTTTGGTTACATTTCTTTGCGCGCAAAGAAAAGTAACGCGCGACCCAGGAACAGTTGAGGACCAAGCCAGCCGCAAGGCGCAAATCAACCCAGCATCTCCAGCCCGCGCACTTCGGTGATGCCCAGCCCCGGCACCTCGCTGATGCTGATCTCCGACTCGTTGAACTGCACGCCACCGCTGACCGGGTCGAACTGGCCCAGCGAGGGGCCATCCAGGTCGACCTTGGTGATCACATCGCTCTTGGCCACCGCCAGGTGCACGGCCGCAGCCACGCTGATGCTGGACTCGATCATGCAGCCGATCATGCACGGAACGCCGTAGATGCCGGCGATGTCGGCAATGCGGATGGCGTTGGACAGGCCGCCAGTCTTCATCAGCTTGATGTTGATGATGTCGGCCGCGCGTTGCTGGATCAGGTCCATCACCTGGCTCGGGCTGAACACGCTTTCGTCGGCCATCACCGGCGTGTTGACGCGGTCGGTGACGTACTTCAGGCCGCTGATGTCGGCCGCCTTCACCGGCTGCTCCAGCAGCTCCAGTACCACGCCGGCTTCCTCCAGCGTGCGCATCGCGTGCACCGCCTGCTTGGCGGTCCAGCCCTGGTTGGCGTCCAGGCGAAGCAGGGCGCGGCCTTCCACGGCGGCGTGGATCGCCTTGACCCGTTCGATGTCCAGGCCGATGTCCTTGCCGACCTTGATCTTCAGCGACTCGAAGCCGCGTTCGACCGCCGACAGCGAATCGGCCACCATCTTGTCGATGTAGTCCACGCTGATGGTGATGTCGGTGGTGATCACCGGGTCGCCGCCACCGAGCATCTGGTACAGCGGTGCACCGTGCAGCTGCGCCCACAGGTCATACAGCGCGATCTCCACCGCGGCCTTGGCGCTGGTATTGCGCTCCATCGCGGTCTGCACCAGCCCACACAGGCGGTTGAGGTTGACCACATCCTGCCCGATCAGGCGCGGTGCGATGAAGTGGCGGATCGCTTCGATGATCGAGCCGTGGGTATCACCGGTGATCACCGCCGTGGCCGGTGCCTCGCCGTACCCCGTGTGACCGGTGTCGGTGCGGATCAGAACCACCACGTCTTCCACGGTCTCCACCGTGCGCAGGGCGGTTTTGAACGGTGTTTTCAGCGGCACGCGCAGCATGCCCAGTTCGATGGCAGTGATCTTCATTCAGGGGGTCTTGGCACGCAGGCGTTGGATGTTGGTAATGCGGTCGATGTAGCGGACGGTATCGCTGGCCATCATCGGCTCCAGCGGCGTGACCGAAACACCATTGAGGTGGGCCTGCACGCGCGTGCCGTTGGCACCGAACCAGCTGCCGCCCGCGGTATCGTGGATCACCCAGGTGCGGCCATCGACGTGGCCGATGGCCATCATCACGTGGCCGGGGATGTAGACCAGGTCGCCCACCTGCAGGTCGCTGACGGCGCGGTCGCGCAGCGCCTTGCCGCCCTTGCCGGTGAACGGCAGGCGATCCAGCGCCGGGCTGACCGCCTGTGCACTGGTATTGCGCGGCAGCAGCACGCCGAAGCTGCGGTAGATCTCGGACACGAATCCACTGCAGTCGCGGGTGTCGTAGTCGTGGCCCCAGCCGTAGCGCTCGCCGAGGAACTTGAAGGCCTGCTGCAGCAGCAGGCGCGGGGTCAGCGGCAGGTAGTCGGCGGCGGTGTCCTGCGAGCGTGGTAGCAGCGCAGGAACCAGTTTCAATCGGCCATCGGCTTCGCGTACCGGCAACTGCACCACCCACGACGCATGCGCCTGCTGGCCGTTCACCGGCTCGGCGGCCGGCCAGTCGGCCAGCACCGGCAAGCGCACGCCCATGTCCAGCTGCAGGCGCGAGACGCGCGGTTCTTCCGGGGTGTAGGCAGTCTGCGCGGTGGCGCCGGTGATGATCCGGTAAGGTCCCTTCGCGCCGTAGCCGAGCACCGTGGCCCTGTCGCCGCTGGCGATGGCATCGGCCTCGATCCATGCGCTGTAGCGCTCGCTGTGCACGAACAGCCAGCGGCCGTCGGCGCTGCGATGGACCACGGCAACCTTGTCGCCGGGGAACAGCGCCGATTCCTGGAAGCGGTCGATGTCGGTGTCACCGACGCTGCTGAAGACGCGCTCGCGGGTGGGGAAGGTGCGCAGTGCGGCGCGCTTCACCACCAGCCCGTACTGCGGTGCCGTCCGGGCGGGAATCGCATCGAGGCCGAGGTTGGCTTCGATCGTGCTGCGCAGTGCCGGCGTGATGGCCTGGCCCTTGTCGTTGTACAGGGTGCGGCTGGGCCAGCTCGACAGCGCGGCGATGCTGGCGTGCACCGTCGCCGCATCAAGTTGGGCTGGCAATGCGGCGATGTCCTGGATGTGGCTGTCCTGTGCCCGCATCCGCGCGTTCTGTGCCTCGATCTGGCTGCGGTCCAGGATCGGCGCATCGGCGTTGTCCAGGCGCGCGGCCCAGTACTGCGGGGTCAGGTAGGCCTCGTGCAGGCCGATCACATAGGGCAGCGGTGCGCCGGGATCGGGTGCCGGGGCGGCCTGTGCGAAGGCCGGTGCGGCCAGCAGGCACAGGGCCAGGGTCAACCGGCGCGGCCACTGCCGGCGCGGTTCGCGGGAAGCCAGGATCATGCGCTGCACACCCTCCTCGAATGCCTGTTGGAATATTTATTCCTTTCGGCTTCGAAATCAAGAATAAATTATTGACCGGCATCCCGGCCCGTGTTACACAGCCGTTACCACCCGCGCTGGGGAAGTGTCGCTGTGGAGTCTGCCGTTCGCAAACCGCGTCTGCCTGCCGCCGCCGGCCTGTGTGCCGCGCTGCTGCTGTGGGCGTCGGCCACGCATGCGGCAGGCGAGCGCAATTCACAGCAGCGTGCGCGCCAACTGCAGGTAATCGACTTGATTGACAGCGGCCGCTTCAGCGACACCGATGCGCTGCTGGCGACCCGAAGCGATGCTGCCGAAGGCGCGTTCCAGCGCGAGCGCATGCGCCGCATCCGCCTGGATTTCAGCCTGGATGAAGCAGCCGCCAAGGCGGCCGTGCGCCGCTGGATTCCCGACCTGACCAACGAGGAATTCGCGCGTTGGGATCAGCTTGGCCTGATCGAGCATCTCGACATCGATGGCACGCGTTGGTATTTCAAGCGCGCACCGTCGAACCTGTTCCTGCTCAGCGACGAAGCACGCGCACGCCGCCGCGCGGATGCACCGATGCCGCCTCCGGGCCCGAACGAAGTGCTCAATGCACACCACGCGCGCGTGGTTGCCGCTGCCGAAGAACGTGGCCAGGCGTCGGTACTGCCGCAACGCATTGAGTTCACCCAGTCGCTCACGGTGAAGGCCGATGCGGTGCCGGCTGGCGAAAACGTACGTGCCTGGATTCCGTACCCGCGCGAGATCCCGGGCCAGCAAGAGCAGGTGCAGTGGCTGGGCAGCACCCCGGGCAAGGCGCGGGTGGCACCGGCCGACACGCTGCAGCGCACGGCCTACCTGGAGGCCAAAGCGGTGGCCGGGCAGCCGACCCGCTTCGAGGTCCGCTACGCGGTCACGATCCTCGCCCGGCATACCGCGATCGACCCGGCCAAGGTGCAGCCGACCCCGGCTGATCCGGCCTTGAAACCCTATCTGGCCGAGCAGCTGCCCCATGTGCGCTTCACCCCTGCGCTGAAGTTGTTCTCCGACCAGGTGCTGCAGGGTGAGACACGCCCGTATGAAGTGGTGCGCAAGCTGTTTGCTGCGGTCGACCGCATTCCCTGGGCCGGCGCGCGCGAATATTCCACGATCAGCAACATCAGCGATTACGCGCTGCGTGCCGGCCATGCCGACTGCGGGCAGCAGACCCTGCTGCTGATCGCGCTGCTGCGCATGAATGGCATTCCCGCGCGCTGGCAGTCGGGCATGGTGTTCTCCGACAACGGCAGTGGCTACAACAACCTGCATGACTGGGGGCAGGTCTACCTGGCGCCGTACGGTTGGCTGCCGATGGACGTGACCACCGGCGCGCTTGCCAGCGATGCGCCTGCACTGCGCGACTTCTACCTGGGTAGCCTCGATGGCTACCGCATTGCCTTCAACGACGATTTCGGCCAGCCCTTCGTGCCGGCCAAGCAGCACTTCCGCTCGGAAACGGTCGACTCGCAGCGCGGCGAGGCCGAGTGGGCAGGCGGCAACCTGTACTTCGACCAATGGAGCTACGACTTCCAGTGGCGGGTACTGCCAGCCAGGTAACGGTAGCGCGACGCATCGCAGTCCACATCATTCAATTCTTGCAGGAGAGAGCAGGGGATGAAGGCTTACAGCATCAAGCGGGCGGCGTTGTGCGTCGCCCTCGGGGCGTGTCTGGGCGTGATCGCGCCCAGCGCATTCGCACAGGATGGTTCGGTGGTTGGCCGGCTGGTGAGCGAGGCCGGGCAGGTGCCGGCTGGTGCCACGGTGACCGTACGCAACCCCGCCACAGGCTTTGTCCGATCGGTGCAGGCCGACGCCAACGGCAGCTACCGCATTCCGTTGCTGCCGGTAGGCACCTACGAGATGGAGGTCGGCTTGCCGGGGGGGGCCGCCAGCCGTGTTGGCCAGGTGACCGTCAGCCTCGGCAGTGCGACCACGGTGAACGTGCCGCTCGGCGCGGTCAGCACGCTGGGCACGGTCGAAGTGCGGGCACCGCAGGTGGTGTCGATGGTCGATGTGAAGTCCACCGAGTCGGCCACCAACATCACCCGCGAGGAACTCTCGCGCCTGCCGGTGGACCGTGACATCACCGCCGTGGCGCTGCTGGCGCCGGGAGCGGTGAAGGGCAAGGGGTCGCTGGGCGGGCAGGGCATTTCCTTCGGCGGTTCGTCGGTGGCCGAGAACACGGTCTACATCAATGGCCTGAACGTCACCGACTTCTACAACCGTGTCGGCTTCTCATCGGTGCCGTTCTCGTTCTACCAGGAGTTCCAGGTCAAGACCGGCGGCTACTCGGTGGAGTTCGGGCGCAGCACCGGCGGTGTCATCAACGCCGTCACCCGTTCGGGCAGCAATGATTTCAAGGCGGGAGCCGAGCTGGTGTTCGAGCCGCGTGCGTGGCAGTCGCAGGCGCGCGACCGCTACGACGGCAGCGGTAGCCGCTACATCACCGCCAGCCGCGACGACTACAGTCGCAGTGCGCTGAACGTATTCGCGTCCGGTGCGCTGGTGCAGGACCGCTTGTTCTTCTTCGGCATGTACGAAGCCCGCGACTACCGCCCGATATCGACCAACGACGCTGGCACACGCCTGAGCCAGGGCAAGGCCGACGATCCGTTCTGGGGCGGCAAGATCGACTGGCAGATCACCGACAACCAGATGCTGTCGCTGTTCGGCTTCTCGGACAAGAGCAAGACGCTCACCGATGTCTACGATTACGACTACGCCACGGGACAGACTGTAGGTGAGCGCAGCAACCAGATCTACAACACGGTAGGCGGCAAGAACTGGTCCGGCACCTACAGCTGGCAGGTCAACAACGACCTGACCATGAAGCTGATGTATGGCGAGAACAAGCGCAACCGCCTGCAGAGCTCATTGATGGACGAGAACTGCAACCGTGTGTTCGACAACCGGACGGCCAGCCAGGGCGTGCCACCCTCGCTGCAGGGTGACCGCAGCTGCACCAGCAGCTCGCAGCTGGAATCCGCATTGGACACCCGCAAAGCCGCCCGCGCCGATTTCGAATGGACACTGGGCAACCACCTGCTGCGTTTCGGGATGGACCGCGAGGAAAACACCTCTGACTACAGCCGTGCCTACCCCGGCCCGGGCGGCCTGCGCTACGACATCTATGCGCGTACGCCGGGAAGCTCCCTCAACGGCGGCGTGGTGCCGGCCAGTGGCCTGGTGGCGCGTACGCGCCGTTATGAGGTGGAGGGCGCTTTCGAGACCATCAACTCGGCCTACTACCTGGAAGACAACTGGCAGGTGACGCCGAACCTGCTGTTGAACATGGGCGTGCGCCTGGAAGCCTTCGACAACAAGGGCGGCGATGGCAGCAGCTACATCAAGATCGATGACATGGTAGCGCCACGTCTCGGCTTCTCGTGGGACGTGCGCGGCGATGGCACCACCAAGGTGTTCGGCAACCTGGGGCGCTACTTCCTGCCGGTGGCGAACGTCATCAACATCAAGCAGGCCGGCGGCTTCCTCGACGAACGCACCTGGTATGAGTTCCTCGGCTATTCCGGCGCAGCCAACAACATCCCCAACCTGGGCGCGCAGATCGGACCGGTGGACAACTCGCAGGGCGATGGCAGCGTGCCAGACCTGCGCGCCGAAGTGAACCGCGACATGGACCCGGTCTACCAGGATGAAGCGATCCTGGGCTTCCAGCAGATGATCAACGAGGCCTGGTCGGTTGGCGCCAGCGTGACCTACCGCCGCCTGCACAACGCCATCGATGACATGAACATCACCGCCACCGGCCAATGCGGTGCCATCGACGGGGTGTGGATCATGGGCAACCCGGGCCGCACCAACACTGTCTGGGGCGACACCAACTGCGATGGCAGCAACGATGGCTGGATCAGCATCGACACGTCCAAGGAAGGCTGGGCGCTGTACGACGATGACGGCAACTACGTGGGCCAGCGCGGCTGGGTGAAACCCAAGCGCGACTACAAGGCGCTGGAGCTGCAGGTCGACCGTGCGTGGGATGGCAAGTGGGGCTTCAATGCGTCCTATACGCTGGCCTATGGGCGCGGCAACGCCGAAGGCCCGGTCAACTCCGATACCGACTTCGCCGATGCCGGCCGCACCGAGAACTTCGACAACCCGTGGGTCAACTACCGCGGTTATGGCTACCTGGCCAATGATCGCCGCCACCAGTTCAAGTTCCGCGGCAGCTACGCGCTGACCGAGAACCTGAGCGTGGCCGCAACCCTGGGCGTGCAGTCCGGCAGCCCGATCACCCGCTTCGGTGCCGGCAATCCGTTCGATGCGACCGATTTCCACAGCTACTACGTCTGTGTGTCCAACTGCCAGGCGACGGTGCCGTCCGAACGTGTGTTCGTACATTCGCCGCGCGGCGGTGATGGGCGCACGCCATGGACCTACGATCTGGATGTCAGCGTTTCCTACAAGGTGCCGATTCCCACTGACCTGCGCCTGAAGCTGGCGGTGTACAACGTGCTGAACCAGCAGCGCGTGGTGACCGTGGACCAGGATTACGAACCGCAGGACAGCATCGGCACGCCGAACCCGCTGTACCGCTACGGCACCGGCTTCCAGTCGCCGCGCTACGCGCAGCTGACCGTCACATGGGCCTACTGAAGCCAGCCCAGCACGCTCGACGCTGCCTCTGCGTGGCGGCGTTGGTGGTGTTCCCGGTTGCGGCGGCGCAGACGACCGCGACCGCCTCGATCGATGCCGATGTTGCGGCCGTGGTCCAGCACGAGCATCTGCCCGGGCTGGCCATGGCCGTGGTCGAACAGGGGAGGGTGGTCTACCAGCGCGCCGAAGGCGCGCGTGGTGATGGCGGCCGCATCGACGAGGACACGCTGTTCAAGATCGCCTCCAACAGCAAGGCGATGACGGCCGCGCTGCTGGCGCGGCTAGTGCAGCAGGGCAAGCTGCGCTGGGACGACCCTGTGCAGCGCCACCTGCCGGAGTTCCGCATGCATGACGCCTGGGTCGGCCAGCACATGCAGGTGCGCGACCTGCTGATCCACAACAGCGGCCTTGGCCTGGGCGCTGGCGACCTGATGCTGTGGCCGGAGCCGAACACGTTCACCCGTGCTGACATCATCGGCGGGTTGGCGCACCTCAAGCCGGTCAGCAGCTTCCGCAGCCACTATGCCTACGACAACCTGATGTACGTGGTGGCCGGCGAAGTGGCCGCTGCGGCCGGTGGCAAACCGTATGACCAGTTGATGCGCGAGCAGGTGTTCGAACCACTCGGCATGGCACGCTGCCAGGTGGGGGCATGGCTGGTGAAGCGCGTGGGCAACGTGGCACAGCCGCATGCCTGGCGTGGTGACCGCAATGAGGTGGTGAACGCCGACGGTGACATCAGCCCGGACCTGCCATCGATGGCGGCCGGCGGCATCCGCTGTTCGCTGCGTGACATGACACGCTGGATGCAGGTGCTGCTCGATCCCACGCTGGTGCCGGACTGGCTGGGCAGTGAACAGCGCCGCACGCTGTGGGCCCTGCACATGCCGATGCCGTTGGGTGAACGCCAGCGGCGCTGGGACAACGCGCATTTCTACGGCTACGGCTACGGCTGGCGCGTGTCCGACATTGACGGGCAGTGGAAGGTGGCACACACCGGCACGCTGTCGGGCATGTACTCGTCGCTGGCGCTGCTGCCCGACCGCAAGGTGGGTGTGGTGATATTGATCAACGGTGAAGGCGAGGATGCACGCACCGCGCTGATGCAGGCCGCGCTCAAGCGCTTCACTGCCTCCAATGATGCGCACCCGGCGATGGCGTACCTGGCCGAACTGAAGGCTGACCAGGCAACGCGGGCGGCGACCGGCCATTCGCGGCCATCCACCGCTGCGGCGCAGGTTGCGAGCCGCACGGACTTGTCCCGCTGGCAGGGCCGCTACAACGACCCCTGGCTGGGCCCGGCTTCGCTGTGCCCGCGCAAGGACGGCCTGCATTTCAGCGTCGACAAGTCGCCCAGGCTGCAGGCCACGGTGCTGCAACTGCAGGGGCGTTGGCTGCTGCGCTGGGATACGCTGGGAGAAGACGCACAGGCCTGGCTGCAGCCCGGTGACGGTGCGCCGCCCTCTCTGGACCTGCGCGCCATCGACCCGGACATCGACTTCAGCTATGACTTCCAGGACCTGCATTTCACTCGTACTGGCGACTGCCCTGGCAGCGAGCGCCAGCGCCGCTGAGCCGCCGCGCGTTTCGCCGGCTACGGACGCGGCACGTGCCGGTCTGGTCGAGATCCGTTCGCTGTCGCCACGCATCGAGATGGATATCCGCTACGCCGGCGCCAACAACTTCACCGGCGCGCGCGTACCGGGCTACGAGGCGCCCTCGTGCTATCTGCTGGCGCCGGTGGCTAAGGCGCTGGCACAGGTGGAACAGGACCTGCGCGCGGATGGCTTGGGCCTGCGCCTCTACGACTGCTACCGGCCGGTGCGTTCGGTGCAGGCCTTCATGGCCTGGGTGAACGATCCGCGCGAGCGCTCGCGCAAGGCACTGCAGTACCCGGATCTGGAAAAGCCACGGCTGCTGGCCGACGGCTACATCGCCGAGCGCTCCGGCCACAGCCGCGGTGCCACGGTGGATCTGGGGCTGCTGGATTGCCGCAGCGGTGCATGCACGCCGTTGGACATGGGCACCGACTTCGACTTCTTCGGACCGCGCGCGCATACGCAGACGAGTGGGTTGAGCGACGTGCAGCAGGCGAACCGCCAGCAGCTGGTGCGCGCGATGGCGCGCCGTGGTTTCGTGAATTATCCGCAGGAGTGGTGGCACTACACCCTGCAGCCCGAACCGGACCCGGGCACCGCATACGACGTCCCCGTGCGGTAGGGATATCGGCAGAGGGTCGCTGCTGTTGGTAGGTGTCGACCTTGGTCGACACGGTAGATCCGCGCCATGCGTGGATGCTCTTCGTTCAATCATCGGAGTATTCGATTTCGATGGAGATCCATCCACGCATGGCGTGGATCTACCGTGGTTACCGGATCGGGTCCGGGGCAGATCCCTTACACTGGCCGCCTCTTCATCCCTGCCCACCCGATGAACCTTCCCCTGCACTTCGGCCTGCTCGGCACCCTGGAAGCGGGCGCCATCGCCCTGCTGGTCGGGCTGCTGGTGTACTTCCTGTGGTCGCAGCTGTGCCGGCTCCTGCACTGGACGGTCGGCCACGCGATCGGCTGGTCGTGCGTCATCGCCGTGATCATCTCCGCTGGCATCGATGCGTGGAAACTGTTCTACATGGGCATCGTGCGTCTGGAGTCGCCGCTGTACGCGCGCCTGTTCCTCGCCACCATCCACGATCCGAACGAACTCGGCAGCCGCGTAGTGCTGGAAATCGCCGGCGCGCTCGCCGGTGTCGCGCTGGGATGGGTGGTGTTCAGTTCGCGGTCATCGGCTCAGAACGTCGACTGACGCAGGTTTTTCGTTGGTTGCCGGTTAAATCCGGCAGCGCTGAATGCGCATCTTATGACCTGCTCACTCGCTGCTAACCACCGCGCTAAAGCATGCGCGTAGGCGAGTGGTTAATCGTGCGTGTTGACGCCGGTCGCGGCCCAAAATCGATTCAGAAACGCGGTGGCACGGTAGGTGCCGTGCGGAAACAACAGGCCGCGCAACACCACCCAATTAGGTAGGAGACACCCCTGATGACTATTCGCAACCGCAAGCCCCTGATCGCCCTGATCGTCGCCGCTGGCAGCGTGCTGGCCATTCCGGCGATGGCCCAGTCGGCCAAGCAGCAGGCCGCGCAGGCACAGAACGAGGCCGCGCAGGCGCAGCAGTCGGCGGCACAGGCAGGGCAGGCGGCTGACCAGGCGACCAATGCGGCCGCAGCGGCTTCGGCACAGGCCAATGGCGGTGGCCAGACCTGGGCCAGCATCGATACCGATGGCAACGGCACCATCAGCAAGTCCGAGGCACAGGTGAACGCCGGCCTGGCCCAGGTGTTCGACCAGGCCGATACCAACAAGGACGGCGAGCTGAGCGCCGACGAGTACAAGGCCTACGTGGCCGCCCAGCAGGCCGGCGCGGGTGCCGGCGCGGCGCAGGGCCGTTGATCCAGGCCTGATTCGGGAAGACCGGTGCATGGGGACCCGGGCGGCGGCGGCCGCCCGGGTTTTTCTCGTCATGGCCGCCCCTGTATCCTTGGCCGATGAACACCCCCATGCCTGCGCCGTCGCGCGCCATTGGCCTGGTCGGTTTTGACGGTGACGATACGCTGTGGAAGAGCGAGGACTACTACCGCAAGGCCGAGCAGGATTATCTTGACCTGCTGTCGCGCTACGTCGACGTGCATGACACCCAGACTGCGCGCCACCTGCTGGAAGTGCAGCAGCGCCACCTGGGCACCTTCGGCTACGGCGTCAAGAGCATGACGCTGTCGATGATCGAGGCAGCCATCGACATCACCGGCCAGCGCATCGAGGCCAAGGACATCCAGCGCATCCTGGAGATCGGCCACGATACCCTGCGCCACCCGGTCGAGCTGATCGACGGCGTGCGCGAAGCGGTGGCGACCATCGCCGAGCACTATCCGGTGGTGCTGATCACCAAGGGCGACCTGTTCCACCAGGAAGCGAAGATCAAGATCGCCAACCTGGCCGAGCTGTTCCCGCGCATCGAGATCGTTTCCGAGAAGGATCCGGAAACCTACGCCCGCGTGCTGGCCGAATTCGACCTGCCGATGCAGCGCTTCGTGATGGTCGGCAACTCGCTGCGTTCGGACATCGAGCCGGTGGTCACCCTGGGCGGCTGGGGTGTGCATACCCCGTACGCGGTGACCTGGGCGCACGAGACCCAGCACGGCGTGGCCGACGACGAACCGCGCATGGTCACCGCCGATAGCGCCCACGATTGGCCGGCCGCACTGGCGGCGATCGAGGCCAAGGCCGCTGCGGCGGCCTGACAGAGCCCGGCAGCTGCGGCAGAATCGGGGCATGAATCTCCGACTGCGCGCGCTGTTGTTGCCCCTGCTGCTGGTCCCGGCCACCGTGCTGGCCCAGCAGACCGCCGAGCGTTCGGCGGCCTACGCGGTGGAAACCGGTGACAGCTGGGTCGATGCCCAGCTGCAGGACATCAACCACTACGCCGAGCGCTACCCCGACGCCTTCCTTGACGAGGTGTCGCGCTATGCCGAGGTGCCGCGCGGCTACATCAGCGCGCTGTTCACCACCCATGGCTGGCAGGCCGGGGATATCTACTTCGCCTGCTTCTGGGCCAAGGCCAGTGGCCAGACCTGCCGCGACAGCGTGCGCGCCTTCAGCCAGGACCCGGAGGGCGGCTGGGAAGCGGTGGTGAAGCGCATGCCCACCAAGCCGGACAACCTGCACTACCGCGCGGTGCGCCACGCCATCGTGGCCAGCTACCAGCACTGGGACCGGCCGATCACCCTGGATGCCACCCTGAAGCGCCAGCTCAAGCGGTAGTGCCGGCCGCTGCCTGATTGGGGTGAAGCAGTCCACAGGTCGCCCCCCTGCACAGGCCGGGCGCCATGTTGCTCTGCATATCGCCGCCGCCGCGCGCTCCGGCGACAATACGGGTCCGAGCTGTTCCCCGTTCCCGTAATCGAGTGACTGATGAGCGCCTCTTTCGTTTCGCCTGATGTGATCCGCCGCCTGTTCGCACAGGCCATGTCCCGCATGTACCGCACCGAAGTGCCGTTGTACGGCACGCTGGTGGAACTGGTGGAGCGGATCAACGCACAGGTGCTGGAGCAGGATCCGGCGCTGGCCGCGCAGCTGCTGCGCAACGACGAGCGTGCGCGCCTGGATGAAGAGCGCCACGGCGCGATCCGCGTTGGCACCGTGCAGGAACTGGCGACGTTGCGCCGCCTGTTCGCGGTGATGGGCATGTACCCGGTCGGCTACTACGACCTGTCGGTGGCCGGCGTGCCGGTGCACTCCACCGCGTTCCGCCCGCTGACCGGCGCCGCGCTGGCGCAGAACCCGTTCCGCGTGTTCACCTCGCTGCTGCGCCTGGAGCTGATCGAAGACGAAGCGCTGCGTGCGGAATCGGCAACGATCCTTGCCCGCCGCCGTATCTTCACCGAGGGCGCGCTGGCGCTGATCGACCAGGCCGAGCGTGACGGCGGGCTGTCGCAGGCCGATGCCGGGCGCTTCGTCGATGAAGCACTGGAAACCTTCCGCTGGCACGGCGATGCCACGGTCGACCTGCCGACCTACCACGCGCTGCACAACGCGCATCGGCTGGTGGCCGACGTGGTCAGTTTCCGTGGCCCGCACATCAACCACCTGACCCCGCGCACGCTGGACATCGACGCGGCGCAGGCGGCGATGATCGAACACGGCATGGCGGCCAAGGCGGTGATCGAGGGCCCGCCGCGCCGTGCCTGCCCGATCCTGCTGCGCCAGACCAGCTTCAAGGCACTGGAAGAGGCGGTGCATTTCCCGGACGGCGAGGGCGGCGATGCCGGTACGCATACCGCGCGCTTCGGCGAGATCGAACAGCGTGGCCTTGCCCTGACCCCGAAGGGCCGCGCGCTGTACGACCAGCTGCTGTCGCAGGCACGCGATGCCGGTGGCGAAGGCAGCACCGGTGGCGACTACGGCCAGCGCCTGCAGGCGGTGTTCGCCAGCTTCCCGGATGATCATGACACGCTGCGCCAGGAAGGCCTGGGCTATTACCGCTACCAGCTGACCGACGCTGGCCGCGCCGCGCCGGAGCGCGTGGCCGACCTGCCGGCCGAAGTGCTGGTGGCCGCGGGCCTGGCCACCGCCGACCCGATCGTCTACGAGGATTTCCTGCCGGTCAGCGCTGCGGGCATCTTCCAGTCGAACCTGGGCGGCGAAGAACAGCGCGCCTATGCCGCGCACGCCAACCGCGAGGCCTTCGAGCAGGCGCTGGGCGTGGCGGTGAATGACGAGTTCGAGATCTACGAGCGGCTGCAGGCCGAATCGCTGGCGAGCCTGCGCACCGCGTGAAGGTGTCCGTACCTGGGGTCAGAGCCCTTTCCCATGGAAAGGGATCCGACCCCGACGTTGCGCATGACCGGGGTCAGATCCCTTTTCGGCAGAAAAGGGCTCTGACCCCCAACGCAGTCAGGCCTTCATCGTGCCGGTATCCAGCCAGCGCTGGTGCCACGACAGCGCTTCCGGCAGCAGGTGCGGGGTGTGCTTGCCGTAGCTTTCGTGGCTGGCGCGGTCGAAGTAGTCCTGCAGCTGCGGGCGGAAATCCGGGTGCGCGCAGTTGTCGATCAGCACCTGCGCGCGCTTGCGCGGGGTCAGGCTACGCAGGTCGGCCAGGCCCTGCTCGGTCACGATCACCGACACGTCGTGCTCGGTGTGGTCGACATGGCTGGCCATCGGCACGATCGCCGAGATGGTGCCGTTCTTCGCAGTGGACGGGCTCAGGAACGCCGACAGGAAACCGTTGCGGGCAAAGTCACCCGAACCGCCAATGCCGTTCATGATCCGCGTGCCCATCACGTGCGTCGAATTGACGTTGCCGTAGATGTCCACCTCGATCATGCCGTTCATGCCGATGCAGCCGAGGCGGCGCACCAGTTCCGGATGGTTGGAGATTTCCTGCGTGCGCATGATGATGCGTTCGCGGTAGAAATCGATGTGTTCCTTGAAGGTCTCGTTGGCCTGCGGGCTCAGCGCGAAGCCGGTGCACGAGGCGTAGCTCAGCACGCCGTCACGCAGCAGGTCGAGCATGCCGTCCTGGATCACCTCGGTGAACGCGGCCAGGTCGCGGAAACCGCTCTTGGCCAGGCCGGCCAGTACGGCGTTGGGAATGTTGCCCACGCCCGACTGCAGCGGCAGCAGGTTCGGCGGCAGGCGGCCCTTCTTCACTTCGTGCTTGAGGAACTCGATCAGGTGCGAGGCGATCTGTTCGCTGGTCGCATCGATCGGGCTGAACGGGCTGTTGCGGTCCGGGCCGTTGGTGCGCACCACCGCCACGATCTTGTCCGGGTCGCAGCGCAGCGCGGTGTCGCCGATGCGGTCGTTGGCGTTCACCAGCGGAATCGGCTTGCGGTGCGGCGGCAGCGCGGTGCCGTAGTAGATGTCATGCATGCCGTCGACGCCGGCCGGCTGCCATTCGTTGACCTCGACGATCACCTTCCTGGCCAGGTCCAGCCAGGTCTTGTTGTTGCCGATCGAGGTGGAGGGCACCAGCGAGCCATCCTCGCGGATGGCCGAGACCTCGATCACGGCGGTATCGATCTCGCCGTAGAAGCCGAACCACACGTGCTGGGCCACGTGGCTGAGGTGGATGTCGATGTAATCCAGCTTGCCCTCGTTGATGCGGTTGCGCGCATCCGGGTCGCTCTGGAAGGGCATGCGCATGGCGATGCCATCGGCCTTGGCCAGCGCGCCATCCAGCTCCGGCGCGGTGGAGGCGCCGGTCATCAGCTTGATCTGGAAGGGCTGGCCCTGGGCGTGCACCGCTTCGATGCGGCGGGCCAGTTCCACGGGGACGGCCTTGGGATACCCGGAGCCGGTAAAGCCGCTCATGGCCACGGTTTCACCGGGCTGGATCAGCGCGGCTGCGGCCTCTGCGGAGACCACGCGGTCACGGAGACGCGCGTTGGCGATGCGATCAACAGACATGACGACAGTGTTTCTGGGGGGAAACCCGATTATCGGCCATCCTCCTCCGTACGGGGGGTTCTACCTTCGTGGAATGGCTTTTCCCCGCAGGGGTCACCCATACCCACCGGTTTTGTTTTGCAGTGCAGCGTGCAAAGTGCTTTCGCAGCCCGCACGATGGCCCTGCATCCCGACGTGGGGGAGGGAGCAGAGCCCGCTGGCAGTTCGCTGCAAGCGGGCTTTTTTATTGCCTTCCGCCCATTGTGAATACGCGCGACACACCGGGTCGGATCCTTTTGCCACGGGCAAAAGGCTCTGACCCGCGCAGTGCCAGCCATCTGGGGTCGGCGCCCTTCGCCGTTGGCAAAGGGATCCGACCCCGCGAGAATCGAGGCATGACCCTCGCTCCCGCTGAACTGCCCGCGTCCCTGCAGCCCCTTGTCGACCGCGCCCTGGCGCGCCTGGCCCAGGTCCTGCCCGAGCCCGTCCCGGCTGATCTGTTGCCGCTGCTGACCCGGCTGGCGGTGGCCAGCGACTTCGCGCTGGACACCCTGGTGCGGCAACCCGCGCTGCTGGCGCAGCTGGCCGCGCCCGGTTGCCCGGCGATTCCGGCGCCAGTGCTCGATCCGCTGCAGCCCAGCGACTGGCCGGCGCAGATCCGGCGCTGGCGCACCGCCATGTCGACGCGGCTGATCTGGCGCGACCTGACCGGCCTGGACGATGTGGCCCAGACCCTGGCCGGCGCCACCGCCCTGGCCGAGGAGTGCCTGCGGCTGGCGCTGGAGGCCCTGCAGCAGGAATTCGCACAGCGTCACGGCGTGGTCCGCGATGGCGAAGGCACGCCGCAGCAGCTGGTGGTGTTCGGCCTCGGCAAGCTCGGTGGTGGCGAGCTCAACTTCAGTTCCGATGTGGACCTGGTCTACGCCTACCCGCACGGCGGCGAATCCGACGGCCCGCGCGCGTTGGCTGCCGAGGAATATTTCGCGCGCCTCGGCCAGCGCCTGGCCAAGCTGCTGGATGAAACCACCGTCGATGGCTTCAGCCACCGCGTCGACCTGCGCCTGCGCCCGTTCGGCAGCGCCGGCCGCGTTGCGCTGTCGTTCGCGGCGATGGACCAGTACTTCCAGCGCGAAGGCCGCGACTGGGAACGCTATGCCTGGCTGAAGGCGCGCGCCGTGGCCGGCGACATCGAGGCCGGTGAAGCGTGGCTACAGACCCTGCGCCCGTTCGTGTACCGCCGCTACCTGGATTTCACCGCGCTCGATGGCCTGCGCGAGATGAAGGCGGCGATCACCGCCGAAGTCGCGCGCCGCGAACTGCATGAGGACATCAAGCGCGGCGCCGGCGGCATCCGCGAAATCGAGTTCCTGTGCCAAGCGCTGCAGCTGATCCGCGGTGGCCGTGAGCCCGCGCTGCGCGAGCGCCGCCTGCTGGTGGCGCTGGAGGCACTGGTGGCGGCCGGGCAGATCGCGCCGGAGGATGGCAGCGCACTGCGCGAGGCCTACCTGTTCCTGCGCCGGTTGGAAAACCGCCTGCAGATGCTGCGTGATGCGCAGACGCATGTGTTGCCAAGTGATGCGCTGGACCGCGAACGCATCGCCGTCGGCCTGGGCTATCCCGGCTGGGATGTGCTGCGCGCGGCGCTGGCCGTGCAGCAGCAGCGGGTCAGTACCGAATTCGCCGCGCTGCTGGCGCCGCGCAAGGGCCAGGCCGCGCCCGATGCACTGGCCAACTACTGGCGCAGCCTGCCGGAAGGCAGCAATGCGCCGCTGCTGGCCGAAGCTGGTTTCCTCGATGCCAATGGCGCCGACCAGTCGCTGCGCGATTTCGCGCAGGGCACCGGCGTGAAGTCATTGTCCGATGCCGCGCGTGCGCGGCTGGATCGCGTGCTGCCCGCGTTGCTGCATGCGGCAACGCGCTCGCCACAACCGGATGCCGCGCTCAAGCGCGTGCTTGGCCTGCTGCAGGCGGTGCTGCGCCGGACCAGCTATCTCGCGCTGCTGGACGAACAGCCCAGCGCACTAGCGCGGTTGGTGGACGTGCTGGCGCGCAGCGCACTGCTGGCCGAGCGCCTGGCTGCGTACCCGCTGCTGCTGGATGAGCTGCTGGACGTGCGCGTGTCCGGGCCGATGCCGGATGCCGCCGGCATGCTGGCCGAGTGCCAGCAGGTACTGGCGGTGGACGATCCCGAATCCGCGCTGCGTTGGCTCAACGAGACGCGGCTGGCGCTCAGCTTCCGCATGGCAATGGCCACGCTGGACGGCCGCCAGGGTGCAGTGGACAGCACGCGGCAACTGGCCGAGCTGGCGCAGGCGGTGGTGGTCACCGTGCTGGCGATGGCCGAGGCGGACATGCGCGCTGCGCACGGTGATATTCCCGGTGGACGTTTCGCGATCATCGGCTACGGCAGCCTCGGTGGGCTTGAACTGGGCTTCGGTTCCGACCTGGACCTGGTGTTCCTGCACGACAATCCGGCCGGCGTGGACGCCAGCGATGGTGCACGTCCGCTGGAGCCGGGGCGCTGGTATGCGCGCCTGGCGCAGAAGGTGATGGCGCTGCTCGGTGCAGTCACCGCTGCCGGGCGCCTGTACGACATCGACGTGCGCCTGCGCCCGGACGGTGGCAAGGGGTCGCTGGTGTCTTCGCTGGCCAGTTACACCGAATACCAGCGCGAACGTGCGTGGACCTGGGAACACCAGGCGCTGGTGCGCGCGCGTGGCGTGGCCGGTGATGCCGGCCTGCTGGCCGATTTCGAGCAGGTGCGTGCGCAGACGCTGGGCCGCGAACGCGATGCCGGTGTGCTGTATGCCGACGTGTTGAAGATGCGTGGGCGCATGCGCACCGAGCTGGACCGCAGCGATGCCGCGCGCCTGGACCTGAAGCAGGGCGCCGGTGGCGTGGTGGACCTGGAGTTCCTGTTGCAGACCGGTGTGCTGGCGCGCAGTGCACAGCACGCGGCGTTGCTGCAGCCACGCGATACGCCATCGTTGATCGATGCGTTGGCCGCTGTTGGTTTCCTGCCGGAAGGCACCGCGCAGGCGTTGCATGGAGCGCATGCCACGCTGCTGGAGGTGGGCCTGGCCTGCACCCTCGACCGGCGCCCGCGGCTGGCCCCGACCACGCCGGCGATTGAAGAGGCGTGTGCGGTGATCACGGCGGCGTGCATCGCCGCGGAGCTGCCGTTCGCCTGAGTGCCGGTAGCAGCTTTTGGGTAGGTGCCGACCGTTGGTCGGCACAATCTGTCAGCCGCAATGAACGCTTCAGGAGCGTGCCGACCAACGGTCGGCACCCACCAGATCATTGGCCCGGTGATGCCCCGCTGTTGGCAGCTACCGGATCAATGGCCCGGCGATGGTCTGCTATTGGTAGGTGCCGACCGTTGGTCGGCACAATCTTTCAGCGGCGATGAACTCTGATGGAGCGTGCCGACCAACGGTCGGCACCCACCAGATTATTGGCCCGGTGATGCCCCGCTGTTGGCAACTACCGGATCAATGGCCCGGCGATGGTCTGCTATTGGTAGGTGCCGACCGTTGGTCGGCACAATCTGTCAGCTGCAATGAACGCTTCAGGAGCGTGCCGACCAACGGTCGGCACCCACCGGGTTCAAGGTGTGTGCCAACCAAGGTCGGCACCTACCAGAGCGACAGCGGTCAGCTGGTGGCGCGCAGCGGCGCCATCTTCCACAGCAGCGCGCGGAACGGGGCCAGCAGGCACACGCCGATCGCCAGCTTCACCGCCAGGTCGCCGGCGGCCCAGCTCACCCACGGCAGGGTGGAACCGGCAAACGCAATCGACCAGAAAATGGTGGTATCCACCGTCGCACTGCAGGTGGTGGCCACCATCGGTGCGCGCCACCAGCTGCCACGGCGCAGGCGGTCGAACACGGTGATGTCCAGCAGCTGGGCCACGATGAACGCCGAGCACGAGGCAATGGCGATGCGCGGCGTCGCCACCCAGATCGACAGCAGCACCGCCACCGCGAAGCCGATCCACGCCACACGGCGCGCCGGGCCAGGGCCGAAGCGGCGGTTGATCAGGTTGCTGACCAGGAACGCGACCGGATAACTGAAGGCACCCCAGGTCAGCCAATCGTTGATCGGGTACTGCACCAGTACGTTGGACAGCAGCACCACCGCGCCCATGGCCAGCACCGCCAGCACCAGGGCGCGGGCGGTCAACGGGGCAAACACAGGGGCAGGACGCACGGACATGGCGAGCCAGGGGGACAAAGGGGATCGCCCATTATCCGCCCGGCCCGCAGCAAAGCCAAAACCGGTCGTTCAGCTTTACAGCGCTTCGCTCATCACGTCGCCAGCGGCATAGGCGGTCGGTACGTAGGCAAGGGCCTGGCCCTGTGCGCTCTTCACGGTCCAGCCGGCACCCGCGTCGGTCGGGTCGAAGCGCACCTGCTGGCCGACAACGAAACCGGCGATCGGGTCATCGCCTGCAACGGCTGGCCATTGCAGCGTTGCGGTCTGGTCGGCCTTGCCGGGCACCTGCAGCTGCACCTGGCGATCACCGGCTGGGGTGGTGGCGACCTGCTTCACCTCCATCGGCGGCAACGGTACCGCCGGTGTGCGTGCGGCGACCTTGCCGTTGCGCTCGCTGGCCTTGAACGGGGCCTTGGACAGCTCGGCAAGCCCCATCGACGTGGCCAACGGAATCGACAGCACGATCAGCGACGTGACCAGCACGCTGGTCTGGCCGCTGGTCAACTGCGGCGCGGCGCCGGCATGGACAGTGGGCACCAGCAGCGCGGAGAGCAGCAGGGCAGAAGCGGGAACGCGCAGGCAACGGAACATGCAGACCTCCTGGTCAGGGTGGGGACGGCGACTCAGCGCCGGGTATCGAAAATGTCGCGCGGGCCGGTGGCCTCGGGCAGGTATTCCAGTGGGCGGCCCTGGTTGTCCTTCAGCTGCCAGCCCTGGTCGGCGCCGGTCGGCTCGAAGTTCACGGTCTGGCCCACGGTGAACTGCACGGCGGGGTCGCCGATGCCGCGCGGGTACTGCATCGACGCGGTGTTCTGCGGGTCGTTGGCATCGCGCAGCAGCACTTCGCGGCGGCCGTCCACGGTGGTGGCGATTCCACTCACCTGCATCTGCGGCAGCTTGATCTGCTGCGGGCGGGCCAGCGGCTGGCCGGCGTCGGCCGCATCCTGGGCTTCCTTCGCCGCCGCCGCGCGGGCCGAGGCCACCATCTGCGTGGACATCTCCAGGCTCGGCCCCTGCGGGCCGGGATCATGGATGATCACGATGCGGCGCTCGGCGTGCGCGGCCGATGACCAGGCCAGCGCGCTGACGATCAGCATCGATACCAGGGGTTTGTGCAGCAGGCGCATGTCGTTCTCCTTGCGGGATTCAGGGCGAGGCTGCGGCGGCACCGGCCACCGGCACATGGGGGATCACCAGTTCCTGCTGCAGCTGGCTGCGCTGGTGCAGGAAGTCGAACACCGATTCCACCGTCACCACCGAATAGTTGCCGGAGATGCGCTCGCCGGCCGGATGGTCGGTGGTGGTGGCGTTGGCCACGAACAGGCGCGCACCCACGCGCTTGCCCAGGCCGATATGCAGCACGCTGGGCTGGTACTTCTGCTGGCGCAGCCACTGCTGCGCCTGTTCGCGCTTGACGATGGCCGGCGCGCCTTCGGCCTGCGCCATTGCTGCGGCCAGCACCTCCAGCACCCACTGGTTGGAGTTCTGGTAGTCGGTGGCAAACGGGTAGGCGACCACGTTGTACTTCGCTTCGTGCAGCGCCTTGGGCTGGATCGAGGGCGGCACCAGCATCGCGCGCAGCGCCGCACGCAACGGCGCCGACGGCACGCCGATGCGCAGGTCGGTATGGCCACCGCTCTCGCCGACGAAGTTGCCCAGGCCCTCGTGGTACAGCTGCGAGCTGTCGGTCTTGCAGCGGTTGAGCAGGTGCATCGCGCGCCAGCGGCCGTCGTCCTCGCGCAGCAGGAAGGCCAGGTGGCTGTGGCGCAGGCCGTAGCGGCTCAGGTCCTGGCCACCGCGCGCGGCCACCACCACGTCCACGTCGGGCAGCGCGTCCAGGCGTTCGGCGGTGGTCCAGGCCACGTCCAGCATCGCTGCCTGCGACGCCACGCTCGGGTAACGTTCGCGGCACGCGGTGCTGTTGGCCCATGCCGGTGCGGTCGCCAGCAGGCTGGCAATCAGCAGCGCGGCGCGGGGCAGGCGGGAAAAACGATCCATGTCGGTACCTTCAACGGCGGGCAGGCCCGCGCGCCGATCATACGCTGCTCAGCGCAGCGGGCGATCCACGCCCTTGCGCTTGAGTTCCCTGTCGCAGGCGTCGCTGATCGGGGCGATCGGCAGCGGCGGGCGCTCGCCCGTCTTCGGATCGCGCAGCGCCGGCTGTTCGCGGTATGCATCCAACTGCTGCTGGCATTGATACGAGATCGGATCCAGCTCGGTGGGCGTGGTGGAACAGGCAGCGAGCAGGGCCAGGGGCAGCAGGAGCAGGGTACGCATGAAGACGTTCAACGTGATGGAGGAAGCTGGACTCTAACCGCGCAGCTGGATCGAAATGTTCAGAAATCGCTGGATGATCGGGACCTGCCGGCCAGCGGCCGGCACTACCGCAATGCCAGCCGCGCTTTCACTTCCGCCGCGATCCGCGCGGTTTCGCGCAGTGGCTCGATGCGGTCGTACTGCCAGTCCAGCCAGTGCGCCTGCAATCGCCCGCGCTCGCGCAGCTGTTGCTGGAAGCGTGCCAGCCGCCCCTGCACGGTATCGGCCAGCGCCACCATCACCGGCATGCGCGTGGCGCAGGCCTCCGAGAGCAGGTTCACCGAATCGGGCGAGACCACCACGCGGTTGGCCCAGCCGAGCAGGCCGCCATAGGGATTGGTGCCGTCGCCGCCATCGCCCCAGATCACGTGTGGCAGGTCGGCGAATTTCGCGCGCAGTATCTCGGCCAAGGCCGGTGGCGTGCGCCGCGAGGTGGTCGCCAGCAGGCTGCCGCCTTCGCTGCGGATCTGGTCGGCCAGTGCCTGGAACACGCCGACCATCGCCGTCTCGTCCCACGGTGCCAGCGGTGTCGGGCCGCCCACCAGCAGTGCGGTGCGCGGGCCGGGCAGGGTGCTGAAGCCGGCGAACGCGGCGCGGCCCCAGGCCAGCCAGTCGTCGTCCACCGGGTTGAGGCTGCCGAGCAGGGTCAGCACGTTGTTGCCGCGCAGGGCATCGTGTTCGGGCACCACCACTACATCCCAGTGACGCGCGCCGATGCGCGGGTCGAGGATCTGCACCACCTGGCTGCCACGTGCGCGCAGCACGCGCAGGGCGCCAGCGGCCTGTCGGCCACAACCGATCGCCAGCGCCGGGGCGTCGGCAGCCAGCGTCGCGAAGGCCTCGCCGTAGCCGTTCACATCACCAGGCAGGCGTCGCGGCGACAGCCAGCGCCAGGGCGCGCGTGGCTGCAGCAGCAGCGGCCGATGGGTGCCCTGGCGCAGCGCCGTGGCCAGCGCGACCGCCTGGCGGACATTGCCCGCACGGCCGTCTGTGACCGTCCAGGGCGCGCTCGATCGTTTCACCATTGGCATTAATTCGTTTCAGCCCTGCTGGGTGTTGCAACAGTCGCGACACTCTACACTGCGGCTCGTCGTTTCGCCCCGCGCCGCCCGCGGGCACTGACTTCCCTTAGCCGCCCTGGAGTTCACCGATGTCCCACGCGCTCGACGCTGCTGCCCTCGATCAGCTGTTCCGCACCGCCCGTACACAGAACGCCTTCCTCGACACGCCGGTCCCGGCCAGCCTGCTGCAGGAACTGTACGACCTGGTGAAGTGGGGCCCGACCGCGGCCAACACCACGCCGGCCCGCTTCGTCTTCGTCACCTCGAAGGAAGCCAAGGACAAGCTGGCCCCGGCCCTGTCCGAAGGCAACCTGGCCAAGACCATGGCCGCCCCGGTTACCGCCATCATCGGTTTCGACCTGGACTTCCACGAGAAGCTGCCGTACCTGTTCCCGCATACCGATGCCAAGGCCTGGTTCGACGGCCCGCAGGAAGGCCGCCACGAAGCCGCCATCCGCAACGGCAGCCTGCAGGGTGCGTACCTGATCCTGGCCGCGCGCGCGCTGGGGCTGGATGCCGGCCCGATGTCCGGCTTCGATGCGGCCAAGGTGGATGAAGCCTTCTTCGCCGGCACCTCCATCAAGTCGAATTTCCTGGTCAACCTGGGTTACGGTGACCCGGCGGGCCTGTTCCCGCGTCTGCCGCGCCTGTCGTTCGACGAAGCGGCGCGCATCGCGTAAGTCGCTGTATCGATTCCGGGCCGCCCCCTTGGCGGTCCCTGCTGTACCCACCCTACGATCCGGAGAGTTCCTGAGATGAGCGCCACCCGTAAACTGCTGCTGCCGCTGGCCCTGACCCTGGCCATCGCCGCCTGCTCCAAGCCGGCCGACACCGCTGCCCCGGCTGCCGATGCTGCCGCCCCGGTCACCACCGAGCAGGCTGCCACCCCGGCCGCCGATGCCGCCGCCGCTGCGCCGGCCGCCGAAGCGATCAAGATCGCCTCGGGTACCTACAAGCTGGACCCGAGCCACACCGACGTGCTGGCGCAGTGGAGCCACTTCGGCTTCTCCAACCCCAGCGCGCACTTCGGCAACGTCGAAGGCACCCTGGTGTACAACGCCGAAGACGTGACCAAGTCCACCGTGGAAGTGAAGCTGCCGCTGAGCGGCCTGAACAGCTTCACCGCCAAGTTCGACGAGCACCTGAAGAGCGCCGACTTCTTCGACGCCGCCAAGTTCGCCGATGCCACCTTCAAGAGCACCAAGGTGGAAGCTGCAGGCACCAACAAGCTGACCGTCACCGGTGACCTGACCATCAAGGGCATCACCAAGCCGGTCACCCTGGACGTCACCGTCAATGGCGGCGGCGAGCACCCGATGGCCAAGGTTCCGGCCGCCGGCTTCGACGCCACCACCACGCTGAAGCGCAGCGATTTCGGCGTCGGCGCCTATGCCCCGAACGTCAGCGATGAAGTGAAGATCCGTATCACCACCGAAGCCACCGGCGAAAAGCCGGCCGCTTGATGCACTCAACTCACTCGTCGTGAGAAGGCAGAAGGCCCGCTGAAAAGCGGGCCTTCTTTTTGGGTGCCGGTAGCGCCGGCCGCTGGCCGGCTGCGGACCTGGATTCGGTGGGTGCGGACCGTTGGTCCGCACGATCCCTCAGCGCAACGTGCCCAACCACGCCGCACACGCGTCGCTCGGGCTCTGCTTGGCCTTCACCGCCAGCCCGCTTACGCGCACGAAGGTCTGCGCGGCCTGCGCCACCACCTGGCGTGCGATCAGCGCCGCCTGCTTGGTCGCGGCCTGCTGCTTGCGCAGCTGCACGATGTTGATCGAAGGCCGGCCAACCGGTGCGTACTTCTGGTCCCGGCGCAGCACGTCGGCCACCTGTGCCACTTCGAATTCGGCCTGCAGGTAGCGGTGCTGTGCCTCCACCAGCTCACGCAGCGGTACACGCAGGGCAGCGGCATCGGCGAAGGCGGCCAGCGCCGCATCGCAGGCAGCGTCATCGGCAAAGCGGGTACGCAGCGCGTCCACGCTGGCCAGGGTCAGTTTGGCCATGTGGGCCTCGTTGCTGCAGGAAAGGAGCGCGATTGTCGCATTGCTTGCCGGGTCGTGCCGGCCGCTGGCCGGCAACTGCATGGGAATGTGCGGACCAACGGTCCGCACCCACCAGTCGATGGCGGTCCGCACCCACCGAGGGCGGAGCAGCCGAGCATGGGCTCGGATCTACACAGTCGAGAGCGTGCGGACCAACGGTCCGCACCCACCAGGGAGGGTTCGCACCTACCGTCTTTTGCTCAATCGCCGTCGGTTTCGTCCGGGTGGGCCTTCCAGTAGCCGGTCGAGCGGATCCAGTCGCGCGGCACGCCCAGGTGGCCTTCGATGAACTTGCGCATCATCCGCGCGCGGCGCGATTCGGTGGCGATCCAGTAGAAGACATCGCCGTCCGGTGCTTCGAAGTCGGTCAGCATGTCTTCCAGCAGCGTGCTGGTGGCCGCCGGGAAGCCGTTGCGCTCCAGCCAGTGGATGCGCACGTTCTCGTACTGCGGTAGCTCCTGGCGCTCGGCTTCGTCGCTCACTTCGATGAAGGCCTGCACTTCGGCGCCGTCCGGAAGCACGTCCAGCCAGCGGGCGATGGCCGGCAGCGCGGTTTCATCGCCGATCAGCACGTAAGCGTCGTAACTGTCGGCCACCACGAACGAACCGCGCGGGCCGCCGATCACCAGCACGTCGCCGGCCTGCGCCTGCTCGGCCCACGGCCCGGCAATGCCCTGGTCGTGCAGCACGAAGTCGATGGCCAGCTCGCCGGTTTCGTGGTCCCACCAGCGCGGGGTGTAGTCGCGCGCTGGCGAGGGCTCCTTGCCGGCCGGGTAGCTGCGGCCTTCAGCGGTCAGCACCGGCAGCACCATCTCACCGCTGCTGTTGGGGAAGAACAGCTTGATGTGGTCGTCGGCGCCGGGCGAATCGAAGCCGGCCAGATCGTCGCCGCCCAGCACCACGCGGCGCATGTGCGGGGTGACTTCTTCGGTGCGCAGCACGGTCAGTTCACGGAAGCGCACATCCAGGCGCAGGCGCGTGTTGTTGTGTTCGGTCATGGGGATACCTGCAAAGGTGTCGCGCGGGGGCGCGCGGCATGGGGGAGGACCTGGCTGGATTCAGTCTGGCTGGGTCGTTGAAAGTGGTGATGCCTCGCTACCGGCGGTACCGTTCAGCAGGGCCGAGGCCCGCGTCAGCAGCGCCGCCACCTCGTCCGCCTCACCCTCGGCCCAGCGGCCGTGGTGGTGCACCAACGCCCGCTTGAACTCGCGCAGGGCCGTGGCCAGCGGCGGCGGCAGCGAGGCCTTGGTGATCTCGCGGGCACGGTCGAAGGCGCGTCGCTGCGCCAAGCGCACCTGGGTGCGCTGCACCTTCAGCTCGAACTCGCCGGCGGCGGTGATGCGGAAGATCCGCTTGCCGTCCACTTCCTCGGCCTCGATCCAGCCGGCCTGCTCGAAGCTGGCCAACAGCGGATACATGGTGCCGGCGCTGGGCGTATAGGCCTGCATGAACTGGTTGCTGATCAGCTGCATCAGTTCGTAGCCATGGCGCGGCTGCTCGCCGATCAGGGCCAGCACCAGCAGGCGC
This sequence comes from Stenotrophomonas maltophilia, assembly GCF_002799155.1. Taxonomy (GTDB): domain Bacteria; phylum Pseudomonadota; class Gammaproteobacteria; order Xanthomonadales; family Xanthomonadaceae; genus Stenotrophomonas; species Stenotrophomonas maltophilia_R. The sequence continues at coordinate 67,324 of NZ_NERD01000001.1, forward strand.
AGGTCGCCGCGGCTGAGCACGCGCGGCTGGCCATTGCGGCGCGGCACCGCCGGATCGGTGGAACGGGCTCTGGGAGAAGCGGTACGGCTCATTTCGATATATCGGTAAACGAGTGTGCAAACGATATATCGATATATCGAAGCCGGCAATCATCGATCCGGCCACAAGCAGGTCCGTTTTGGGCCACGGCCGGCCACGCGCACAGCAAAAGGGGCGCCCCTTGCAGGGCGCCCCGGCGATGCTGTGGAAGGGAGCAGGGCCGCCAGGCCCATCACTCGCGGCCCACGCTGGACCGAAGGTGGGCACCGATCCAGAGGCAGGTGCGACATGTTGTCGCCGGTTCAGTACCGTTGCCCGAACCGCCCCTACGGCGGTGCCGGAGTTGCCCTACAACCGTCATCGGCAGCAGTAACACTGCGTCCTGCACATGGGCGCAGCGGCCCGCAAGCGACAGCCCGCGCAGCCGCCAAGGCCCGCCGCAGGGCCTTCAGCGGGCCCGGCAAGCCCCTTGCGGACACTGGCCGCTTGCATCCATACGCCTGCGTAGCCAAGTGACGAAAGCCCTTGGTGCGCTACACTTTGCGGTCTAGAAATCTATACAACAGTCGCGCGCGTGCGTGCGGTTATGGGAGCGCTAATGAACTGGTTGAACGAGGTGCTGAACAACGACCCGAATCCTGTGGAAACCCAGGAGTGGATCGAGTCGTTGAAGGCCGTTATTGATGTCGAGGGCTCCGAGCGCGCGCATCAGTTGCTGGAAGGCATGGTGGAACTGACCCGTCGTTCGGGCGCCTACCTGCCGTTCTCTCCCACCACCGAGTACGTCAACACCATTGAGCCGCAGCTCGAGGCCAAGAGCCCGGGCAATGCCGAGCTGGAATGGCGCATCCGTTCGATCATCCGCTGGAACGCGATGGCCACCGTCGTGCGCGCCAACCGCAAGCCGGGTGACCTGGGCGGCCACATCGCCTCGTTCGCCTCCGGCGCCACCCTGTACGACGTGGGCTTCAACCACTTCTGGCGCGCCCCGAGCGAAAACCACCCGGGCGACCTGCTGTTCATCCAGGGCCACAGCGCCCCGGGCATCTACGCGCGTTCCTTCCTGGAAGGCCGCATCAGCGAAGAGCAGCTGGACAAGTTCCGCATGGAAGTGGACGGCGGCGGCCTGTCCTCGTACCCGCACCCGTGGCTGATGCCGGAATACTGGCAGACCCCAACCGTGTCGATGGGCCTGGGCCCGCTGGCCGCCATCTACCAGGCGCAGTTCATGCGCTACCTGGAAAACCGTGGCCTGATCGAGAAGTCTGACCGCAAGGTGTGGTGCTTCATCGGCGACGGCGAGAGCGACGAGCCGGAAACCCTGGGTGCCATCGCCCTGGCCGGCCGTGAAGGCCTGGACAACCTGATCTTCGTGGTGAACTGCAACCTGCAGCGCCTGGACGGCCCGGTGCGCGGCAACGGCAAGATCATCCAGGAACTGGAAGGCGTGTTCCGTGGCGGCGGCTGGAACGTGATCAAGCTGCTGTGGGGCGGTTACTGGGATGCCCTGCTGGCCAAGGACAGCGACGGCGTCCTGAAGAAGCTGATGATGGAAACCGTCGACGGTGAATACCAGAACTGCAAGGCCTTCGGCGGCGCGTACACCCGCGAGCATTTCTTCGGCAAGTACCCGGAAACCGCTGCGATGGTGGCCGGCCTGAGCGACGACGACATCTGGCGCCTGAACCGTGGCGGCCACGACCCGCACAAGGTGTACGCCGCCTACCACCAGGCCGTGAACACCAAGGGCATGCCGACCGTCATCCTGGCCAAGACCGTGAAGGGTTACGGCATGGGCAGCGCCGGTGAAGCGCTGAACCCGACCCACCAGACCAAGAAGCTGGACGACGAAGCGGTGCGCCACTTCCGCGACCGCTTCAACATTCCGGTGACCGACGCGCAGCTGGCCGACGGCCAGGTGCCGTTCTACCACCCGGGCCCGGATTCGCCGGAAGTGCAGTACCTGCAGGAACGCCGTGCCGCACTGGGTGGTTACCTGCCGCAGCGCCGCCGCAAGGCCGACAAGACCTTCGTGGCACCGAAGCTGGAAGCCTACGAGCGCCTGCTGAAGAGCAGCGGCGAGCGCAGCTACTCCACCACCATGGCCTTCGTGCAGAGCCTGAACATCACCCTGCGTGACAAGGAACTGGGCCCGCACATCGTGCCGATCGTGGCCGACGAAGCCCGTACCTTCGGTATGGAAGGCCTGTTCCGCCAGATCGGCATCTACGCGCCGTTCGGCCAGAAGTACAAGCCGGTCGATGCCGACCAGCTGATGTTCTACCGCGAAGACCAGAGCGGCCAGGTGCTGCAGCAGGGCATCAGCGAGCCGGGCGCCATCGCCTCGTGGATGGCCGCCGGTACCAGCTACTCGGTCAGCAACGTGCCGATGCTGCCGTTCTACATCTACTACTCGATGTTCGGCTTCCAGCGCGTGGGCGACCTGGCCTGGCAGGCAGCGGACATGCGTACCCGCGGCTTCCTGCTGGGTGGCACCGCCGGCCGCACCACGCTGAACGGTGAAGGCCTGCAGCACGAAGATGGCTTCAGCCATCTGGTGGCCGGTGGTATCCCGAACGTGCGCAGCTACGACCCGACCTTCGGCTTCGAAGTGACCGTGGTGCTGCAGCACGGTACCAAGCGCATGATGGAAGACCAGGTGGACGAGTATTACTACGTCACCCTGATGAACGAGAACTACACCCACCCGGAAATGCCGGAAGGCGCCGCCGAGGGCATCATCAAGGGCATGTACCTGCTGACCGACGCCGGCAAGCCGAAGAAGGGCGAGCTGCGCGTGCAGCTGCTGGGCTCCGGCACCATCCTGCGCGAAGCCATTGCCGCGGCCGAGCTGCTGGACAAGGACTTCGGCGTGACCGCCGACATCTGGAGCTGCCCGAGCTTCAACGAACTGCGTCGCGATGGTTTCGACGTGGAACGTGCCAACCGCCTGCATCCGGAAGGTGAGCAGCGCAAGGCCTACGTGACCGAACTGCTGGAAGGCCGCCAGGGCCCGGCGATTGCCGCCACCGACTACGTGCGTGCGTATGCGGACCAGATCCGCGCGTTCGTGCCGATGTCGTACACCGTGCTGGGTACCGATGGTTTCGGCCGTTCGGATACGCGTGCGAACCTGCGCCGGTTCTTTGAGGTGGATCGCTACTACATCGCGCATGCCGCGATTGCGGCGCTGGCGAAGGAAGGGAAGATGACCGCGAAGGATGTGGCCCGGGCGATCAAGCAGTACAAGATTGATCCGGAGAAGGCTAATCCTGTTGGGGTTTGATTCCGTCAATTAATTGGCGTGAGAAGGGGCGGCCATTGGTCGCCCTTTTTTCTTTCATTTTTCGGCTTCATCTGTGATGATTATGAGACAAAGGAGGAGGGTATGCAGTTAGTAAATATAGCAATTCAAAATTACAAATCGCTGCGCCAAGTGAATTTTGCGCCGGGCGATTTCTCTGTGCTTATCGGGAGAAATAGTTCAGGGAAGTCAAATTTCGCAGATGCCTTTGAATTTCTTTCGCTGGCATATGCCGATGGCTTAGAGCATGCAGTTGCGAGAAAAGGGGGCTACGAAAACATAGCTCATAGAAAGGAAAGGCGGTCCCGATCGGCGATATCCTTTAGTATAGAGTTGGCTGACGAATTCAAGCTGGCACAGTATTCAAGTCAATTTGGAATCTCACCTGGCGACAGGGATATGTCATGGGTGTTTCGGCATAGCTTTGAATTTAGGGCGACGGGAGAGGGTATACGCAGTGACTTTCGAATAATATCTGAGCATCTTGAGGTCATAGGGTCTGGTGAGTTTCAGGATGGCAGTAGATACCAATGGGTTAGAATTGAGCGAAATGAAAGCGGTAAGATAGCCGTCAAGGGTGACCTCGATTCTGCGGTTGCTCAGGCTATGCTGATTGATTCAAAATTCTGGTCATCGGATCTTGGTGGGGAATTTAATATTCCGCCTTCTGAGCTTCTATTTGTAATGCCGTTCTTTAGGTCGCGGGTAATAGGGCGATTTACATCCTGGATGCGAAATATTGGCATATTCCAGATATCCCCCGAAATTTCTAGGCATTCCGGTGTGCCTACCCCAAATCCGCATTTGTCCGCGAGGGGGGAGAATCTCCCGGCCGTTGTCGATTGGCTTCAGAGAAAGAAGCCTAGGGAATGGAAGTTGGTAATGCAGGCGATGAGGAACATCGTTCCAGAGATATCGGAAATTAGCGTTAGCTATCTCCATACTAGAACTCTGGGGCTCTTCTTCTCCGAAAAAGGAATCGGTCGGGCCTGGACCGCCGAGGAAGTTTCAGACGGAACCATACGGGCGCTTTCTATGCTTGTAGCTTGCTTTGATCCGCGAAATACAGCAATTGTTGTGGAAGAGCCGGAAAATTCCCTCCATCCATGGATCATTAAAGAAATTATTGACCACTTGAAAGCCCTGTCTCGCGACAAGCTTGTGATGGTGACGTCGCACTCCCCGACTGTCCTTAATATGATTTCCCCCGGGGACGTCTGGGTGATATTTAAGTATGCGGGAGAGACTAATATACGGCCACTTGTTGAATTTGATGAGGCTCTCATGGATGACTGGAGTGAGGGAAAATACCGACTTTTCGACTATCTAGAGTCCGGGTATGTTTCAGAAGCGGTGCCATCGCCTCTATGAAGACTGGAATAATTTCTGATGGTAGCGCCGAGGCCGTCGCTCTTGAGCACCTCCTTGCGAAAATGAAGGGAAATACATTTGTACCATTGAAGCCGGTTTACGCCGACATGCAGCCGTATGCGCCTCTGTCTCAAATTGTGAAGGCCGCTGAGTCAAGGATAACGATCCTCAATAGTCGAGGCGCAGAAAGAACCATAGTCATTCTTGATCGGGAGGAGAATCGAGAGTGTCCGGGCGAATTCTCTGCGAAACTGTCCTTGGAGTTTCAGAAAAAGGGGTACCCTAACGTTAAGGTGGTTCTCAAAGATCGGGCATTTGAGAACTGGCTGGTCGCAGATCTTGAAGCGGTTGCTAAGGCGTACGGAAGAAAAGGAAATTTCGGGCGCATGATCGATCGGGTAAAGGCGTCCGGCGCGGACCGGCTAAATGCAATTGCGATCCTTAGGAATGGAATGGAGAATGGGTACGACAAGCGGGCGGATGCAATCGCTATATGCAAGGCGGTTTCGCCAGAAGTGGTTGCTAGATACTCAAGGTCATTCCGAAAGTTCATGAAGGAGTGTGGGGTTTGATGTTTGTTTTAGTTTAGATGTATCTATGTTCGTCTTCTTTGTAAATTGCTATTAATTTTATAGTCACTCCGGCGGTTTTGCGTCGGATATTGATGCGATTATTGTTTTTGAATTAATGATGGACGCGGAATATAATGTTATATATGGAGATGCAGAATGATGCGTCCGGTTAATTTTATTGTGTGGAATTTATCGCCGTCCCGCGGCAAAGACGTTCACCGTGGCCAATGCCATGGGAATCAGGGTTGCTCCATCAGTAGTTTCTGGTCTGCGAACATGCGGGCGTAGGCGCCCCGCACGTCTAGCCAAATCAGAACTCACCAATAGTTTGTGCAGGCGGATCCCGGTGTCGGCGCAGTCGGCCAAAGTTGGCTCTACCACGCCGTGATCCCTTTGAAGTCTTGGAGAAGTACGATATCGGGAGCCAAGGGCGGGAACGGTGCGTGCACCGGGTAGGGCCTCCCCAGTTTAGCTAATAGTTAAATGCGGGTTCCTGCAATGCCTGCACTGCGATCATGCGGTCCGCCAACTGACGAAGCGGCGATATACACTGTCCTTGATTAACAACTCGACTCAGTGCCGTTGAGATCTCAGTAACGCGCCAGCTTGCTAAAGACGATGTCTCGATGGAACTCCAGAAAATCGAGCTGCTTCTCGGAGAAGGCGCCACATTCTACACCTGGACTCAAATTCAGACCGAGGAGAGCCCGAACATCAGCAGGCAGGTAGTTTGAAACGAGTAGGCCGCCGCTCGACGAAAAGCTAATCCAGCCGCGATCAAACAGAAGGTCCGCATGCGGAGCCAGTAGTAGGCCATTCTCACCATCGACGCGCTCGCCATCAGTACTATTTGCCCACGGCTTGATATGGCTCGCGCGAAGGAATCTCAGGTCCTCAATGCCGGTCAGTCGACAGCCCTTCTCAATGCCGATCAGGCGCTCACGGAATAGGCGTTGCTTCGTCCGCACTTCGGTTTCGCGTCTTGCGCTGGTCGCGCCGGCATCATCGATAGCATCTATCTCAGCTTGGTCGGTCTCACTTGCCGCGAGGCCCAGTGAGGTTTCCAATGATCTCAAGCGGAACACGATCGCAGACCTTGGCTGCCCCTCTCGATCTGGCATGCCAGGTTGAACGTAGGAGGACTGGCACATGAACTTACCAAGGTACCGGTAGGGCCGCCCTTTGCCCATCATCTGAAACACTACGAGCGTCTTGCCATCTTTGACGTGCTCGCCGATCGCTCGGTTGCCCGCCACGTACTTCATGTCTCCGACTTGACCCTCGCCGAAGTAATGAAAGACTTCGTCGTCGTCCCAAAAGTCATGGTAGCCGTGAGACACGCCGGCCTCGCCAGTGAACGCGATGACTAGCGGATGCTCTTTGGGTGTCGAAATGCCGCCTTGCTGTTGCCCGCCAAATACGCCATGGATCTGCTTTTGACGGTTGTAGAGCGCGCCCACCTCGAATGGGAGTTCCATCCTAGATCCCTGTCCCAGAAGCTAAGTGCCCAGGATTCTAGCCAGAACCAGGTTCCTTGTGTCATCGATTGACGCGTTTGGCTGCTAGGGCAGGGTGCAGATGGGGGCTAATGGGAGGCAGGCCTAGGGCAGCTGTTCTCAGGCGCGCTCAAGTTCCTCCTGCGTCTCTCTGGTGAGCCCCATCCATCTTTCCAGCGCTGTAGCCCTATTGCATCGCCTGCGACCGTAGACATGGTGGCTATCAGAAGACTTGGCCCAGAGTTGTCCACGAACAAAATAGCATCGCCACGTACGCTCATATCAAAGAAGCGTCTACTGGAATCATGCTCTCCGATGGTGACGCCTTGGCAAGACAACGCTTCGGCAAAGCTCTCGGCGTCGGCCCGAAACAGGGCAAACTCCGACTCGGTGAGTCTTGGGTAGTTCTCAAGACTCATTGTGGTGGCTGGCGCGTACGCCCCGCCAATGATCAATCCCAGTAGTGCTGCCGCCGTCAGGGCAAGCAAAGTCCGGCTCGGCATAGTGAGGCCAGTGTTGGAGGCTAGAGGGCTCAGACAGCGGCGAATGCTTCGGACCGTGCATACGATCCGCACATTGCATTCGATGTGCGTAGCGAAGTGCGCGCTACTCCCGCACCTGCAGCCGCTCAATAGCCTGCGCAGTCAACGCCACGCACGCCATCTTCAGCCCTTCCATCATCCGATCCCCTAGATACTCCTCAGGCGCACCATTCTGCCTAGTCCGCTCCGCAGCCAGCATCAGCTCCGCCACCACACGCAGCCCGGCCAGCGCGCAATCCGCATCCGCCAACTGAAGGCAGCGCCCAGGCAGTTGATGCCGCTCCGGCCAAGGCTGGCCGTCCGCAGCTGCACCGGTTCCAATGCGCCGCAGCGTGGCGACGAAGGCGTTGGGATCGACGGAAGGTTCGCGCTCGGGTTCGGCGTTGTCCGGATCGTACTGCGCGTGCAGTGAACGGAAGTCCGATGTGTTCATGGCAATGCTCCGTACAGGACAGATAGCAGCGCCACCGATAAAGGTGGCGGACGGTGCGGGCTCGAAAACCGGTATGTACCAGACCGGCGGATCCGAAGATCCCCACGCACCGCCCGCCATGGAACGCGAACGGATTGCCAGCCGGCGCCACACAAAAGGTGACGCCGGCCGGCAAGCGCATACATCTGGTACAGAGACGGGTTTTCGAGTCCCGCGCCACCCTTTTCCGGTGGCACGCCAAGGTGTACTCGCATGGTTGCGAGATGCCAAGAAAACGCAGGCCGCAGAGGCCGCAAATGCTGACGCTTACGGCATTGTTGCATGGCTCACGCGTGGCAGAACCCTTGCGGTGCAGTGGTTTCGGCCGGTGTTAAGTTACCGCTCGAATGCGCATTGAAAAGCACGGTTTGCAGAGGGTCAGGGTCTCAAAAGCGACAGTCCGCCGGCAGGTCTGAGATCCGAAGCGTGCTGATTGCGACGCAACTTAACTTTGCAGCGCCATGCCGGGCCGTGGCCACAGCGCATCGTCGCGCTCCAGGTCGTAGTCACTGCCGAAGGCGAGCGCCGCCTCGCGCGGCGTGAGGTCTGCGTAGCAGCCCAGCAGGTACTCATCCATGCCGGCGTCGCCATGGTCGATGGCGAACATGTGGAGGAGCTCCTTGTCGAAGGCTTCCAGCCATGCGGTGTCTATCGTGGTCATGGTCATCCTCCTGACTGCAGGAATAGTGCCTGCACCATCGCGTGCCTGCTAACACCAGAACTGGCCCGCGCAATGTTCATCGGCAGGAATCCCCATTCCGCCATGGGGCAATGTGAAGCCAGTTCAGGTCCTGCCGGCCGGTGCGGTGTATAAACTGCCGACACGAGAGTGCCAGAATGTGAGGAACGGATGCGACAGCTACTGAGGCCATGGATGGTACTGCTGCCCCTGCTTATGGGGGGCTGTAGCACCCAGGCACCCCAGATGTATGGCGATGGTTTCCCCGTTGCCAAGCCGATGGACCTGGCCCATGCAGGTGCGACGGTAGAGGCGCGTTTTGAACTGCCGCCGCCTTGGGAGAGGGATCCCAAACCTCGCACATTCCTGATTGGATTCCGTACCGGCGGGCCTGCCAAGCGCCCGGACATGAAGCCGGGAGATGTCGCCTTCCTTGAGGACGCCCGGATTCCCCTGAAGGTGCAGCTGTGGAAGCTGGAGGGCGAAACCGAAACGCCCATCGCACTACAGGTATTGAATCGCGATCTGCCTCCTGTCTGGCAGGGTAGCCGATATCAACCGGCCAAGGGCGATGTGTACGAATACAGGAGCGCCATCGGCGCGGATTCGAACAGTCTGGTCAACGCAGGAAAGTACGACATGTCCCTGGCCTACAGGGAATACGAGGTGGCCCGTGCTGATTCGGGGGATCTGACGGCCGGGAAGTACCGGCTGAAGGTGACCAACCTTCAGGGCAACCCAGAAGTTGCACATCTCAACATCGAGCTTCTCGTCGCCAACTACAACGTGAAATAGGACTATGGACAGTCAATCGAATAGTGCAGCCGCACCTCAGGAAAGCAAGAAGGGGCCCTACACCGTCACGGTCTACCTCGCTGCTCCGGGGACACCTGTTGCAGGCAAGGATGGCACGACCCACTCATCTTCGGCGGGCCATGCCTACTTCATGGTTGCCGATGGTGACAAGAAAGACGGATATGGGTTTTCGCCGATAAAAACGGGGATCACCGGGCCTGGGCACGTGGTGAAGGGGGAATTCGAGACCTATCAGAACCCTCGGTTCTCCTACACGCTCGAGATCACCAAGGATCAGTACGACAAACTGAAGGCGTATGGCGAGGCGAGCGTCAATCGCGATCAGGACCGTTTCAATCTCTATTACAACGGCTTGTCGAACAGCTGCGTCGATTACGTGTGGACAGGCCTTGGTCAGGCCGGTCTGCGGCCCAAGCTCGAGAAGCCCGATCCCAGCTTCGAGGGGACGATGAAGGTGCTTCCGAACATCGATGCGTTGAAGAGCATTCCCAAGCCGTTCCCCGATAGCAAGCTCAATTCGACGCACGAGAACCCCCTTCCCAAGAAGCAAACCACGTTGCAGAAGCTGTTGACCGAGGTGGAGGGCGAACGGTCGCCGCACGAGCGGGTAGCTGCACTATCGCCGGAATCGCAGCAGCTGTTTGACCGCATGCGATCAGACTTACCTGAGAAGGTGAGCGATGCGCAGGTGATGTCAGCGATGGTTGCTGCGCGGGAGAACGGCATTCACCAGCCGCAACAGCTGCGCGATGTGGTGCTGCAGGAAGAGAAGATCTTCGTGATGGGCACGACGCCTGGCTTCAGGGCCATGGTGGATCTGAACCAGCCTCAGCAAAGCCTTGAGGAGGGGCTGGCCCGCAGTCAGCAGATCGACACGCGAGTGACTGAGCAGACCCGTCAGGAAACGCAGCAGCGCGAGGCGGCGGCCCAGACGTCCGGCGGCATGCAAATGGGCTAGTGCCGCCGCCCGCGAGCTTTCTGGGCACTGGTACTGCATGCTGGCTCACAAATTCAGCAAGTCGCGATCGGCGCCCTCTCTTCCTCCACCTGCCGCCCATCCCACCTATGCCATCATCCAGCCAGGACCGCAGCACCCATCAAGGCTGAACAGGCATGGAGCAGGCAACACGCTACACGGCAACGCTTTATCTGGCCGCCCCCGGCACCCCGCTGAAAAGTGGAGGCATCTCGCCGCGCGGCCACATGTACCTGCAGGTGGCCGCGGGCGACGAGGCCCACAGCTACGGCTTCGCACCGCCGCGCCAGGCGCCGGGAGAAACCCGGTCCGGCGTGCAGTACGCGCAGGTGCGCCACGACGATGCCGACGAGCATCTGGACCCGTATTACAGCCGCACCCTGGAAATCACCGAGGAGCACTACGGCTGCCTGCGTGATTTCGCCGAGGAACCGGCCGAGTTCGAATTCGATGTGGATCGCCCGGCCACCATCAACCGTTGCAGCGACTTCGTCTGGGCGGCGCTGCACTACGCCGGCCTGCATCCGCTGCCGGCGCCGCTGGACGGCGGCAGCAACCTGGGCGAGTTCGCGGTGCTGTTCAACCTGCCGGAAATCCAGTGCATTGCCGCGCCGTTCCCGGGCAGCGACCTGAATGCCGAAACCCATCACGCGATGCCCGAGCGCGAGGCCGAACACCATCGCCAGGGCGACCGTGCCAGCGATGAGCCGCCGCCGACGCCGATTGAAGTGGCCGGCACGCTGCTGGACCCTTCGCATCCCGACCATCGCCTGTTCTCGCAGCTGATCCAGAAAGTGGCCGAGCTGGATGCAGCGCATGGCCGCCCGTTCGATGCGGCCAGCCAGCGCATCAGTGCCAGCCTGCTGGTGCTGGCCAAGCAGAACAATCTCTCGCGCGTGGACCACGTGCTGCTCAGCCAGCCCACCAGGAACAGCCATGCCGCCGAGAGCATCTTCATCGTGCAGGGTGACCGCAACGATCCGGGGCACCGCCGCGCCAGCATCGCCACCGAGGTGGCGGCCAAGACCGATGTGGCCGATTCGCTGCGGCTGAAGGAACAATGACGCGGTCACTGCGGCGGGGGCTGGTGGTACTGGCGGTGCTGGGTGCGCTGGCGGCATGCCGTGCGTCACCAGCGCCTGAGGTTGCGCCGCCCCTGCTGACGCGCGCACAGGCCGAGGCGCGCACGGTTGTGCCGTTCACGCGGGCCGTGCAGTTGCAGAAGGCCGGGCGGATTGCCGAGGTCACGTTTGATTTGCCGGCACCTCAGAAGCCGGCCATTCCGATTCTGAACATCGGGTTGCGGCTGCAGGATACCGACGCGCGACGGCTGCTGGATGCTTCGGAGAAGATCACTCTCGGGCGTTTGCCAGCGCGGCTGCGCCTGGAGCGTATTGATGGCGGTGCATCTGGTCCTGTGCAGCTCTGGCAGCGTACTCGCGATGGACGCGACTCGCAGAAGATCGCGGATGATGGCGTGGTCACAGACCTGACGACGGGGAGTGTGGACATCAACAGCTTGGCCGAGGCCGGGTTGTACTCCGAAGACGTGCTCTATCGCACGTTGCAGTTGGCGCAGGTCGGAGGCATTACACCCGGGCGCTATCTTCTGCTGGTGGAACTTGTGGAGGATCGGCCCCAGCTGGAAGGCATGAAAGCAGAACTGATCGTTGGTTATCAATCACTAGGAAAGTAGACATGCACAAGGACGATGCCGAGCGCTACAGCGTAACCATCCATCTGGCGGCCCCCGGTACGCCGCGCTACGGCCGTGATGCTGAGGGAAACAGGTTTCTGCTGGAGCCTTCGTTCGCGGGGCACATGTTCCTGTCGCTGCGCCGTTCGGGTGAACCCTTGCCGGAGAGCATCGGTTTCACCCACGCAGGCACCAAGGACGATCCGAACAGGGGCAAAGTCGATGACATGGACGTGTCGGTCTACGACAAGCCCCGCTTCGAGCGCACGATCGAGATCGGCAAGGAGCAGTACGACCGCATCCTGGAATTCTCGGCGGACCCGAAGAAGCACGGTTTCGACATGAACTACGACTTCTTCTCCAACGCCTGCACCGATTTCGCATGGGGTGCCCTGAACCACGCAGGCCTGCGCCCGGTCGGGCTGGCCGGGGAGATCAGCAACTACGAGGGCGCTACCAGGGTCCTGGACAACATCCGCGCGGTCAGCGCCATTCCGCAGCAGGTGAAGGGCAGCGAACTGGACAAGGTGCAGTGGAACCCGATGCCGAAGCAGACCTTCCGCGAGTGGATGTTCACCGAGAACGGCGAGCAGTGGCGCGGCAACAGCACCCTCGCGGCAAGCGGCACGCCCGCAGACCCGGCGCACGACGATCATGCCCGCCTCAACCAGATCCACCAGCAGGTGGCCGACCTCGGCGCCTTTGGTGCACGCAACGGCAATGTCAGTGCCAGCCTGCTTGCGCTGTCGAAGGAGCAGCAGTTCTCGCGCGTGGACGAAGTGGTACTGGGTGAGCAGCGTGGCGATACTGCGCCGAAGCTGTTCATCGTGCAGGGTGACCGCAGTGACCCGGCACACCAGCGCGCCAGCATGCCGGCGGAGCTTGCGGCGCAGGCCCCGGTGGAGGCCTCGTTCGAGCGGGTCGCGCAGTTGCAGCAGGACCCGTCGCAGCGCGATATGCAGCACCTGCAGGAGGAGCAGCAGCTTCAGCAGAGCTACGGCCCACGGATGACATAGCCGGCGGGCAGCACCAAGGTCGCGCGTCTGCCATACGCGGGCAGACGCACGCCACGCCCCCCACCTGCTACCATTCCCCCGCAACCCCAGCCAGCCCACCCCGCGCAGACAGATGCGGGGCGGGCCGTCGCAGTACGGCCCAGCGAGCCAGGACACCTTCCCGTGCCCATTCAAGGACGCTCGCATGTTCCGTAATCCTCTCTTCCGCTCGGCCGCCCTGGCCGTTGCCGTTTCGCTCAGCCTCGGCGCGCCCTCCGCATTCGCCGACAACGCACCTGCTGCCAGCGCCACCACCGCGGTGCAGCGCCAGGCGGTGGCCAAGGGCCTGTACGAGCTGGCCTACAGCCCGAAGCAGAACGCCGTGTTCGTGGCCTCCTCCGGCGGCTTCGGCGATGACGCCGGCCCGGCCCAGGTGCTGCGCCTGAACCCGGCCACGCTGGCCGTGGAAACCCGCATTCCGCTGGAGCGCAAAGCCTTCGGCGTGGTGCTGGATGACGCCCACAACCGCCTGTACGTGGGCAACACCGTGGACCTGTCGGTGACCGTGGTCGACACCGCGCAGAACAAGGCCGTCGGCACCATCCAGCTGATGGAGAAGAAGACCGGCAAGGACGGCAAGGCCGCCTACACCCACGACCTGCGCGAGCTGGTGGTCGACAGCGCGGCCAACCGCCTGTACGTGACCGGCCACAGCAGCCAGCCGGACGTGAGCAGCGTGCTGTTCGTGATCGATACCACCACGCTGAAGGTGATCAACACCATCGACGGCCTGGGCAATGCCAAGGCACCGGGCCTGGCGCTGGATGCGGCCAACAAGCGCGTCTACACCAGCAACCTGCTGGCGGACCTGGTGGTGGTGGGCACCGATTCAAACAAGGTGGTGGCGCAGCACAAGATCGCCGCCGAGCAGCCGATGAACATCGCGCTGGATCCGGCCGGCAAGCGCCTGTTCGTGACCGATCAGGGCTCGGAATTCCTGCGTGGCTACCAGGCCAAGAGCAGCGGCCTGGTCAGCAAGCACCCGGGCCAGCGCGTGCTGGTGCTCGACCGCAGCACTGGCAAGGAACTGGCCAGCATCCCGACCGATGCCGGCCCGCTGGGCATCCTGCTGGATGCACCGCGCAAGCGCCTGTACGTGACCAACCGCGAGGCCGGTACGGTGACGGCCTACAACAGTGACAGCTACCAGAAGGTGGCGACCTACAGGGTGCCGACCCACCCGAACAGCCTGGCGCTGGATGCGAAGAACAACGTGCTGTTCGTGAGCATCAAGAACGGCGAGAAGGATGACAAGGGCGCCGACGAGAGCGTGGCGCGCATCCAGCTGTAAGGCGCTGACGCCGGGCCCCGCCCGCCGACGTGCCGCGTGAAGAAGGCAGGGTGCAGACCCTGCCTTTTTCCTTGCCCGGTTGCAGTGCCGGAGGCTGCTCGCTAGGGTTGAAGCCGATGGCAGGGAGCCAAAGGGTCTGAATCATGCTGGGTATCCACCGCTGGCTGCGCGCCGGCCTGATCTTCACGCTGGCGGGCGCACTCGGCGCCTGCAACAGCCGCATACCGGATGCGCCGGAGCCGCTGGATCTGGTCAAGCCGATCGATGTGGCCGAACCCGGCCAGGTGGTGCGGTTCGAGTTCGAGATGAATGCCCGCAACTTCCAGCCGGGTCGCACGTATGCGCTGGAGCTGGAGTTGCAGCGCCAAGCGACGCCAAGGCCGGACGAGCCTGACGTGGGCACGATGAGGGTCCCGTTCGATGTGACCCTGCAGCAATGGGGCGCTGATGCCTGGAAGGATGTGCCCACCTACGACAGCTATCAAGCCGGGGTGCTCAATGCAGGTGAGCAGCTTCCGGAATGGCATGCCTCCAGCGAATGGCGGTATACGTCGCCGCACATGGGCAGTGACGGCCAGTACACGCTGAGCCTGGTTGCTCTGCCACTGGAAATTAACTCCCGCTACCGCGTGGACGTGCGTACGGTGCAAAGGACCGAGGCACTGCAGGATTACTCGGCCCATTTGCGGATCCATGTCGCCCGTCCCGCCGGAAAGTAATCAATCGCTTGGTTGCGGCATCCTTGATCGCTCGCTAGGGTAGAAACTTCATGGCAGGGAGCCAAAGGGTCTGAATCATGCTGGGTATCCATCGCTGGCTGCGTGCCGGCCTGTTCTTCACGCTGGCGAGCGCACTCGGCGCCTGCAGCAGTCGCGTACCGGACGCGCCGGAGCCGCTGGATCTGGTCAAGCCGATCGACGTGGCCGAACCCGGCCAGGCGGTGCGGTTCGAGTTCGAGACGAATGCCCGCAACTTCTATCCGGGTCGACCCTATGTGCTGGATCTTGAAGTGCAGCGACATGGACCCGGGCCCGGCAGTGAGCCAGACATGGACAGTGTTCATGTTCCCTTCCAGCTGTCCCTGCAGCGCTGGGTAGCAGGTGCCTGGCAGGACGTTGCAACCTCTGATGTCCATCAGGCAAGGGCGCGCAATCTGGGTGAGCCGCTCCCCGAATGGCATGCATCGGCAGACTGGCGCTACGCGCAGCAGGTATCAATGGACGCCAACCGATACAGGTTGAGCATCGTCACGCTGCCGCTGGAAACGGGTGCCCGCTACCGCCTGGATGTGCGCACGGTGCAGCCCACCGCCGCGCTCCAGCATTACCCGGCACAGCTGCGGGTTCATGCCGACCCACTCTCTGGAAAATAGTCGCCATCCCACCGCTTGAAGGAACTGAAGGATTCTTCTTATGGACAAGCCGCGCTACACCGTAGAAATCGTCATTGCCGCACCTGGTACGCCGTTGGTGGACGAGAGAGGTGTACAGAAAGTTGTGGACGGGGTTCCGCAGACATCCGGGCCCGGGCACATGTTCTACGTGCTGCGTGGGCCGGATAAGACCACGCGGAGTTTCGGCTTCGCGCCTTCCGAGCATGGAAGCATGAACGGGCCGGGCGAGGTCATGAAGACCGATGCGGCCGAGTACAGGAACCCCCATTACAGCCGCACGCTCGAGATCAGCGAGCAACAGTACAAAAAGCTTGAGGCGTTCGGCGCGCACCCGGACAAGTACGGCTTCGATCTGCAATACAAGGACGTGCGCCACAACTGCGTGGACTTCACCTGGGAAGCACTGAACCACGCCGGCATCGAGCGGAAAAGAAGTATCGACGTGAACGGGCTGGTCGGTCCTGCCGCGCAGCTTCTTCCGGATGTGCGCATTCCCCTGGGCATGAAGGGCGAAGGCAAAGACGCTTATCGTCCGCTGCGCAACATCCACGGCGTCGACAGCATCGATCCACCGTTCCCCGACAGCGAGCTCAACCGTACGAAAACCAACCCGATGCCCGATCGCACGTGGAAGCAGCACCTGCTGAGCGAGACCGACGACATGGGTGAGCGCAGCGGTGAGCGGTTGGCCAACGACGCACGTGTGCCGGGTGACGCGTTGCATCCGCTGGACCAGCGCGTGCGTGCGGCGCTGGGTGAGGCCGCCGATCGGCAGGGGCTGCCGCCGGGACAGCAGCCCGAACTGCTGGCGGGCCACCTGACGCGCTTGGCGGTGCAGGGTGGCTACACCGAACGGGATGCCTTGCAGGTGGCCTTCAGCAGTGGCGGTGCGGCGGATTCGCCGGGCTATGTCTTTCTGCAGCGCACGGGCGAGACTGCATCACCGGATCCGGCGGCGAACCGCCAGCGCCTTTCGCTGGCCGATACCCAGCAGGGCACGGTTGAAGAGGTGTACCAGCTCGCCAGCGTGCAGCATCAGGGCCGCGAGGCCAGCCGCGTTGCGCAGGACGATCAGCTGCAGCAGCAGACGCAGCACGCCCAGCCGCGAATGGGCTGATACAGGGTTTTCCACAGGCGTCGCTGGCATCGACGCCTGGTGGCATTCACCCCAGGCGATGCACGGGATTCTGCTGCTGGTCCTGCGCCTGTGCATCCAGCGTCTGCTGCTCGGCCTGCGCCGGCGGCTGTACACCCAGCCCCAGCTTCTGCAGCGACTGCTCCACCGGCGTCTGTACCGCCAGAGCCGTCGGCATCATCGCGCGCAGGTGCGCCGGATTGGCCGGGTCGCCCTGCACCACGAAGACGTTGTGCCCGGCCGGGTGCTGAGCCGTCGCATTGCTGACCAGCACATGGTCGACCTGCTGCAGGCCCTGCTCGCGGGCGAGCACGGTCAGGCTGGCGGTCAGGCGCTCGCTGGTCTGGTCGAACGGACGGCCATGCTGGGCGTCCAGGGCGGCCACGCCCTGGCGGATCTGCTGGTTGAGGCCGTACTCGGAATGGTTGGGGGTGATCTCTGCCATGGCGATCGGACGGTTGCGGTGGGTCGTGGTGGACCCCGCCAGTATAGATCCGGCCCGTGAAGCACGCCCGATGGGTCAGTCCGCTGCGTGGTGGTCGTAGCTGATCACCCGCTCGGCCAGCCAGTGCCCGTCCACGCGGCGCCAGATTTGGATGAAGCGGGCCTGGCCGACCCAGCGCTCCAGGCCGTCCTTGCCGCGTTCGTGGAAGCGGTGGTTGCCGATTTCCAGCGCCCGCTCGTCGTGCAGCGGGAACACCTGCAGCGAAGATTCCACGAGCTCGCGGCGCAGGTGCCAGCCGCCCTTGCGCGCGTTGTCGCACATGCTGGCCACGCTGCGGCGGAAGTCCTCGCGGTTGCTGGCCGACTTGCCGTCCTTGTCATGGAAGAACTCCATGTCTTCGGTGGTCATCGCGGCGGCCTTCTCGGCGTCGCAGGCCTCGAAGGCCACAGCAAAGAGCTGTGTATCAGCCTGGCGGATCTGTTCGCGCAGGTCATCGGCGGGCGACGGTGCGGCAGCAAGGCCGGCGGCCAGCAGGGGCAGGGTGAGCAGCAACATGGCGAAACTCCCGGGAGTGATGTGCGCAGGCTGGCATGCCGGTGACCACGGCGGTACGGCGCTGCGACGAAACCGGGAAGGCGCGGTGCGAAGGCCGGGAATGCCGGTGCGGCGCTGTACGGACGCGTGTGCAGGCGATGTCACGGGCGGGCGCGATTCCCTCACGGCTGCCATAGGCCGTGGCCGCTAGCCTGCAATCCTCCCCTTCCACAGGAGCTCCCATGCCTGCTTTCCGCATCCGCCTGCATGTTGAAGACAGTGGTGGCGACGGCCGCCCGGTGATCCTGATCCACGGTTGGCCGTTGTCCGCCGATGCCTGGAAACCGCAGGTGTCGATCCTGCGCGATGCCCAGCACCGGGTGATCAGTTACGACCGGCGCGGCTTTGGTCGCTCTGACAAGCCGGCCGAAGGCTATGACTACGACACGCTGGCGGCGGACCTGGCGGGGTTGATCGAGGAACGTGACCTGCGCGACGTCACCCTGGTCGGTTTCTCGATGGGCGGCGGCGAGGTGGCGCACTACGTGGCCAACCACGGCCAGGAGCGCCTGCACAGTGTGGTGTTCGCCGCGGCGGTGCCGCCCTACCTGCTGCGCAGCGCCGACAACCCGGACGGCCCGCTGACGCAGGAGAAGGCCGATGAAATGCGCAGTGGGCTGGAGAAGGACCGCGAGGCGTTCTTCGATGGGTTCACCCATGACTTCTTCAGCGCCAACGGGCAGCTGATGGTGACCGAAGAGACGCGTCAGGCAGCGATCGCGTTGTGTCATCAATCCGACCAGGCGGCGGCGCTGGGCTGCATGAAGGCGTTTGCCACCACCGATTTCCGCGATGACCTGAAGAAGATCACGGTGCCGACCTTGATCCTGCACGGTGACAGCGATGCCATCGTGCCGTTCGAGGGCTCCGGCCAGCGTACCCATGAGGCGATTCCGGGCAGCGAGGTGGTGATCCTGGAAGGCGCGCCGCATGGCTGCAACACCAGTCACGCGGATCACTTCAATCTTGCGCTGCTGAACTTCCTGAAGCGATAAGCTGCGGCGATGCGCGAGCCGAAGACACCAACGTGGAAGAAGCCCAAGCCGAAGGGGCAGGTGTCGCAGCCGTTGTCGGATGCACAGAAGGCAGCCGCGCGGCAGCGTGCGGAGGAGAACGGGCGGCGCTATCCGAACCTGGTGGACAACATGTGGGCGGCGAAGCTGCCGCGCGGGGCGTGATTCTCATTGTGTCGAGCATGGCTCGACGCTACAGACCGGGCAGTGGCTGCCAGCCGGACTCCCGCCATGGCGCTACGTCGCGCTGCTGCACGTTGATCGCCTCGACCGGCATTCCTGCAAGCCGTGCCAGCTCCGCGCGCAGCATTTCGCTGTCTACCGGCAGTGCGATGGCCACCTGCATGCGATCACCCTGCTGCCGCACCTGTACGGGCACGACCGCATGGGCTTCATGCTCGCCGCCGGTGCGACCGATCGGGTAGCGCATCGCCGTGGGCCGCCCCAGCTGCGCGAGTGCGGGTTGCCATGCCTGCAGCACGACGGGCTGTGCGGCCACGGGAACCCGCACTTCGATGAGCGCACCGGGGTAGCCGACGAGGTTGCCCACCATCACTTGGAAGCGTGCGCCATCGGGGAGGGCCAGCACGGTGGCGATCAGCACCATCAGCGAGAAGACAGCTGCTGCGATGTGCCAGCCGCGGGGCGCGGTGGCGGCGCGGGTGGCCGTGCGCAGGCTTGGCTTGCGGCGCAGCTTGCGTGCGTAGATGCGGCGATCCTTCCTGCGGGGGCTGCTGCTGTGCTCCGGCAGGTTCAACGGGACGCGTGGCAGCCGGGCGACGCGCGCATTGATCAGGCGCGAGAGCAACCACCACGCGAGCACGAACGCCAGCAGTGGCAGCAACGTTCGCACGGCCAGATACAGCATCACCATCGGGAATACCAGGGAAATTTCGGATTCAAGCAACCGCGCCATCGTAACGGTGCTGGGTGGTGCGTGTCGCATCCGCCAGCCGACACGCACGGAGCGCTTGGTTAGGATGGCTCTTTGCTGTCATGGATGAACCGATGAGCCCTGCCACGTCCCGAATTCGTCGTATCTGTGGGCAGGGGCCGATATTGTTGATGCTTCAGTGGGTCGCGCTGCTGTCGGTGGTGCTGGCCGCCGGCTTCTTCCATTACCGTGTGGAGCTGTTGCTGGAGCCGGTGACGGTGGCCTGTGGGGGCCCGGACGCCCAGGCGCGATTGCAGGTTGCCGAGCAGGTGATGGCGCGCGCGGGCGCGTTGGATGACTGGCAACCGCTGAGCTGGATTCCATGGGTGGGCGTGGTGCTGGCGCTGGTGGGGGCCATGGCGGTATGTGCAAGCCGAGCGCTATGGCTGCGCGATCGGCTGCGCACGGCGAACGTGGCGCTTATGCTGCTGCACGGCGGCGCACTGGGCCTGGCCGGATGGGTGCTGCATCTGTACGAGAATGCGTGGAGCAGCGTGGCGCGGCTGTCACCCACGGCGTGCCTGGTGGAGCTGGCTTCGGAGGGCGATGTACCGCTGGAGCAGGCGCAGCGCGTGGTATTCCACATCCTGACGCGCGAGAACGCGCCGTTGCTGCGCAATCCGGATGATCTGGCGCTGGTGCTGACGGTGCTGCTGTTGGCCGCGATGGCCGGCGGGGTTGCCCTTTGGCGTGCGATCGCGCGGGCCCGGGCGGCACGATCGGCAGGGGCGTAACTGGCATCCGGCGGTGATCTGCGGCAGCCTATGCCGATGAGTACGGATACTTCACACAAGCACGCCAGCAAGTTCATGAGCCTGGTGTTGCGCCACGAACCGGAGAAGATCGGCCTGCAGCTGGATGCGCAGGGCTGGGCCGATGTCGATGATCTGCTGCAGCGGATGGCCGACCATGGCGTGGCGCTGGACCGGCACACCCTGCAGGCGGTGGTTGAGACCAATGACAAGCAGCGCTTCGCGCTGAGCGACGACGGTCTGCGCATCCGCGCCAGTCAGGGGCATTCGATCCAGGTGGATCTGGGGCTGGAGGCGCTGCAGCCGCCGGCATGGCTGTACCACGGCACGGTGGCTCGCTTCGTCGGTGCCATCCGTGAGCAGGGCCTGCGGCCTGGCGAGCGCCAGCACGTGCACCTGTCGCTGGACCGCCAGACCGCGCAGCAGGTGGGCGCACGCCGCGGTGCGCCGGTCATCCTCAGCGTGAATGCCGGGCGCATGCATGCCGATGGCCATGTGTTCCACCGTTCGGCCAATGGCGTGTGGCTGACCACGCACGTGCCGCCGCAGTACATCGCGGGCTGAGCACACGCTCGGCGGCGCCCGGCAATCGCGCTACAGTCGACGCCTCGCCACTCCAGGGAAGACCCGATGCGCTCGTTGCTGCGTGCGTTGCCGCTGTTGCTGTGTTCGCTGGCGGTGCATGCCGCCGAGGTGGACCGCCGTATTGCGGTGACCATCGATGACCTGCCATGGGCACGGCTGGACCAGATCACACCGCCGGACCTGCAGGCGCGGCATGCGGCGTTGATGGCCCAGCTGCAGCAGGCGGGCGTGCCGGTGGTCGGCTTCGTCAACGAGAACAAGCTTGAAGTGGACGGCCAGGTGCAGCCGGCGCGGGTGCAGATGCTGCGCGACTGGCGGGATGCAGGCTATGGGCTGGGCAACCACACGTACTCGCATATGGATCTGAATGCCAAGGGCGTGCCGGCGTTCCAGCAGGATTTCCTGCGCGGCGAGACGGTGCTGCGGCCGCTGCTGGCCGAGAAGGGGCAGGCGCCGCAGTGGATGCGCCATCCCTACCTGCGCGCCGGGCGCACACCGGAAGAGCGTGCGCAGATGGATGCGTTCTTCAAGCAGCATGGCTACCGCGTGGCGCCGGTGACGGTGGACAACGGCGAGTGGGTGTGGGCGTTCGCCTATGCCAACGTGATGAACGAGCAGGCGGACTCGCCTGCGCGCGAAGCGACGCTGGCGCAGCTGCGCAAAGGCTACGTGCCGTACATGCTGAACAAGCTGGATTACTACGAGAAGCAGTCGCAGGCGCTGTTGGGGTACGCGCTGCCGCAGGTGTGGCTGATGCATGCCAATGAGCTCAACGCGGCCACGTTCGCCGAACTGGTGGCGGCTACCAAGCGCCGCGGCTATCGCTTCATTTCACTGGACGAGGCGATGCGTGACCCGGCCTACGCACGCGGTGCCGAAGGCTACAACGGCCGCTACGGCCCGAGCTGGCTGCACCGTTGGGCGATGGCGGAGAAAAAGCCGAAGGACTTCTACGCCGGCGAACCCGAGGTGCCGGCGTGGGTGATGAAACTGGCCAAGGTCGATTCGGAGTGAAGCTCAGCGCTTGACGGCCAGCACGCCGTCCAGTGCCAGTTCGGCCCTGAAGCCGGCCTTCTCCAGCCGCTTGGCCACTTCACGCGGGACGTCGCGGCCGCTGGTCAGCTTGTTCGGCGCACCGGTGTAATGGAACAGCCGACCGCCCTTGCGGATCACGCGGGCGAGGTGGTCGTAGAACACCTGTGAGTACAGCTCGCCGGCGATGCCGAAGCGCGGCGGGTCGTGCAGGATCGCATCGACGCTGTTGCTGGCAACCTGTTCGATCTGCTGCGAGACGTCGCCGTGGCTCAACTGCAGGCGGCCACCGGCGGCAGCCGAGTCTGGATCCGGCGACCACGGGTTGAGCGTGCGCAGCCACATCACATCGGCGTTCTTCTCGAACGAGCGGATCTGGCCGACACCGGCCTCCAGCGCGCAGGCGGCGAAGTAGCCCAGGCCGCCGCAGGTATCGAGAATGACCTTGCCGGCGGGAGCGACCAGCTCGACCTTGCGTCGCGCATCCTCGAACGGCGACAGCTTCGAGGTCGGCAGCATCTTGATGCCGTCGATCTCGAAGGTGGGGGCGCCCCACTCGGTCGGTACCAGCTTGATCAGCGAGCCGCTGTAGCGCGAGATCGGCTCGAACGCCTCGCCATCCCAGTAGTACAGCGTGCGGTCCTTCAGCTTGCCCGGCCACGGATAGTGCTGGCCGCGGAAGGTGAAACCCTCGGCATCCAGCTGTACCGCCTCTTCGCTGCGGCCGAGGTCGAGCGAGCCCTGCCATTCGGCGGCGCCCTTGTCATGGGCACGGCGCAGGGTGTCGGCGCTGTCGCGGGTCAGCAGGGGGCCGGTGTAATGGGGCACGGCGGGTACCGGGGCGGTTCGGGGGAGGGCATGGTACCGCAGCTGTTGTAGCGCCAAGCCGATGTCACAGTAGATCCACGCCATGCGTGGATGCGGGCAGGGCGGAGTCGAGCGTGGGCCCGACGCTGCCGCTGGTACAGCTGTAGCCGTGCATGGTGCCTTCTCCTGAAATCATGTTGACGCCACGCGACGGCCGCATGCCCTGCAGCGCGCACGACCGACGGTGGACCTCCTGGGTTTCCGGTGGCTGCCGAGCGAAGTCGTAGCGCATGCTGCCGTCCTCCTGCAGCAGCCAGTGCACGGTGACGCGTTCCTTCGTGCCTTCGCCGAGGTCCCAGTCCAGGGTGCGCATTATCAGGATCTGGCCATCGGGCAGTTCCCGGACTTCGTCATAGGCGCCCTGGGTCTTCGGGGCGCTCACCGCAAGCAGCAGGAACAACAGCATCCGCGTCCATCCTCAAAGAAGACAGGATCTGCCGACGCCGGTCCATGCAGCCATCAGAATCGTTGCGGATTACGGGCACTTCACCGCATACACCGGCCCGGCCCCGATCAGCATCAGCGCCATGTAGTCGCTGTCGGTGGCCTTGCCCTTCAACTTGGCGCCCTTGTTGAAGTGGAAGATGCCGAAGCCGCCAGCCATGCGGATCAACGCGCTGTCGATCTGGTCGGCATCATCACGGAAGTAGCGGCTGATCTCGCTGCGGTTGGCCTTGTGCAGGGCATTGGGCTCGCGCTGCCATTGCTCGCCACGGCTGAAGGAGACGAAGTACTGGCCACCTTCCTTGTCGATGCGGAAGTCGGCGGGTTTGCGCGCGCTGGTGGCGAAGCAGCCCTGCAGCGGGTCGACGGAGAAGGGAAGCCCGGCGTCACCGCTGCAGGCGGCGGTCAGCAGCAGGAGGGCACCGGGCAGCAGCAGGCGAAGCGTGCGCATGGGATGTCCCTACAGGGCAGGTGCGGCTAGTGTAGGCAGCACGCGGGCGTGGCCCGTACAGAAATTCGGCAAGAGCACAGGGGTTTTCGGATGGCGCAGGGCAAGGCACCGTGGTGCGGCGTGGCCAGTTGGCTGGGGATTGCAGTGGGGTGGGGCGCGGGCACCGTGGCGGCGCAGGCGGCCGTCGCTGCGGGTGGCAATGGCATGGCCGCAGGGCTGGGCGTGGGCGTGCTGGGTGCGGCGCTGGTGGGCGGCGGCTTGGCAGTGGCCTCGCGCGTGCGCGGTGAGCGCTGGCCGTGGATCGGCATTGGCGGTGCAGTGCTGAGCGCGCTGCCGCTGCTGATGTATCTGCTGCGGATGATGTTGAAGCTGTAGCGGTAGTGCCGGCCGCTGGCCGGCACCTGCAGGTTGCGTGCGGCGCTCATGGGGTTGCCGGCCAGCGGCCGGCACTACCCGGCGCGGGTCATGCGCTGCGATGGATCTCCACCGTCACGTGCACCAGCTCTTCGTGGATGGCCAGCGCGTTGCGCACGGTATCGGCATCGAGGCTGGCGTCGCTGGTGACCACGCTGGCGCTGACCGCGTACTTGCCGCGGCCGACCTGCCAGACGTGCAGGTCGGCCAGGCGTGCCGGCCACGGGCCCTGCTCGATCACTTCGCGCACTTCGGCCACCACCGGTGCGTCCATCTGCGCGTCGAGCAGGATGCGGCCGCTGTCGCGCAGCAGGCCGATCGCCCAGACCGTCACCAGCACGGCGCCGACCAGGCCCATCACCGGGTCCAGCCAGGTCAGGCCCAGCAGCTTGCCGCCGAGCAGGGCGACGATGGCCAGCACCGAGGTGGCAGCGTCGGCCAGCACGTGCACATACGCCGAGCGCAGGTTGAGGTCGTGGCCGTGTGCGTGACTCTGATCGTGGTGATCGTGGTGATCGTGGTGATCGTGGTCATGCCCATGGTGATGGCCATGCTCATGCCTGTGGTGGTGATGCGCGTGGCCCGGGCTGTCGTGCAGCCACCAGGCACACAGCAGGTTCACGCCCAGCCCGACCGCAGCGATGGCGATGGCTTCGTTGTAGTGGATCGGTGCCGGTGCCCACAGCCGCTCCAGTGATTGCACGGCCATCAGCGCGGCGACGCCGAGCAGGGCGATGGCGCTGGTATAGCCGGCCAGGATCTCGATCTTCCAGGTGCCGAAGGCGAAGCGCGGGTCGTGCGCGTAGTGGCGCGCGCAGCGATAGGCGAACACCGAAAGGCCCAGCGCCAGCGCATGCGAGCTCATGTGCCAGCCGTCGGCGAGCACGGCCATGGAGTTGAACCACCATCCGCCGACGATCTCCACCAGCATCATGCAGACGGTGAGCCACAGGGCGCGGCGGGTGTTGCGTTCGGCCAGCGGGTTGCCGTCGTCGAAACGGTGTTCGTGGCGACGGGCGGCGGCGAGGGCGTCCAGATGCATGGGGTCAGAGGGTGGAGTGGATACCCCCATAGGGTATATGATCCCGCCATGGCTCATGTACACAAGCATCGAAAGCAGCTGCTGACCCGGGTGCGCCGCATCGGCGGCCAGGTGGCGGCGTTGGAGCAGGCGCTGGACAGGCCGGAGGGTGAGGCCGGCGACTGTGCGAACGTGCTGGTGCAGGTTGCCGCCGTGCGCGGTGCCGCCCACAGCCTGCTGATGGAGCTGCTGCACGAGCACCTGCAGGAACACGTGGTGGGCGCCGAAGACCCGCAGCAGCGGGCGGACGAGGCCGCGGTGCTGGTGGAGCTGCTGCGCCGCTACGGCAAATAGCAGCGGCCGGCACTACCCGTGCCGGTGCCGCGCGTTCCAGATGTGCGTGGCGGTCAGCAGCAGGCTGCCGGTGACGGTCATCGGTGTTTCCCAATCGTGCGAGGGCAGCGCCAGCGCACCGGCCAGCAGCAGGCCGAGCCCGGCGCCGGCGGTGGCCCAGGCCAGCACGGGCAATGGGTGACGGCGCTCGGCCCGCCACAGCGCGTAGCCGGTCAGCGGCAGGGCGATGGCCACGAACAGCAGGTGCACCCATTCCGCTTCGGCCCAGGTGCCAAACAGTGGCAGCGCGGCGGCAAGCAGGGGCAGTGCCAGGCAGTGCAGCAGGCACAGGCTGGACAGGGCGACCGCGCCGGCATCGAGCAGGGCGGCAGACGGCGACTTCATCGGGGGAGGTTCCTTGCGCAACAATTGTTATACAGTAACATTTCCGTTCCGCAGCCAACCCGCTCCGACATGAACACTGTTTCCCGCGCCGACCGTCGCCTTCCGGTCACCGTGCTGTCCGGCTTCCTCGGGGCCGGCAAGACCACCCTGCTCAACCAGATCCTGCGCAACCGCGAGGGCCTGCGCGTGGCGGTCATCGTCAACGACATGAGCGAGGTCAACATCGATGCACAGCTGGTGCGCGAGGGCGGCGCCGAACTGCGCCGCACCGAAGAGACGCTGGTGGAGTTCAGCAACGGCTGCATCTGCTGCACGCTGCGCGACGACCTGCTGCAGGAAGTGCGGCGGCTGGCCGATGCCGGTCGCTACGACTACCTGCTGATCGAGTCGACCGGAATCGGTGAGCCGATGCCGGTGGCGGCCACCTTCGCGGTACGCGACGAGCAGGGCTTCAGCCTGAGTGACATCGCGCGCCTGGACACGATGGTGACGGTGGTGGATGGCAGTGCGTTCCTGGCCGACTTCGGTTCGACGCTGCGCCTGGCCGAGCGCGGGCAGCAGGCCGGGCCGGACGACGATCGCGGCGTGGTCGACCTGCTGTGCGAGCAGGTGGAGTTCGCCGATGTGATCGTGGTCAGCAAGATCGACCAGGTGGATGACGAAGTGCTGCAGGACACACTGGCCGTGCTGCGTGGCCTGAACCGCGAAGCGAAACTGCTGCTGTCCAGCTTCGGTGACGTGCCGCTGGCCGAGCTGGTGGACACCGGCCGCTTCGATTACGAGCGTGCGCAACGTGCGCCGGGTTGGGTGAAGGAACTGCGTGGCGAGCACGCGCCGGAAACCGAGGAATACGGCATCGCCAGTTTCGTCTACCGCTCGCGGCGACCCTTCCATCCTGCGCGCTTCGCGCGCGCGCTGCAGTCGGGGATGCCCGGTGTGATCCGCAGCAAGGGCTGGTTCTGGCTGGCCAACCGCATGGACTGGGTGGGCGAGCTGAACACCGTGGGCGCCGCGACGCGGACGCAGGCGGCGGGGTTCTGGTACGCCGCGCGCGATCGCGTGCGCGCCGGGCTGGAAGACACCGCGCCGTTGTTGCCACCGACGCCGCTGCCTTACAGCGACCTGGGCTGGGCACGGCAGCAGGCCGACTGCTGGAGCGCGCCGTTGCCGGGGCTGGAAGAATTCCCGGATGCGGCCGCACATTCGGCGATGCAGCGGCTGTGGCACCCGCTGTGGGGCGACCGCCGCCAGGAGCTGGTGGTGATCGGCGTGCACATGGATGAGCGTGCGGTGCGCGCGGAGCTGGATGCCTGCCTGCTCAACGAGCAGGAACTGCGCGCGGGCCCGCTGCTGTGGCAGCAGCTGCCGCAGGCGTTCCCGGTGTGGAAGCGTTGAGCGGGCGTTGAGCGCTGGCGGTGTGCCGGCCAGCGGCCGGCACTACCCGCCATGCATCCATCCATGCATGGCGGGGATCTACAAGGCGTCACGCCACTGCCAACCCTCGGTGCTTACCTGCAGCACGTGGGTCGGCCGCAGCGCCTGCAGCAGGTGCCGGTCGTGGCTGACCATCACCAGGGCACCCGGCCATGCCGCCAGCAGTTCTTCCAGTGCCTGCAGCGCGCTCAGGTCCAGTGCGTTGCCGGGCTCGTCCAGCAGCAACAGCTGCGGTGCGGGGTCGGCATACAGCACGCTGGCCAGGGCGCCTTTCACCCGTTCGCCATCGCTGAGGCTATGGGCTGGACGCTGGATGCGCTGCGCGTCCAGCCCGAGCAGGGCCAGCCGGGTGCGCAGTTCACCGGTATCAGCTGCCGGGTTGGCGGCCTGCACGGTGTCGAGAATGCTGCGCTCGCCGGACAACCCCAGCAGCTGCTGGTCGAGCAGCGCCAGTGGCGCATGGCGTTGCACGGTGCCACTGCGTGCAGGCAGCTGGCCGGCCAGCACGCGCAGCAGCGTGGACTTGCCACTGCCGTTGTCACCGACCACGGCGATGCGCTGCCCTCGACGGATCTCCAGCTGCAACGGCGCACTGCAGCCATGCGGCAGCACCAGCGAGTCCACCTGCAGCAGGCGCGCGCTGCCACGTTCGCCGTCGCCTGCAAACAGCGCCAGTTCCGGCGCGGTGTGAACCGCCGAGGCCGCAGCGCGCAGCTGATCGACGCTGGCCTGCAGGCGCTCGGCCTGTACCTGCTGCGCGCGGCCGTGGCTGGCCTCGGCACGCTGCTTCTGCCGGCCGAGCAGGATCGGCGCCTGGTTGGCCTGCTTCGCATCGCGATTGCCGCGTGCCTGGCGTTGCTGCTGGCGCTCGTGCTGCTCGCGTGCGCTGCGTTGTTGCTGCCGGTGCTGGGCGCGTGCATGGTCGAGCTGTGCAGCAGCGGCTTCGCGTTCGGCGGAACGCGTGTCCGCGTAGTGCTGCCACGGCCCGCCATAGCGATGCAGCCCGCGCGCGTCGAGTTCGACGATCTGCTGCATGTGCGCCAACAGCTCGCGATCGTGGCTGATTACCAGCAGGCCACCACGCCAGTGCTGCAGTTGTTCGTACAACTGTTGGCGATGGCGGGCATCGAGGTGGTTGCTGGGTTCGTCCAGGATCAGCCAATCGGCGCCGCTGGCCCACGCGCCGGACAGCGCCACCTGCATGGCCTGGCCGCCACTGAGGCGCGCGGCGGGCTGGGCAGGATCGAGATCCTCGGGCAGCCGTAGCGCCTGCCATTGCTGCTGCAGGCGCTCGCGCAGGTCCCAACGCTCGCCGACACAGGCGAAGTCGGTCTCGTCCACGCTGCCGGCTTCGATGCGTTGCAGTGCGGCCAGTTCCGCGCCGACGCCGGCCAGTTCACCGACCGTGCCGGTGGGGGGATAGCCGGGCGTCGGCAACAGGAACACGCGGCCGCCGCTGCGTATCTGCCCGCTGTCGGGCAACAGCCGGCCGGTCAGCAGGCGTGCAAGCACGCTCTTGCCGGTGCCATTGGCACCGACCAGGCCGGTGGCTACCGGTTCGAAGGAAAACGACAGGTCGGAAAACAGCGCGCGGCCGTCGGCCAGCCGATACGACACGCGATCGAGCGTGAGGGAATGTGTGGTCATGCGACCTCCATGGATGCCGGGTTCTCCCCTGCGCGCAGGGGCGGGAAGAGTCAGGCCGTCTGCTGGGAAGACGGCGGCATCAATGGCGCATTGGTCGCGAGCCTCTGGGAGGAATGAGGGGGAAGTATAGCGGGGCTGGCTGAATGGTTTGATGGCTCGACGCTACAAAGGCATCCACGCATGGCGTGGATCTACTATGGGCCGGGCATGGGGGGATCGCGCCTAGGGCACGTTTTCCAGGCGGGCGCTGACGAAATCGATGAACACCCGCAGCTTCGGTAGTACGTGGCGGCCCGAAGGCCACAGCAGGTGGAAGATGCCGCAGGAATGCACGTGTTCGTCCAGCACGCTGACCAGGCGACCGTCTGCCAGCGCATCGCGCACCGAGTGCACGGGTACGAAGGCCAGGCCGACGTGGCGCAGCGCCAGCGCCACCCGCGCCTCGATGGTGTTGGCCACCATGTGCACCGGCAGCTCCTGCGGTGTTTCATGGTCGGGCCAATGGATCGGCCACAGCTCCAGCTTGCCGGTGCTGGGGAAGCGGTAGTGCAGCAGCGTGTGCTGCAGCAGTTCGGCGGGCGTGCGTGGCGTACCGCGGCGCTGCAGGTAGGCCGGCGAGCCGACGATGCGGCGTGGAAACTCCCCCAGGCGACGTGCGTTCATGCGCGAATCGCTGGGTTCGCCGACACGCAGCACGGCGTCGAAACCTTCCTCGATGACGTCGACCAGCCGGTCGCTGAAATCAAGGTCGAGGCGGATGTCCGGATACGCAGCCATGAACTCGGCCATCAACGGCAGGGTGAGGTCGCCGACCAGTGGCAGGCCGATGCGCAGCGTACCGCTGGGGGTGGCGTGCGGTTGCGCAAGCTCGGTGCGCGCGGCATCGCGTTCGTCGAGGATGCGCCGGCAGCGTGCCAGGAACAGCTGGCCCTCGGCGGTCAGGGTGATGCTGCGCGTGCTGCGGTGGAACAGGCGCACGCCCAGCGCGTGCTCCAGCCGCGCAACGCATTTGCCGGCGGCCGAGGCGGAGATGCCCTGCAGGCGCCCGGTCTCGACGAAGCTGCGGGTGTCGGCGGCGTGCACGAAGGTCTGCAGGTTGGCGAGGTTGTCCAGGACTGACATGGGCGTGCGGGCGATGAAAGCAGCAGGGTAGGGAGGGCGATGGCGCTGGTCGGCACTGCCGCCGCAACACTGTGGTGCGGGCCGGAATGGCAGCCGTTGCGGCCTTGCAGTTCCGGCCATGATGCCGATTACGGACTGCACGGTCCATGATGACCGGAGCGGCAACCGGCTTTTTGCGCCGTGCCGTGCTGCCTAACGTGGCGGGCCTCTCCCCACGGATCACTGCGATGAATGCCGCTCTTTCCCTTGAACCCGCGCCGACGCTGCCTTCGGTGCAGCGGCTGTTGCAGCAGGTGCACCCGCAGCGCCTGGTGGGCGCGGTGGTGCTGGTGCGCGAGCACGGTGTGCTGCGCCATGCCAGCGCGACCGGGCTGGCCGATCGCGAGTCGGCCACGCTGATGCAGCGCGACCAGCTGTTCCGGCTGGCATCGGTCAGCAAGCCGCTGTTGACCACGGTGATCCTGCGCCTGGTGGCCGAGGGCGTGCTCGACCTCGATGCGCCGGTGCAGCGTTGGCTGCCGGACTTCCGCCCGGCGCTGGCCGATGGCCGCATGCCGCCGATCAGCCTGCGCCAGCTGCTCAGCCACAGCAGCGGGCTGGGCTACCGCTTCCTGGAAGCCGATGCGGAGGGCCCCTATGCGCACGCTGGGGTCAGCGATGGCCTGGATGCAAACCCGCTTTCCCTGGCCGAGAACGTACGCCGCATCGCGCAGGCACCGCTGCTGTTCGAGCCGGGCAGCCAATGGCTGTATTCGTTGGGCGTGGACGTGGCGGGGGCGGTGGCCGAAGCCGCGACCGGTGAAACGCTGCAGGTGCTGTTCGAGCGTTTGCTTGCCGCGCCTTTGGGCCTGCGTGACACCGCGTTTGCCACGCGCGAGGGTGCGCGGCTGGCCACGCCTTATGTGAGCGATACGCCGCAGCCGCATCGCCTGCGCGAAGGCGAAGTGGTCGCGCCGTTCGAAGGTACGGTCGGCATCGAGTACAGCCTTGCGCGTGCCCTCGATGCCAGTCGTTTCGCTTCCGCCGGCGCCGGCCTGGTGGGTACTGCCGATGAAGTGATGTCGGTGCTGGAGGCGCTGCGTGATGTGCAGCGCTCCGGCCTGCTGCCGCCCGCGCTGGCGGCAGAGATGGCCAGCCCGCAGGTGGGCGAGCAGGGACCGCCGGAACCGGCCGGCTGGGGCTTCGGGCTGGGCTTTGCGGTGCTGCGCGATGCCACCGCCAGTGGCACGCCGCAGCGCGAAGGCAGCTGGCGCTGGGGCGGCGCCTATGGGCACAGCTGGTTCGTCGACCCGTCGCGTGGGCTGAGCGTGGTGGCACTGACCAACACGCTGTACGAGGGCATGGATGGTGCCTTCGTCGATGAACTGCGTGATGCGGTCTATGCTGATCTGGAGGCGGCGCGATGAGCGGCCACGCCCTTGATGCTGCCAGCCCGGCCGGTGAGGCCACGCGCCTGCCCTGGGCGGGCCTGCTGGCCTTGGCCGGTGGTGGCTTCATCACCCTGCTGACCGAAACCCTGCCGGCCGGTGTACTGCGTCCGATGGGCGAAAGCCTGGGCGTGAGTGATGCGGCGGTCGGTCAACTGGTGAGCGTGTATGCGCTGGGCTCGGTGATGGCCGCACTGCCGATGACCGCGCTGACCCAGCGCCTGCCGCGGCGCCCGTTGCTGCTGGCCGCCATTGCCGGTTTCGTGGTGGTCAACACGCTGACCGCGCTGAGCAGCAGTTATGCGCTGATCCTCGTTGCGCGCTTCCTGGCCGGTGTGAGCGGTGGCCTCTTGTGGTCGCTGGTGGCCGGTTATGCCGCGCGCATGGTGGTGCCGTCGTTGCAGGGGCGTGCCATTGCGGTGGCGATGGTGGGTTCGCCCTTGGCGCTGTCGCTGGGGGTGCCGGCCGGCACGCTGCTTGGCCAGCAGGTTGGCTGGCGCTGGGCGTTCGCGTTGATGAGCGTGCTGGGCGTGGGCCTGCTGGCGTACGCGCGCTGGACACTGCCGGCGCTGCCAGCGGCTGGTGCCGGCCAGCGCACGTCGCTGGGTACGGTCTGGCGGATGCCCGGCGTGCGCAGCACGCTGCTGGTGATGGTGCTGTACGTGCTGGCGCACAACGTGCTGTACACGTACATCGAGCCGCTGGCAGTCGATGCGGGTGCCGGCGCGTGGCTGGACCGGCTGCTGCTGGCGTTCGGCATGGCGGCGATTGCCGGCATCGGGATGGCGGGCTGGGGCGTGGATCGCCACCTGCGTGTGCTGGTGTGGGCGGCGGTGATCGGCTTCATCGTGCCGGTGCTGATGTTGCTGGTATGGCCTGGCGCGGCGAGCGCGCTGCTGTTGGCAACGATCCTGTGGGGCGTTGCGTTCGGCGCGGTGCCGACGCTGTTCCAGACCGCACTGGCACGCCGTGCGGGTGCCGCCGCGGACCTGGCACAGTCGATGCTGGTGACCGGCTGGAACCTGGCCATTGCTGCCGGTGGCGTGGCGGGCGGCGTGCTGCTGCAGGCCAGCGGCCCACGCCAGCTGGGTTGGCTGCCGTTGCTGTTGCTGGCGGTGACGGTGGCGTGGCTGCTGGCACGGCCGAAGGCGTGGGCGTAGGGGCCGACAATGACGACGCGGTGCCGGCCAGCGGCCGGCACTACCGGGGGCCGCGCCATCCACGCATGGCGCGGACCTGCTGGATCGGGCGCCCTGCTTTTGCTCTACTCCAGCGGCACCCGCTCGATCGGCACGCTGCGCGGGTTCTGCATGTGTTCGCGTGCCGCGCCGTACTGCTGCTGCCGCTTGTGGTGGAAGGCCACGAACTCGTCGCGGGGCAGTGGTCGCGAGAACAGCCAGCCCTGGCCGAATTCCACATGCCGGCTGTGCAGATAGGCCAGCTGCGCTTCGGTTTCCACGCCCTCGGCCACAACCCACAGGCCCAGCTCCTTGGCCATGTCGATGATGTGCGGCGTGACCGGGCTGGTCGCGCTTTCGGTGCCGATCGCATCGATGAACGACTTGTCGATCTTCAGCGCGTCCAGCGGCAGCTGCTCCAGGTACTGCAGGCTGGAAAAGCCGACGCCGAAATCGTCGATGGCCACGCTGTGGCCGGCACGGCGTGCCTGCGCCAGCATCGTGCGCGCTCGGTCCAGGTCGAGGAAGCCGCGTTCGGTGGCCTCCATCCAGATCTGCTGCGGCAGGATGCCGCTGCCGGCCATGTGCCTGGAAATCATCTTCAGGGCGCGGCCGCTGCTGATGTCTTCGGCGGCGAGGTTGATCGCGATGTGCGCGCTGCGGTCGGCCACCAGCAGCTCGCGCATGTCGCGCACCACGTTCTCGATCACCAGGTCGGTGACGTCGGCGATCATGCCGGCCTCTTCGGCCAGCGGAATGAACAGGTCGGGCCGTACCTGGGTGCCATCCGGGCGTTGCCAGCGCACCAGCGCTTCGGCACCGACGCAGATGCCGGTGTCCAGTTCGATGATGGGCTGGTAATGCAGGTACAGCTCGCGGCGGCGGATGGCGGTGGCCAGTTCACCGCGCAGCGACAGGCGGCGCCGCGACAGCCAGATCACCAGGCCGGCCCCGGCAGCGGCCAGCAGCAGGCCGACCGGCACGTACAGCCACGCCTGCTGGCGGAACGCCGCAGCCAGCGCGGTGCGCGGCGTGGTAGCGATGGCCAGCCATTCCTCGTTGCGCGCGGTGGCGAACAGCGTGGAGTGGTCCAGGCCTTCGCCGGGGTCGCGCAGCAGCGCCTGCAGCAGGTCCGGATCCAGGCCCGGCTGCTTGGCCAGCAGGCGCCCATCGGGGCTGGCCAGTGCCAGCCGCACGTTCGGATCGGCAATGACATCGACGAAGCGCCGCGGGTCCACCAGTACGTCGTAGGACCCGTACAGGATTGCCAGCACCTGGCGGCGCCCGCTGACTTCCGGGCGCACGTCCACCGCGATGCCAGCGCCATCGCTGGTGACGTGGTCCGGCGTGGGTTGATCCACATCGGCCAGGAACGGTCCCCAGGAGGTGCAGCGTAGTTTGCCGCCTTCGAAGTAGCCCATCTGGTCGATCGATGGGGTGGTCATCACCAGCGTCTGCATGCGCCGGACGTGCTCGGGACTGCAGGACACATAGGCGCCGGCTTCGGCCGATTTCAGCGCCGCCAGTGCTTCCTGGTAGGACAGGTCGGAGCGGCGCAGGCTGCGGTCGGCGATGTCGCGCAGGCGCTGTTGTTCAACGCTGACCGCGCGGTCCCAGGTGGCATAGGCCATGACTGCGATCGGCACCGCAGCGGCCAGCAGCGCCAGCGCGGTGCCGCCGATGATGACGCGCAGCCGGCTCATGGCCGGGGCTCCAGCAGGGCGGGCGGGGCAGGGCGCATGGTCGGGCCGGTCCTTGGGCAGATGCGGCTATCTGAGCATGGCGCGGGGCCGGGCGGAATGGGATCAATACGGTATTCGGTCACATTGTGGTGAAAGCGGCCAGATTTGACGGAATAGGTCCGTCAACGCTGGCGCTCGGCGCCGTGGGGGACTACCGTCGAACGCTTCGCCCGTCCCTTTTGCCCGCGCCCATGACCGAGCCCGCAACGCCCCCCGAGCACCTGCGCCGCAGCCTGTCCAACCGCCACCTGCAACTGATCGCCATCGGCGGAGCCATTGGCACCGGCCTGTTCATGGGGTCGGGCAAGACCATCAGCCTGGCAGGCCCGTCCATCGTCTTCGTCTACCTGATCATCGGCGCGATGCTGTTCTTCGTGATGCGCGCGATGGGTGAGCTGCTGCTCTCCAACCTGCAGTACAAGTCCTTCATCGATTTTTCCACCGACCTGCTCGGGCCCTGGGCGGGCTTCTTCTGTGGGTGGACCTACTGGTTCTGCTGGATTGTGACTGCCATCGCCGATGTGATCGCCATCGCCGCCTACGCGCAGTTCTGGTTCCCCGGGCTGGATGCGTGGATACCGGCGCTGGCCTGCGTGCTGCTGTTGCTGGCACTGAACCTGGTGACGGTGAAGCTGTTCGGCGAAATGGAGTTCTGGTTCGCGCTGATCAAGATCGTGGCGATCTGCGCACTGATCATCACCGGCGCTGGGCTGGTGGCGTGGGGCTTCACCTCGCCCAGCGGCCACACCGCCTCGCTGTCGAACCTGTGGAATGACGGCGGCATGTTCCCGATGGGGCTGGTCGGCTTCTTCGCCGGTTTCCAGATTGCGGTATTCGCCTTCGTCGGCATCGAGCTGGTCGGCACCACCGCCGCCGAAACCGCCGACCCCGAGCGCAACCTGCCCAAGGCGATCAACTCGATCCCGGTGCGCATCATCATCTTCTACGTGCTGGCGCTGATCGCGATCATGGCCGTCACCCCGTGGCGCCAGGTGGTGCCGGACAAGAGCCCGTTCGTGCAGCTGTTCGTGCTGGCCGGCATTCCCGCCGCCGCCAGCCTGATCAACTTCGTGGTGCTGACCTCGGCCACGTCCTCGGCCAACAGCGGCATCTTCTCCACCAGCCGCATGCTGTATGGCCTGGCCGAAGAGGGCCACGCCCCGCGCGGGCTGTCGAAGCTGTCGCGCGCCGCGGTGCCGGCCCGCGGCCTGCTGTTCTCGTGCCTGTGCCTGCTGGGCGGCACGCTGCTGATCTACCTGATTCCCAACCTGGTGACCGCCTTCACCTTGGTGACGACGCTGGCGACGGTGCTGTTCATCTTCGTCTGGTCGCTGATCCTGGTGGCCTACATGGCCTACCGCCGCCGCTACCCGGAGCGCCACGCCGCCTCGATCTTCAAGATGCCCGGCGGCGTGGCCATGTGCTGGGCCTGCCTGGTGTTCTTCGCCGGCGTGCTGGTGCTGCTGAGCCTGCAGGGCGACACCCGCCAGGCGCTGATCGCCAGCCCGGCGTGGTTCGTGCTGCTGGGCGTGGGGTATTGGGTGCGGCGGAGGACTGCGAAGTAACCCAACGTCTTCGTTCCATCGATTGATCCATCGTCTCCGGACGTTTCATCCACGCATGGCGTGGATCTGCTGCCCGCTGCAGGAAACTGTCCAGGGCGGGTGGGTGTGGCCCGGCAGGACCGTTGGCGCCATGGATGGCACCATCGAGCCCCCATGGGTGAGGGCGCGTTGCCTGCGAAGCACTGCTTCGCAAGCGCCCGAACGCACAGCCGCCAGCGGCTGGGCCGGACCGCGGAGCGGGGTTTACGGCGTGTCCTGCCGGGCCACACCCACCCGACCAGCCCTCAACTGCCCAGCGCTGCTCAGGGTGTTGACGTTGCCTCTGCAGGTGCAGGGCGCAGCCCTGCCGACCCCCATTCACCCAACATTCGCGGGCGCGGCCGGATCATCCGGCCGCCATGTCCCGTCGCCCCCTCCTGCTCGCGCTGTTGCTGCTGCCCAGCCTGTGGCCCGGGCTGGCTGCCGCGCGCACCGTCTATCGCTGCGTGCAGGGCAACACCGTCAGCCTGGCTACCGCCCCGGAACCCGGCTCGCGCTGTACCGCCAGGGAGATCGACGACAACGCCATCCAGACCCCCAACCTGTGGGGCAACATGGGCGTGTTCAGCGGCGTGCTGTACGAGCGCGAACAGGACGGGGCACTGGTCTACTCCACGCGCAACCTGCCCGGCTCGCGGGTGTTCCTGAAGTTCACCGTGGCCACGCCACCGGGCGAGCCAGCGCATGAAGGGCTGGGCAAGGTCGGCAAGCCGCAGCTGGCACAGCACGCCAGGCAGTTCAAGGCCGCGGCCAAGGCCACCGGCGTCGATGATGCGTGGTTGCGTGCGATCGCCCACGCCGAAAGCAATTTCGACGCGCTGGCGGTATCCAGCAAGGGCGCGCAGGGAGTGATGCAGCTGATGCCCGATACCGCGCAGGAATACGGGGTGCGCGATCCGTTCTCGCCGCAGCAGTCGATCGAGGGTGGCGCGCGCTACATGCGCGCGCTGCTGCGCCGCTACAACGGCGACCGCCCGCTGGCGGCGGCCGCCTACAACGCAGGCATCGGGGCGGTCACCCGCTACAAGGGCGTGCCGCCCTACGCCGAAACCCTGGCCTACGTGGACAAGGTGATGGCGCTGTACGCGCGCTATCGTGAAGCGATGGGCATCCGCACGGAGGTGCCGGCGCGCTAGCCGGCACTCAACGCGAGGTGGAGGTACTGACCAGCCCGTAGCGCTCGATGCGGCCGACGCGTGCCACCTCGGCCTGTACGTCGGCACGCTGCTTGAGTGCGCGCCAGACGGCATCGATGCGCACATCGCCCGGCAATGACGGATAGGTCCGCATGTCCTGCAGGGCAGCCAGGGTTTCACCGCGTTCAACCGGCGAGCGCAGCTGTTCGATCAGCACGGCGGCTGCACCGTCCAGGTTGCCTTCCTCCAGCAGCATTTCGCGATGGAACAGGCGCGCGTCATCGCGCTGGGCCAGGATCACCGCGCGTGCCGCATCGCGCGCCTTGGCATCGCCGCGCTCGCGGGCGGCGGCGAACTGCAGCAGCGCCTGCGCGGCCTTGCCGTAGCCGGCGAGGCCCGGCATGTCATTCACTGCCAGCGCAGCGTCCTGCATGCGCCCCAGCGAACTGAACACGAAACCGACATTCATCTGGTGCTCGGCACCATCCGGGCCGAGCGCGCCGATGCGTGCGGCCAGCTTCGCGGTGGCCAGTGCCTCATCGGTGCGGCCCAGCCGGCGCAGTGCAGTGAGCCGGCTGTTGAGGAGCCAGGCCACCCATTCCGCTTCCGCGGCGGCAGGCGATTCGCCGTTGCTCGCCGCGCCGGCCATGCCGTCGGTCAACGACAGCACTTCCTCGTTGCGGTCCAGCATCAGCAGGGTAGTGCTGAACTCGGCCATGCGCGCGTCCAGTGCGCGGTCGAGCAGGCCGGAGACGCGCAGTTGATCGAGGTGGCGCTGCGCCGCCTGCACCGGATCGAAGCGCGCATCGCCGCGATCGACATAACGGTCGAAGCGTTTGTCGCTGCGCAGGCGGATGATCTCGGCCGGGCTGTCGATGCGCGCCAGCGTGGCTGGGATGTCGTCGCCACGCCCGTTGTCGGCCTGCAGCGTGGCCAGCGCCAGCCACAGCCCGGTGGGTTCCAGGCCGCCACTCTTCCAGCCGTTGTCGAACAGCGCCTGCAGCAGGTCCATGCGCTTCAGCGGCTGGTCACGCAGGCGGTACTGCAGGTAATTGATGGCGTGGTGATCGATCGGCAGCGGTGCGTCGGCATGCTTCAGTGCCTTGACCAGGAACGACGTGGCTGCGGCCGGCTGGTTGTCCGACAGTTCCACGGACACCTGGGTGAGCAGGACCTGGGCATCCTCCGGCAGGGCCTCCTGCGCCCGTTGCAGGTAGCGGCGGGCCTGGTCCGGCTTCTTCTGCATCAGCGCGGTCCAGCCGGCCACCTGCGCGGCGCGGCCACGATGCTCGGCATCGAAGTCGTCCAGCAGGGGATCCTCCATCAGCCGCTCCATGCTGATCAGTGCGCCCAGCGTATTGCCGCTGCGTGCCTGCTGGATCGCTTCGTCCCAGCGTGTGGCGTACGCCGCATGCACCGCATCGGCGGTGGCAGAGGGCATCTGCGGCACCACCGTGATCGAGGCGGTGGCCGGTGTGCTGGCCAGTGCCGCCAGCAGCAGGGCGGCGAGGGGGATGATGCGGGGCATGGAGGCTCTCCATCCGTGGGAACCGCATTGAACCCGCTGCAGGCAGCGAGGACAAGCGCGGCGCATGGAACTCTGGTATCCGGCAGTACGATTGGCCGTGGCGGATCGCAGCTTCACCGTCTATTGTCGGTGCCTCTTCAGGCAGGAGCAGCGCAGCACGATGGCACGGTGGCAATGGATGGCGGCAGGAGTGGCGTTGGCAACGGCGGTGGCATTGGCTGCAACCTGGTGGGAGACGCCGCTGCACACGCTGGCCGAACCTGCGGGCCCGGCGCCTACGCCACTGGCCTGGACCGCACAGATCGAGCCGTTGGCCGGCGATGGCCATCCCGGTGACCGCGACGGTGGATCCGCGCAGGCGCGTTTCGCCGACCCCTACGCGTTGCTGCGTGGCGCCGATGGCAGCATCTACTTCACCGATGCCGGCGATAACAACCGCATCCGCCGCCGCCTTCCCGATGGCCGCGTCGAAACCGTGGCCGGGCAGGGCGAGGGGCGCGTCGATGGCCCTGCGCTGCAGGCCAGTTTCAATACCCCCTCCGGCATTGCCGCTGATGCGCAGGGCAACCTGTACGTGGCCGACACTGGCAACCACGCGATCCGCCGCATCGGTACCGATGGCCAGGTGACCACGCTGGCCGGTGGCGAACAGGGCCATGCCGATGGCCCCGCCGCGCAGGCGCGTTTCGATGCGCCGATGGGCATTGCGGTGGACGCGCAGGGCCAGGTCTACGTGGCCGATACGTTCAACGATCGCATCCGGGTGATCGGTACCGATGGCAACGTGCGCACCCTGGCCGGTGGTGATCGGCCGGGTCTGGCCGATGGCACGGGCGTCGCTGCGCGCTTCGACACGCCGGTGGCGCTGGCCTTCGATGCACACGGTGCCCTGCTGGTGGCCGACCTGTTCAACAACGCGGTTCGCCGTGTTGGCGCCGATGGCACGGTCAGCACCGTGGTCGCCGCCGGTGGCGTGATCAATGGTCCGCTGTCACTGGCCACCACGCACGACGGCGTGCTGTACGTGGGCGATCTCGATGGCCGCATCGTGCAGGTGACGCCGCAGGGCCACCAGATTGCACTGGTTGGCAACGGGCGCCTGCCACGCCTGGCCCGCCCCAGCGGCCTGGCGATGGATGCCGATGGCAGCGTGCTGGTCGCCGACGCCGCCAGCTACCGCCTGCACCGCCTGCGCCCGCTGCCGGTGGGTGACCTGCCGGCGCCGGCGCTGGTTGGCCCGGCCGCCGATGCCGCGTTGCCGAAGACCGGGGGCCGTTGGCCGCTGGCGCCGCAGGAGGGCTGGCATGAAGTGGTCGGTACGCTGGGCGAAGTGCGTGGCAACTTCAAGGGTGAGAGTCGCCACCACCTTCACGGCGGCTTCGACGTGCGCGGTGACGTGGGCCAGACCGTGCTGGCGATCGCCGACGGCAAGATCAGCAGCCCGGTGGCGGCCTGGAGCCTGGGCGAGCAGGCCGAAGGGCTGTCGGTGGATCGCCTCAAGTACATCCACATGCGGGTCGGCCGCACTCCGCGCGACCAGCCGTTTGATGCGCGCTGGCAGGCGCTGTATGACGAGCAGGGCAAGCTGGAGCGGATGCGCGTGCGCCGCGGCATGCGCATCCACGCCGGCGACCGCCTGGGCAGCATCAACAACCAGGCGCACGTGCATCTGGCGGTGGGCACGGGTGGTTTCGAGACCAATGCGGTGGCGCTGGGCTTCCACAACTACGCCGACCACTTCGCGCCGCGCATCACCGATGTGGCCCTGCTGGACGACAACTACCAGCCGATGGCGGCGGGCAGCGACGGCGTAGCGGTGGTGGCGCGCCAGGGCCGCGGCGTGCAGATCGTGATCGAGGCCTGGGACCAGGTCGACAACAACCTGCCGCGCCGTCGCCTGGGCATGTACCAGGTGGGCTACCAGATCCTCGATGCCGCTGGGCAGCCGCTGCAGGGTTACGAGCAGCCGCGCTGGAACATCGTGTTCAACCGCATGCCGCCGCAGAAGGAAGCGGTGCGCGTGGCCTACGCACCGGACAGCGGCATCACCGTGCATGGCAGCGCGGTGACCCGTTTCCGTTACCTGGCCACCAACACCGTGCGTGATGGCCTGATGGAAACCGGGCGCTGGCAGCCGGCGGCGTTGCCGCCGGGCGAGTACATCGTGCGTGCCAGCGTGCGCGACTACAGCGGCAATGAAGGCGTCGGCCCGCGCGAGATCAGGGTACGGCTGCTGCCATAGCGGCAGCCGGGGCGCCGCAGCGTTCGCGCTCGGCGTCCATGTCTTCCAGCGGCCGCACCTCGATGCTGCCGAAGCGCGCCCAGGGGAAGTCGCGGGCGATGCGCATGGCTTCGTCACGGTCGCGGGCGACGATCAGGTTGAAGCCGGCCAGCAGTTCGCGGGTTTCGGCGAACGGCCCATCGAGCACGCGGCTGTGTCCATCGCGCACGCGCAGGGTCTGTGCGGTATCGACCGGCTGCAGCTTCTGGGCGGCCAGCAGCGTGCCTTCGGCCTGCAGCTGGTCGGCGTGCGCCAGGCAGTCGCGCATCAGCGCGTTGAATTCTTCGGTGGGCAGGGCCTGCAGCAGGGCAGGCTCGATATAGATCAGAAGCAGGTACTGCTGCATGTCACGGTCCAGGCGGGGACGGGGTGCCCATGATGGCGCAGGATGGCGCGTGGGCATGTTGCAGCGCGGGAGGCGCGCCTTCGGCGGAGATCGGATGCCCATCTGCTGGCCCAGGTGATTCCGCACCTGCGTTGAGGCCTGGCCGCTGTTACATCGGCCGCAACCAGCGCTCGATCATTGCCACGCCACCTGCCACCCCGTCCTCATCGCCCATCGCTA